>JANWKP010000203.1 GCA_025451315.1 Nitrososphaerales archaeon | reverse complement strand
GTAGTGCCATCACCGCCGCCTCCTGGTGGAGTAGTAGTGCCATCACCGCCGCCGCCTGGTGGAGTAGTACTTTCCTTTGACTTGTCATCTGGTGTTGAAGTACTATCATCAAGAGAACTTACAGCTATGAATTTTGAATCTTTCTTTTCATTATCTGTGGCATCATCATTAGAACTACCTTCGTTAGAAGTGTCTATTCCATCATGTTTGTTCTCCTCCTTTTTATCATTATTACCATTATCGTTTGCCTCATCATTAGTACTATCATCACTAGAACTTCTAAAATCAGAAGTGGCTGTTCCACCATCATCGCCATTGTCTTTCTTGTCATTGTCATCGCCATTGTCTTTCTTGTCATTGTCTTTCTTGTCTCCTCCGTTATTGTCTCCCCCGCCGTCATCACCTTCAGCATAAATAAATTGAATATTGTTTTTTAGAGAAAAACTGGAAATGTTGTCAAATACATTATTATGCTGTACTGGTGAAGATGAAGTTAAAATTACTCCAAAATAAATAATTATACCTATAATTATTATTGATTTATTTATCATAAATTATACCTTTTAATGTTCTGTAATTAGAATGCTTTTTATTGTATATAATAATTTTATTGAACAAAAACATCCATTTCGTATCTAGACATTTAAATTATTAATATAAAGCCTTGAATACAGAAAATAAATAAACACTCTGTTAGATAAAATTGAAATTTACATATAAATTACCTTATTTTAACCAAAAACAATTTAGGATATTTTGAAAGGTCAATTACAAAATTTTAGAAATATTAGTAATTATACAATTATAGAATTAGTTAAAAAAGAGAAAAAAATTTAGTTTTTGAGTGTTGAAATAATTTTCAACTCAATTTTATTCTGGCTTCTCTTCAGATCCGCCGCCGTCTTCTTCTTCAGATCCGCCGCCGCCTTCTTCTTCAGATGGTTCTTCAGTAGCTGGTGGTTGATCTTCTGTTGGTGCGGTTGCTGCTCCTTCTTCAGTAGCTGGTGGTTGATCTTCTGTTGGTGCGGTTGCTGTTTCGTCTTCAGTAGCTGGTGGTTGGTCTTCTGTTGGTGTTTCTGTTTCTGCTCCTTCTTCATCGGATGTTTCCTCTTCAGATGTTGTTGTTGCTGCTGCTCCTTCTTCGGTAGGTGATGTTGTTTCCTCTTCAGATGCTGTTGATGCAGGTTCAGAGGGTTCATTTAATAATCCTAAAATTCCTCCTTGAGCAGTTTTAGCGGTTTCATCTGTACTAGCTGCTTCATCTGTACTAGTTGCCTCTTCTCCAGTTGGTTGATCTTCTTCAGTTGCAGTTTCTGGCTCTGTTGATGGTTCTTGTAATAATGTTTGTAGACCTCCTTGAGCAGCTTTAGCGGTTGTATCTGGTGTAGCTGCTTCATCTGTAGTAGTTGCCTCTTCTCCAGTTGGTTGTTCTTCTTCAGTTGCAGTTTCTGGCTCTGTAGATGGTTCTTGTAATAATGTTTGTAGACCTCCTTGAGCAGCTTTAGCGGTTGTATCCGGAGTTGTTGTGGCTTCATCTTCTGTTGCTGTTTGAGTTGCTGTTTGTTCTGTTGTTTGCTCTTGAGTTGGTTCTTGTGTTGCTAATAGAGTTGCTACCGGAGTTGTAGCTTCTTCAGTGGCTACTTGTGTTGCACTCTGTTCAAGAGCTTGCTCAACATTTCCACCTGTGGCAACTTGTTCTGCTGCTTGTTCAATAGCTTGGTTTACAGCTCCTGTATTGCCCTCAGCTTGTTGCTGAGCAATTTGACTTATTGATTGGAGTGTAGGATTATCGGTTCCTCCTTCAGCTGCTTGAGTAGCTATTTGTTCGATAGCTTGAGAAACATCTCCTCCTGCTTGAGCAGTTTGAACTGCTAATTGTTCAATTGTTTGTTGTACTTCTGATGGATTAGCTCCAGTCGCAGCAGCTATTTGATTGGCTACTTGAGTTATTTTTTGATTAACCTCTGCACCGCCGGTCGTTGCTGTTTGAACTGCAGTTTGGACTATGGCCTGCTCAATGTTGCCGCCGCCAGTTGCAACTTGTTGTGCTGTTTGTTCAATAGCTTGATTTACAGCTTCTGTATTACCTGCTGCTACTTGTTCAGCTATTTGAGTTATAGATTGTGAGATAGGCCCGGTTGGATTTTGAGCTATTTGTTCAGCAAGTTGTTGAATAGATTGAGTTACATCTCCTCCTCCTGGTTGGGCTGCAGCCAACTGAGTTGCAAATTGTTTTATGGTCTGTTGAACTTCAGCAGGTGTTGCTCCTGTGGCTTGTGCTACCTGTGTAGCAATTTGACTTATTTGCTGGTCTACATCTAGAGGTGTTGCTGCTTGCTCGGCTGCTTGAGCTATTACCTGTTCGATGTTAGCGCCGCCAGTTGCAACTTGTTTTGCAGCTTGTTCAATAGCTTGATTTACAGCTCCGTTATTCCCAGCTGCTATCTGCTCAGCAATCTGGGAAATTGATTGGGAAACTGGTCCACTTGGGTTTTGGGCAATTTGTTCAGCAATTTGTTGGATGCTTTGTGTAACGTCGCCTCCTCCCTGAGCAGTTTGGAGTGCTAACTGTTCAATTGCCTGTTGTACAGAAGCTGGAGTAGCTCCAGTTACTTCAGCCACCTGATTTGCAATTTGGGTTACATTACATGGAGCATTTTCAGGACATTTTACAATTTGATTGATAACTTGATTTACAATATTTTGAACTATGGGACTTCCTCCGCCTCCGCCTCCACCTGAACTTGACTGTTTTGCAGACTGTGATGCGGCTTGTTTTATAGCCTGATTAGCAGCGGCAGCTTGAGCTCCTCCGCTAGCCTGTTGTTGTGCTAATTGTGCTATAGATTGGGAAACTGGTCCATTAGTATTTGATGCTATTTGTTGTGCAAATTGTTCAATAGCTTGAAATGGATTTCCTCCTTGGTTAGCAGTTTGCAATGCAATTTGAGTTATGGTTTGTGCAGCCTGAGCTGGAGTAGTACCTGGATTCCCTTGTGCTACTTGTGAAGCAACTTGTTTAATTTTTTGTACCGCACTACCTTCTATCGCTGATTGAAAAGCTTGTTGGATTATACTCTGACTGACGTCGCCGCCTCCAGTAGTAGCAGCCTGTTTAGCTATTTGTTCGATAACTTGATTTACAATGCCGGTATTTCCTGCTGCTTGTTGTTGTGCGAGTTGAACGATAGATTGTCCTATAAGACCTTCTGGGTTCTGTGCTGCTTGATTAGCAATTTGAGAAATTAATTGATCGACATTTCCTCCTCCCGATTTCGCACTTTGCGATGCAATTTGAGTTATTAACTGTGACACAGCTGCTTTGTCTGCTCCTGTAGAAGTGGCTAGCTGTTCAGCAATCTGGGTGATTTGTTGATTAACTGGTCCCTGTAAAGAAGATACTGCTTCTTGTTGGGCTTGTTGTATAATATTCTGAGCAACTGGACCTTTAGGGTTTGCTGCTACTTGATTTGCAATTTGAGATATAATTTGGTTTACGTCTCCTGCTCCTTCGCCACCGCTGGCAGTTTGTGATGCCAACTGTTCCAACGTTTGCGAAACCTTGTTCGTATCAAGGCCTGGATTTGCAGTTACTAATTGATTAGCAATCTGCGAGATTGTCTGATCAATATTTGTAGTATCAGGAGTTGCATTGACGTATGATGCTGTAGGTATCAACCCCATCGCAATACCAATTATGGTTATAAATAATACTTTGGACTGAAAAAAACTTATCTTCTTATCTATATCTTTTTTATGGAACAATTCTTTTTCCATCAGTAGACTTACTTGAATAGTTATATTTAAGCTAGATGTTTGTTTTCAATAATTATTATATTATTTTATTACTTCCTATTTAGAGAGTGGTATCTTACTATATATGTACCCCTTATTTTTATCTGAATAGTATTCTTTTTCTTATTATTATAATAGTTCTTTCATTTCGATACAAAAAAATCATTTCATTCTCGGAATGTGTGCTTTATTTATCTCTTAATACGTTATAAAACAATATGATATGAATGAATTCACTTGGTATTTTTACAGTATAATTAGATTATTTTGCTTACAATAAATTGATAATACATGTATTCAAATCTGCATTAAAATATTTTCTTTTTTATAATATAAACCTTCCTTTTTAAATAACTTTGTATAAAGAAAGATTACCCAGAAATGTCAGTAGACCTCGTTATGATAACAACTGAATTTATTCTACAATAAAGTTTATCCTGAATTGTGATCGACAAACATTTTATCCTGATTTAATAGGTAGATTACAGTCATTAAATTTAGTATCACCTCTTGCAATAAGAATAACGACAAAGACATGAATGAAAGTTATAGATTATTCTCAAGCTGTTTATTGTTTACATCTAGCAACAAAGATTTTAAGAAATCAATCTTAATAATTACAAAAAGTAAACAACATATTAGCTATAATCATAATATTTGTCTTAAATAATAATTTAATAATTTGTTAATTAATTTGTCCTTTTTGTTAGTAGCATATAACCCATTTTTTTATTTTAAAATGAAAATAGATTGCAATTCCTATAATATTAATTTTCTTTCATACTATTGATTATTTTCAATTTGTCAATAACTTCTAAATATTTCGAAATTAGATCAAGCTTGGTATTTTGAATTATTATATCATTTTCATTCTCTAATGTTGATATCAAAAAATTAATTTTTTCTATGATGATTTTTGTATTTGTTGTTTTGGATATACTAGAATCAAATACTGTTGGAATTTTTGATACATTTGATAAATTTGAATCTTGATTTGAATGTTGATTTCGATGTTGGAGATCTTCTACTTCGATTTGTTGTGTTCCATTGTTTGCATCTTTTATTTTTCTTCCACAACTAACACATACAGTCTCTTCTTTATAACGAACCTGAACACCTCCACATTTCGCACATGAAGTGCTAAGCAAAGTACCCCCTTTTAATAACAGATCAGCCGCACCTTTAATATTATTCCTACCCTTTTCCTGCTCATTCTCATCTGAATATTTATCATTCGACATAGTATTACTAATGATATTTAGATGGATGGGAGTAATTTATTTATCTTTTGTTATAAGTTAGTAGGTTAAATTCTCCATTTAGTTTACCAAAAAGACACATAACGTAGAAGTATAATTAGTAGATTATATTGGTAGCTCCAAATCCTTCTCTTATTGTTCTATTTGTACTCATATTATAATTATAAATTTTGAATGAGTAATCATTTAAAACAGGCAGTACATCATCTATAGTTTTACTTAGATAAAAACCAGGACAATCCCCAGTAAATTGAAAAGTTGCATGAACTAATGGTCGGCTGTTATATGATTCCATCCATGATGCAAACGGATACAACCAGCATACACCGGGTTTTCCATCTTGAATTTTACAACTACCTTGATCATCTAAAAATCTACATTTTACAGGTTTTCCATCTTCTTCATCGGTCTCAGTTACCTTTCGCTTTAATGAGATCATACTAATATGAGTAATTAGATTTCCAAAAGAGCCAGGTTCATTCCAAGATGATATTTTTGTTTCTTTATCAAGAAATTCAGTAATAGAATTATAATTCAATTTATTTTTTAGAGTATAAATATCATCTTTAGTTAAAGGCAATCGCCCCTGTTTTTCACAGCAGTTATGACAATCAGGCCACAGACAGTTCCATAGAACAAATAGATCATTATTTGACAACTTTGGGATATGAAAAATTACTTGATTAACTTTAACAGTAGTGTCTATCACATCATTTCTTCTGCCTAGATGTAAATCATAAATAGGTTTTTCAATATTCCATTTTTTTGAGAGCTCATCGATAGATGATTTGATTGTTGTTGTTGATTCTTGACTCTCTGGCATAATATAATTAAAGAAATCAACACCTTTAAGTTTAATGATTATTGCTGCACTTGCTGGTACTACTGCTGTTGCTGCTGTTGTTGCTGTTATCGGAGTTGTTGTTGAAGAATAATCACATGCTTATTTAGTTAGCAACAATATTGTTAGTAAATTAAACAAACAATACACTGCCCGAATTATAACAATTTTATTGCTTCTGGAACCAGTAAATATTGACACTGAATATTAAGAATCTTGTTTACCGAAGAAGCCAAATTCTGTACTCTAGGTTTTTCTCCATGATTTATTACCACTCTTTTGAGTTTTGGCTTTAACCTACTAATATAGGCGAGAAGTTGATTATAATCACTATGATTGCTAAATCCATGTATAGCATGTATTTTGCATTTTAATTTTAATTGTTGCCCATTTATCGTTACTTCAGTATTTCCTGTTTGAATCTCCTTACCGAGTGTTCCTGTTCCTTGATTTGAAATAAATATTATTTTACTAAGAGGATCGTTGTGAATTTGCTTTAAGAATTTTACAGAAAGACCACCCATTAGCATAGATGATGGAACAAGTATTATTCCTGGTTTGTCTACCTTAGATTTTGAATTGAGTAATTTGAGATTTTTATAATTAAAGATCGAGATATTCTCATTTAAAATTTTGGATTTAACTTCTTTAGATAGATAGTCATAATATAATTCGTGTATATATGTTGCTTCAAGTACAGACTTGTCCACAAAGATTTCTGCTGAAGGGTCTAATGAACCATCTTCTTGATATTTTGTTAAGGTATAGATTAACTCTTGTGAAAGTCCTATAATCGGAACTGGAATGAGAATTCTTCCTCCATCTCTAAGAGTTTGATTAATGCTATCGATCAAAATGGGATCAGTTTCTTCACGTTTATGAGGTAAATCTTTACTTCCAAAGGTTCCTTCTATAATAAGTGTTTCAACTCGAGGAAAATTCCAAGATGCATTCTCGAGTAAATTAGTCTTTCCAAACTTGAGGTCCCCAGTATAGACTAAATTATGATTTCCATTTCCGATATGTAAATGAATAGATGTAGAACCTAATATGTGTCCTGAATTAGATAATACAAGTTTTACATCTGGTGAGATATCTGTAACTATTCCCATAGATAAAGGCATACTATGAATTATTACATTTTTTATATCATCTTCAGAATATAACTCATGGTTTTTATGATAATCAAGGAGGAGGAGAGTCATTAAAGGTAATGTAGGTTCAGTACAATAAACTGGGCCTCTATACCCATATTTGAATAGAAAGGGGAGAAAACCTGTATGATCGATATGAGCATGCGTTATTATAACTGCATCAATTTCATCTAAAGTGAAGCCTGTCATATCGAATCGTGGATAATAATTTATAGCTTTTTCTTCATGAGTATTTATTCCACAGTCTAGTAATATTTTACTTTCTTTAGTAACAAGTAAAAAACATGATCTGCCAATTTCACCGAAGCCTCCCAATGTGAGGACACTAGCTTCACAACTGTTACTTAATTTTGTTCTGAAAACCTTGTCTCCGACTTCTTTATAGAATTTTATCCTATATTCGGTGGAATTATCTAAAACTTTATCGATAAATTGAATTGTAGCAAGTTTTACTGTTGATTTTCGTATCTTGATTTTCCATCCTGTTTCAGTGACCAAGTCCAATAAAATGGTATTTTCAATTTGATTTTTCATTTCAAATGAACTATTGATATATATTGTTAGTTCACCTAATGCATCATCAAAAATAATTCCATTCATTTCAACCTTTAAAGGTAGTAAATGCGTCTGAATAATATTAGTAGAATCGTTCCGCGATTTGCGAATCGATTCATCGGTTCTAATTACAACTCTCTTTCTAATCGTGTTGACCATATTAGAAAGGATTTGGGAATTTTCTATCAAAAATCTAGGATTTTTACTGTATAGTGCAATACTAGGTCCTTCATATTCTATCTTAGTCAAACCTGATTCCTTTGGTAAGCTTTTTAGTATAGTAGCCATGATATTCTGACTTGACTGTTCATTATCAAAATTAGTAAATTCCATCTCCAGTTCCTTCAGTATAATATAATATACCTCAGTTTTTTGAATGAAATATAAATTGATTGCGATCAAATAAGAGGAAAACCTTTTGTTTTTGAATAAAGGTGAAAAAAATAAGATTGAAATAGTAATATATAATAAATTCAACGTAAAGAAAGGTTAGATAGTATGGATGTAGAAACAAATGGGGAAAGTACTAGTAACAGACCTAATGAAAACAATTCAAGTAACGAAACAGGTTTCAGAAAATTTAGATCATTCAGGATTCCTGTTAAAGTAGGAGAAGAATACGATGTAAAAATTGAAGCAATGAGTAAAAGAGGGGATGCTGGTGTTGCTAAAATTGAAGGAATGGTAATATTTGTAGCTAATACAAAAGAAGGTGACGAAGTCAAAATAAAGATTACTAGAGTAGGCATGGGTTATGCTATAGCAGATGTTGTCCAACAATAACAATAGTATGATAACAAATTTTGTCTAAAATACAACAATTTTAAGAAATATATTTATTTTATTTATAATTAAAATTTATTTTAGAAAGAAGGATATTTGAAATCAAATAGTCATTTGATGGAGCTTCCAAGGAAAATTCTTGTCGGAGACAATGTGATCTCAGACCTTGGAAATTTTATAACTGATATAGATAATGAAACATCCAACGTCGTAATCATTAGTGGCGAAACTGTAAGAAATAAGATTGAAAAAAATATTAAAAAATCATTAGAAAAGTATCATATTAAAAATTATTGGGTTATTAGAAAAGATGCATCTTTTGAAACAGTATCTAAAATCAAAATAGAATTAGAAGAATTAGAACCTGATTTAATACTTGGAATTGGAGGGGGAAAATCTGTTGATGTAGGAAAGATGATTGCATATTCTATAAAAAAACCCTTTATAAGTATCCCTACTTCTGCTTCTCACGATGGTATTTCAAGTCCATTTGTTTCCCTTAAAGGATCAAATAAACCTCATTCTATTAAAGCAAACACGCCAATAGGGATATTGGCAGATATTAAATTAATCTCGGAAGCACCTTGCAGGTTATTATCCAGTGGTTGTGGCGATTTAATAGGCAAAATTACTGCTGTTAAAGATTGGGAGTTAGCAAGAGATGACAAAAATGAATATTTCGGAGCCTATTCTGCTTATCTCGCAAAATTAAGCGCGGATATTATTATGAATAAATCAAAAGAATTATTACTAAATGAATATGGGGTTAGAACTATTATAGAGGCGTTAATAAGTGCAGGTGTTGCTGCAGGTATAGCTGGAAGTAGCAGACCATGTTCTGGATCTGAACATCTTTTTAGTCATGCACTTGAATATATTACTGATGGGCATTGTGGTCTTCATGGGGAAAGGGTAGGACTTGGAACGATAATCATGTCTAAGCTGTATGGCATGGATTTCGAAGGAATTATAGATATTCTAGAAAATGTTAAAGCTCCTGTCAAAGCTAATCAAATAAACTTGACTGAAAAAGATGTTGTACAATCCTTGATAATTGCCCAAGATTTGAGACCTGAAAGATATACTATATTAAGTAAAACAAAACTTGATAAAAAATCAGCATATGAACTAGCAAAATCAGCAAAAGTCATCTAAGAAATCAACTAAGTATACTGTAATTACAAACTATTAATTTCTTTTATTTTCCTATTGAGGGTAATAAAAATAATTCTAAAGAAAGGAGTTTGATTGAAATAGTCTCCAAAAATGATAATTACTATCTAAATCTTATTATTTTTTGTTTTCAGATTTGGATGCACTTTCAGACCTGAGGGAAGTATCGGATCTCGGAGAAGTATCAGATGTTACAGTTTCATTTGTTGTAGCAGCAGGCGTTACAGTTTCATTTGTTGTAGCAGCAGGCGTTACAGTTTCATTTGTTGTAGCAGCAGGCGTTACAGTTTCATTTGTTGTAGCAGAGGGTGGTAAAGTCTCTTTTGGTTTTTGCGATAAATATACTTCCTGAAACGTTATTTTGCTTACTCCATCTACAAATTTGAAAATATCTGAACTTACTGCCTTTTTGATTATTTGCAAACCATCTAACAGAGAAATATCTTCAGATAATTCAATTACTACTGTGTCATCCTTAAACTCGAATTTGGCCTTCTCATCATCTATAGGAAGTCGTCTTTTTAACAAATATTTGATTTTATCATCATTTGTGTCGACTTTTTTAACCACATTGACATCATAAACAAGAACTCTGCTAGCAAGCCTATGATTATAATCAATCTGAACCCGACCAGAGCCTATATACCGAATAATACCAGTTCGATCGTCCAACTCTACAACATCGCCAATCTTTATCTCGTTAGCCTTTTCACCTAATTTTCTCTGGGGAATCATTCTGACTTTATTAGTATCTCTTTCACCAAACCCCTTATCAGGGGAAATTTCAATTGAGAGTTTTTGACCGACGTCAGTACTAGTTAGAGCCTCATCCAAGCCCTTTAATACCCAACCTTCTCCCACTGAGATAAGTCTTGGTTCATATGTTCGAGATGGATCATGGAGATTGGATTTTTTTGCATCTTCTTCAATAGTTGTTTCAAAAATTTCACCATTATCTTTGATTCGGGCAGTATAATCTAATAATATTAAAGATCCTTTATCAAAAGGCATAAAAATCGCTATTTATTTACCCTATATTAAGTTTGATAAATGACAAAAGGGACCTGAATTACAAATTTTTCAATTTTTCCTCTGCGATAGACAATGCCTTGTCGTTCACATTTATTCCCAGCATCTTCATAGCCGAGTAAATTGATGAGACAGTTCGCATAACATGATATCGATTTACTTCTCCCATGCTTCCAATTCTAAAGACCTTACCCTTGAGATTTCCAAATCCTCCAGCTATTAGAACTCTAAAATCATCTGATAACAAAGTTCTGAATTTCTTGTCATCCATGCCTTCAACGTAGTTAAATGCGATAATGACATTACTCCTTGCATCTTCTTGAGCATAGGGAGTCAGACCCATTGCACTTAAACTAGAATAAAAAGCATCAGCACATTGTCGGTGTCTTTGAATTCTTTTCTCCATGCCTTCTTCTAGGACAATATTTAGGGCTTCGTCAAATGCATAATACAAAGGTAATGCAGGAGTGAAAGGGGTTTCGGTATGTTCTTTGTAATATTTGAAATACCTATTCAGATTCAAATACAATATAGGTGATGGATTTGATTGCATGTATTTTTTTGTTCTTTCATTTATCGATATTGGAGAAACACCTGGTGGTGCGGCAAGGGCCTTTTGAGATGCTGTAATACACATATCAACATTCCATTTATCTACCGGAAGGTCATCACCCCCGAGTATAGAAACAGCATCTGCTATAAAGAACGACCCATATTTTCCACAAAGGTCGCCTAATTTATCCATATATCTAATTGTAGTTCCTGTCGAAGTTTCATTATAAACCGCATACAAAGCTTTAATATCTTTATTAACTTCAAATGCCTCCTCAATTTTTTTAATAGGAGGATTCTGTCCAAAAGGAGATTCTATCCTAATTGCAGTACCTCCCCAACTATCAATCAAATCTGCAAGTCTGGTACTAAATTCTCCATTTACAGGAATAATTGCTTTATCTCCTTTTTTTATCAAATTAACTACTGAAGACTCTACAGCACCTGTTCCTGAAGTAGTAAGTAAAATAATATCACCACTTGTTTCAAAAACTTTTTGAGTTTTTTCAATTATACTTCTATATAAAATTCTGAAATCTTCGCTACGATGGTTGATAACTGGAGCAAGCATAGCATTCATCACACGATTTGGAACGTTAGTAGGACCTGGAAGCATTACTAAATATTCCATATTTTCAAGTAAAGTCAGTACTACCGTTATTTAAAATTACTTAAATAGCATTATTAATAATTTAATTATTTTAGGTAATAGGAGATTGAATGCAGTGTTTAGCTCTAGAAAAAATAAATTATTAAATAATATATCTGAAATCAATTGTAAAAATATACTTTCTTTTCAACCTGAAAATATATTTTATCTCACAGGATTTTGGGGAGAAGGAATTGTGTTATTGAACCAAAATAGTACAAAATTATTTACACCGAAATTAGAGTATTTTCGAGCATCAGAAGACTCAAAAGAATGTGAAATTATAAAAACGGAAAGAGGAAGTGATGCTGCTTTGTTATCCACAATCTCAGAATTGGGCAGTAATGACCTTTATTGTACCGATAACGCTAACTATAATTTAATAAATCACATTAAAGAAAAGATTGGAGATAATAAAATAATTGTGAATGATGACCCATTTTTTAAAACTCGAAGTATCAAAGAAGATGTTGAGATAAAATATATAAAACAAGCTGCTAGTATTATAGATAAATTATATGGTATCTGTTTAGATGAAATAAAGGAAGGAGTATCAGAAAGACAATTACAGACAATATTAATATACGAAACATTCAAGAATGGTGGTGGGTTTCCTTCTTACAAATCTACATTAAACCCATTCATAATAGCAAGTGGACCAAATGCATCATTCCCTCATGCTAATGTTTCTGATAGAGAATTTAGAAGAGGAGACCTTATTGTTATTGATCTCACTTTACGAGTTAATGGTTATGTTGCCGATGCCACACGTACATTTGGTTTGAAAACATTAAGTCTTGAATCGAAGAAGATATACGAAATAGTAAAAGACGCTCAGAGACTAGCGCTAACTAAATGTAGTAACAAAATAAAAATAGGAGAAGTTGACAAAACCTGTAGGGAATACATTTCCAGAAATGGCTATGTAAATGAATTTAATCACTCGACTGGGCATGGTATAGGATTAGATGTTCATGAGCCTCCCTGGATTCGCCCTAACAATGAAGAATTACTACTGGATAATATGGCCATTACAATTGAACCTGGGATATATCTTGAATCAAAATTTGGAGTGAGAATTGAAGATAGTATAATTATTGACAGTAAAATACACGGAGCAGGTATAAAAAATCTTAATAAATTTGAGAAGGATTTAATTATTATTTAAATTATATCAAAATAGTAACAAATTCTATATCTATATAACATGCTAAAAACCTAGTAAAGAAAATATCCATAAGAAGAGACTTTATTATTATTTTAACTTTGAAATAATAATTTCAAATAATTTCTTTGCAATCGAATCCTTAGATTGAACATTCAAATGAATTACTGACCCTTTTTGTGAAACAATAAAAACTTCGTTATAATCGGATCCTATTTTAGTCTTTGTTCTCCCTACATCATTCGCAATTATAATATCTGCATTACATTCTTTCAATTTTTTCTTTGCCTTATTAATTAAAAAAGTATTTGAAACATCATAATATGCTTTAAAACCTACAAGAAATATATTTTTGTCTATTAATTTAATTTCATCAATAATTTTTTTTGTAGGAACAAGTTCTAAATTAATTGGATGAGAAATTTGACTAGGAATTTTCTTTTTATGTATTTGAAGAAGTTTAAAATCTGTTACTGCAGCAGCAAAAATAACTAGATCATATTTCTTTGATCTTATCTCAGAAATAACTGTTGTATACATTTCATCAGACGTATCAACCTTAATAGTTTCCAAATAAGAAGACTTTGAAGTACACAGAACAGAAGAATTTCCTACAACATGAGTAACATGAGCACCAAGTTCAAGCGATTCTTTAATTATTGCGTTTCCCATTTTTCCAGAACTGAGATTAGTGATAACTCTGACAGGGTCTATATACTCCATTGTACCTCCAGATGTTACTAATATGTTCCTTCCAGAAAGAATTTTTTTTGTACTTTTAGTAAAAAATTCTAAAACTGATTTTAATGCTTGGTCTGGTTGAAGAATTTTCGCTTTTCCTTCTATAATTTCTGGATCTAGAAAAATTACACCAAGTTTTTTTAGTTTAAGGATATTTTCAATGACCAATTGATTGTAGTACATTGCTTCATGCATAGCCGGTGCAATAAAGATAGGAATTTTTGCTCCCAATCCTACAGACAAAATAGAGGTTATAGAAGTATCGTCTATTCCATTTGCAAATTTCCCAATAGTATTAGCCGTACATGGATACAAAATTATTAAATCTGATTTTTTAAAATCTGCCAGTTTAATATGTTCCATATCTGCAGTTAATTTGTTAATAACTTCATTGCCAGTAGCCCATTTCAAATAATTTGGATGTAATAACATGGTAGCAGAATTTGAAATTACAGGGACCACATTCGCACCATGCCTCATTAATAAACGAGCAAAATCAATTGCTTTGTAAGCAGCAACACTTCCACAAACACAAAGAACTATTTTTTTGTCTTTTAAAGTGTTCCCAAGCGTATTTGTTATATCCTTTGAAGGATGTAAATCACTAGTCATTTTTCAAAGTTATGACAATTTTTTTCTTAATGTTTTTATCATTTTAACTAACCGTTCAAATTCTTTATCTTCAATTTTGTATGAATGCCTATCTTCTGGAAATTTACCTGTTTTTACATCGGTAATATAATTGTGTATTGAATTCAGAATAGTCTCTGAAAGATTAGTATAGGTTTTTACAAATCGTGGTTTGATGTTATCATACAGATTTAACATATCGTGTAAAACCAGAACTTGTCCATCACAGTGGGGGCCTGATCCAATACCAATTGTTGGAATTTTTACATTTCTAGAGATTAAATCTGCAACTTCAGAAGTAACCATTTCCAATACAATTGCAAAAACTCCAGCTTTCTCAAGTTCTATTGCTTCTTTTAAGAGTTGAGATCCCCCAATAGCAGTATTACCTTGTACTCTATAACCCTCCCAGAGTTTAGTAGTTTGAGGTTTTAATCCTATATGACCCATTACAGGAATTCCAACTTCTTTAATTGCCTTGATTCTATCAATAATTTCTATTCCGCCTTCAAGTTTAACCGCATCACTTCCTGTTTTTATGAATCTAATAGCATTCCTAACTGCATGTTTAATTCCAACTTGATACGAACCAAATGGCATATCAGATACTATAAGAGATCTTTTAGTACCTAAAGATACTGCTTTTGAGAAAATGAGCATTTCCTTCATGTTGACAGGTACGGTAGAATTATAACCTAGCATAACCATTCCTCCACTATCACCAACCAATATTATATCAATACCTGAATTATCACATATTTTTGCACTCCAATAATCATAAGATGTAATGACCGAAATTTTTTCCTTATTTTTCATAGATACAATATCATTAACAACCATTTTCTTTAGTCTAGGTTTATTATTTGTAGTAGTCATTATTGCTCACATTTCAATCCACGTATTATTTTTAACGAATTATCAATATTATATTTATTATTAAAATTATTTAATATTTTTAATAGTGAGTTAGGACTCTTTTGTTTCAATTGCCTTGAAGTTTTAACAAGTTCTGGAACAGATCTTACAATGTTGTCAATTATACTAATTGTGGCATTCTGAGCCGTTCGTGAAAGAGGATTCAGATCAACTGTGATTACTTTTTTGTGCATATTAATTAACGCCTGTGTACGGTCACCATCTTCCAAGGGTACAAAAACTACATCAGCCAAAAATATTCCTTCAGGATCAACATGTCTCCGATTACTAGTCAATTCAGGTATTTTTAAAAATTCTTTTTGTCCTACTCCAAGAACAACATTTGCTCCATTTTTTTTTAGGGTTTCCTCGATTAAATATTCTCGTTTTTTATTTCGATAGAAGAGATTAACTTCAATTGATGAACTAGTTTCATATGCTAGATCAACAATCTCCTTAGGACATAAGGCTGCGACATTGCCATTTACAGATATTACAGGTTTCTCAGCAAGCAACAATAAACTGGATGCTGCTTTAATTGCATCTAAAGCGAAAGTAGAAGTTTTTTCACCGATAAGATAATCGAATGCCTCGCCTCTGCCATGAGCTATGAGTCCTTCGCTAACTACCAGACCAGAGTTAAAACCATTAGTGAGTAAATGTCGTATTGCAAGAGATTTTGCTCTTGGGTGATTGGATGGTATGAGATCAGTATCAATCAAAATCTTCTATCAAAGCTCCTCGATTATCAATATCCGAAACTATCAAGGTACCAGGAAATTTCTTCAACACTGAAGTAACTGAAGAAACCTCATTAGGAGGAACCAATGTGAAAACTGTTTCCCCAAACATGCCCATACTAGAATCGACTCCAAGACGCTTTAATTCTTCTATTGGTTTTGCACATATTCCTTTTGTCAATCCTAGGAAATCTGCGAACTGATGAGACATCCTTAAAAAGAAATTAACATCTTTCGATAATAATAATTGTTCTACCATCTTTTCCCCAAGAGAATTAGCATTATTTGAATAGTTAGTAAGAATTTGATTTGTAGAAAGAGGACTAATACAAAGAATAATAGCTTTATAATTATTTAGTTCTATTTTAGTTAATTTACCAATTCCAGGAGCACCAAAACTAGTCCTGATCTCTAATCCACCATAAAATTCTGAGATTACAGTACCTAAACCTGTATTGCATTCAATTTCTGCTATATGGGCGATTTGTGCAGCATGTTCCTTTGACAAATTTATATTAAGAGCCTTATTCAAAGCATAAGTAAGACTCAGAGCACCGGCCCCACTGGTTCCTAACCCATAACCAATTGGAATATCGATAAAATGATTTATTTTAATATAAAAATTAAAATCAAATTTATCAAGATAATATTGTACTACCCATTTAGATACCTCTGCATTAGTTGTTAATGAATTATTAATAGAGATTTCATACCATTTTTTTTTAGATTTGTAAAGTTCTACGGATGTTGTCACTCCTTTTTTGAAAGAAAAACCTGCTCCTTTAGATCCATAACAAAGTAGATCTGTGTCAAGTTTTCTATTCTCTGGTTTTTCAAAGAAGCCGGTAATATGACCAGGACTGAATGCTGTACATCTAGCAATGAGTTCACCAATTTCAGAAGGGGTCATAGATTAAAAGTAAATATAATATGAAAATATAAAATATTCGATACATATCAACAATGTAAAAGTTAAGTTTTTAAAAGTGATTTATATATTACAATTAAATTGTCTATCATATGGTAGACTTTAATTTATAGTAGTTTCAGTATCAGTCTTGTCATCCTCTTTAACCTTTTATATTATAGAAGTAAATTTTCAATTATTATGAATGGAAAGAAATTTTATAGGAAAAATAGAATCTAGTAGTAGGTAACTATTGTCCAAGGATATAGAAATTATTTGTATTGGAAATGAAATATTGAATGGGACTACGATTGAAAAAAATTCGTCCTGGCTAGCAACAAGAATAAGACGTATTGGAGGTAATGTATCAAGAATAACCATAATTCGAGACGAATTTAAGGAGATTGAATTTACTATAAAAGAAGCATTAAACCGTCGACCGAGATGGATATTAACATCTGGTGGTCTTGGTCCTACATATGATGATATCACAATCGAATCAATTGGAAAAGCACTAAATAGGAAATTTATCTATGATCCTATTGCATTAGCAATCCTAAAGAGAAATTATTTTAATCGTGGTATAAAGAAATTAAATAAATATCAGTTAAAAATGTCACTGGTACCAGAAAATTCACAAATAATTGATAACATAGTAGGAACAGCACCTTCAGTATTAATTAGACATAGAGAAACAAAAATAATTTGTTTACCAGGCGTACCTATCGAATTAAGACACATTTTTAAAGCAAATATATTAAAGATGATAATGGCTGATCACAAGGGTATTTTTTTCAAAGAACAATTTCTAAAGACAATAAAAATTAGAGAGAGTCAGATTGCAAAATTTTTAGAAACAGTTGTTGAGAAATATGATGAAAAGGAATATGATTTTTATATTAAAACACATGCAAAAAGTCCAACTTCAAGAGTTCCGAAAATAAATATTTATGTTTCTATTAAGGGATTTGATGAAAAAATGGTAAATATGAAATTTGAGAACATAATAAATAAAATTAAAAAAGAAATATATAGGTTAGAGGGAGAAATTTTGTGATTAACGAATAGCAAGAAAGGTATTTGTGGAGATAAATGGACGTAAAGAGTTGTTTATACTAGCATATAGCTTTAGAGTAACCGGCCCTACTGGAATTTTATTTGTTTCCTCTTTTGGTAAAGAAATTTTAAAGTATCCCAATTTATCATGTACTGGTAACGCCTTGCCCTGTGAAATAATATTTCCATTATAATCAGTAAGGAAAAATTCAGCTGTTATTGAAGACGACGTTGTTTTATTCATTGGAATATTATCAATAAGAATCTGAAATTCAAAAATTTGCTCTTCGCCTATCTTTATAAACTTTGAGAAATCAACAGACACAACTTGGATTGATTTAGGGTTTTCGAAGTTTGACCAATAGTTCCGTTCGAAAGGATAAGAAGAATCATTAAATAATTTAATATCGATTATCCTTCCTGAGGGATTGTATCTATCCAAATAGAATGCACCATTACTTATTAATGCATGGTTATGTTTTTCTATCCAATTTATACTAGCATCATATCTTTTTTTTGCTTCAGTCAGACTTACGATATTTTTAAGAGGTGGAGGTATAAAATTTTCATTTTTCATTTTGATGAGCTCTTTTTTTATTAAATTAGCATGTTCTGGAATTATTAACGATAACCATTCTGCATTCTTTGTAGTAGATTGTGATTTAGAAAAAGAAAGATCATTTGATAAAACTAACCTTTCAGATGCTGCAGTTATCTCCCAAGGTTCCTGAGCCCATACTCCTGCACTTGCTGCTATTTCTTTATTATCATAATGCCATTGATCTAAATATGATTCAACAATATCATCGTGTCCAGGTATAAATCGGATTCCTTTAAAATAAGGTAATCCAAGCTCTACTCTAGAAGTGTACTCTGGATCAACAGTAAGATCATTAGCTCCGCTATTTGTTCCCCATTCATACATAAAATATAAAGAGTACAACAAGTCAGATTTATCCATTTGGATTCCGTTATGCCAATTGGAGTATAAAATTTTATATGTGACTTTACTTAATGATGTTGAATTCTTTTCTACAGGTACCCATCCTAACTTGCTATTCCATATGATGGTATCTGGATGAATTGGTATTCGTTCTTCTGGACCATTTGACGTTGAATTTAGAATTTGATTTCTCATTGAAATAACTTCTCCTGTAAATGGATGTCTAAGAGTAGGACTATCAGCAATATTTGAGTATATATTTATACTATAGGCGTCACTAAAACCACCTATAGTATTCCAAGCACCTTGATAAATTTGTTTAACTCCTACTTTTAGAGAATTATTTCTTTCAGATTTTGCATTTAGTAATGAATATTTACTAGTAATACCAGCTCCAAAATCATTTACTAGACCCTTTACAGAAGAAGATGCTGCGTAAGGATCGACGTTCTTAACTAAAAAAATACGTACTGATTCTTCAATTCCCAGTTTGGTTGCCTCGTTAAGTAAATTGTCTCTTTCATTTTTAGAGGTAAAATTTGAAAAGACTAATTTTTGAGTTAAATTATCTAATGTAGAATTGTGATATTGCCAAAATCCAGGATTTTGATTTCCAGGCATATTAGCATACCAAGGGGCATACATTTGGGCAACAACTGCATCATTATATTTAATAAATGAGGTTGATCCAGCAAATGCTTCTGTATATAGATGCCATAAAAATTTTTGTGGATCCGATCCCTGAGTAAGAGTAACAGCCTTATTTAGATCACTATAATCTTTTATAGTTGAAAAACCCAGCTGTTCAAGTTCTGAAGCAATTAATTCTCCCAGAATTTTCCTTTGGAGATCATCGCTCCTTATTAAAACTTTTAATTTAATAGGTTTGTCTTTAAAATACCACTTGTCATCTTTCAGATCAGCTCCATGTCCTAGCAAAGTTTTTTTAATTAGTTTTGATGCATATTCTGGATCGTAATGGAATCCAAATGACTCAACTGTGTTCATTACCACAGGATAATCAGGTGAAAAAAGACCAAAAGGATCGTACATTGGAATTCCATAACCATGTAACACTTCATTTGAAATAAAATTCCGGTTTATTAAATAATTTATAGCAAATCTCACATCACGAAATTCAAATGGATTTATGGTATCATTTTCTAATGGTGGAGATGGATTTAACAAAATTCCAAATGAACCGCCTATCTTATCATATAGATTAATATTGATATCGTTTTTTATATCTGAAACTAAATCAAGAGGAATACGAAAAAAATAAGTATCCAAATTTCCTGACTTTATTTCCTCAATGGCCACATTTTCATCCAAGTAATGGATAAACCTTACATTCTCAACATTCGAATAGGTTTGATTATTTGATTCTATTTGATTCGAATATTGAAAAGATAACTGGAAAATCACTGAGATAAATAAAGAGACCATAATGATATAGAAACTAGTCAATTTAATCAAAAACAATCATTCTCGGTATAAAATAGACTTCTTTGAAAAAAGAGAGATTCTTCCATAAATAAGATCAAAAATTATTTATAGTTTGAGATGAGTTTTCAATCCTTTATAACGATTCCTAATAGTTACTTCTGTAACTCCTGCTGCCTCTGCAACATCCTTTTGTGTCTTATTTTCTCCATTCATAACACAGGCAACGTATAATGCAGCAGCTGCTAAACCCATTGGATCTTTTCCTGCTGAAATTTTCCCTTCTTCTGCTTTTTTAAGAATTTCGAGGGCTTTACGTTTAGTTTTTTCAGACAATCCAGCTTTGCTAGCAATTCTTGCAACACATTTTACTGGATCTACAACTGGCATTCTTAAGTCAAGCTCTCTAATTAAAAGTCTATAACAACGTGCAACATCCTTTTTCTTAATGTTACTTGCATTAGCTATATCCTTTAGGGTTCTAGGTGTTTCTGTATCACGACATGCAGCATATAAAGCAGCTGCTACGAGAGCAGAAATAGATCTACCTCTAACTAATCCTTTTTCTAATGCTTTTCTATATATATATGCAGCCTTTTCTATTACTGCATCTCCCACTGCCAGTTTATCTTTTAATCTATCTAATTCACTAAACGCTTGTCTAAAATTACGATCTACAGGTTCATGAACCTGGCTTCTGCTATCCCATGTTCTAAGCCTTTCGATAGTGCTCTTCATTGAAGAGGAAAGCGGTTTACCAGAAGCATCTTTATCCACAGGTCCAATGATCGTAGCTAGTCCCATATCGTGCATAGCTAACGAAGTAGGAATCCC
Organism: Nitrososphaerales archaeon; assembly: GCA_025451315.1. Lineage (GTDB taxonomy): Archaea > Thermoproteota > Nitrososphaeria > Nitrososphaerales > Nitrososphaeraceae > TH1177. The sequence continues at coordinate 4,016 of JANWKP010000203.1, read as the reverse complement.
AGCACGACTTCTATCTTCATGTTCTTCTTTTGAAAATGCTCTCCATTCTGGTCCAGTTTCTTCAATTCTTTCATTAATTACAAAGCCACAATTTCCACAAAACATCTCACCAGTAGAATTGTCAGTCACCATCGGACCTTTGCCACATCGTGGGCACCGATCGCCAAAAAGCGATATATCTTTAACCATTCATTTCACCACAAAACTTTTTAATAACTAAATCCGTACTATTTATATTTTATTCTAACATATAAATATTACCCTAATAATACGATGGAGTTTTAATATTCTATCACATTTATTCTAAAAAGATTAGGAAATATTTTCTAAGAGACAAATAATTTACATTACTTCAACTGCTTCTTGGTTAAATCCTTTTTTCACCAAATAGCTTTTAACATCCTCACGATGGTCGCCTTGTAACATGATAAAACCATCTTTAGCAGTTCCACCACAGGCAAATTGGCTTTTAAGCTCTTTAACAATATTGTGCATATTGGTTACTTTAGGATCTATTCCTTCTATCATAGTTGTAGTTTTAGAAAATCTCCGAGTTTCAAGGCGGATTATTATTCTTGTCTCTTCTTTTTCTAAATCACCACAAGGACATAAATCATCAGGTAATCCACATTTTTTACATATAACCGCCATATTATATTTATCTATACTTTTCTTTGCTTCTTATTAAGCCTTACCCAGTAACTTAATACTATTATAAATTCGCTGTGCATTGTTTTTTACTAGACGATAGCTATTTAAGTAGCAAGATTTTATGTTATATAAATTGAGTAGCAAAAAGAAAAATGCACCATTACCAGCCTCAAGTGCGGGTTTACTAAGATTCTTTGAGGATGAAACTAAAGGGGTAAAAGTGAAACCAGAAGTTGTTCTTGGTGTCACAGGAGCTTTAATTGCAATTTCTATCATTATTAGAATCATATTTCCTGTTGCTGGAGCATAATAACTCAATAGCACAATATGGAAAATGGCCATGACAGTGTTTCGAATATTCACAGAAGATGGTCTCTAACCAGAATTAACTTTTCTTCTTATAAAATTTCTTTATCATTATCATTACTTGGCTCTTTAATTATAATAATCTTTTTTGATCAATTTTATCTAACACTAAATTTACTAAATTTATTTTTTTTTATAATAACAGGAATTTCTTTTCTAGTATTCAGTTATTTTTTAGATCTTTTTCTGTTAAGAAAAACACCAGTTAATAAAATATCCAAAATTCTTCATGTTTCAGCTTTTTCAAATCTGTTATGGTTACTCATCCTGATCTTTGGATATCTTGCCTTCATTATTTTTCATAAGGAGAGTCCTCCTAAGGAATACCTGTTTGAGGGAATGATGTTAGCGATTGGGTTAAGAATAGGGATATTCAATTCAGTTTTTGGAGCTAATTTATTTCAAGCAATAAAAACTGCAATGATTCAACCTCTTATTTTTCTCTTCTTAATTATTCCTTATTCTGTTTTTATTGAGTTAATTTCCAATGTTGTAGCAATTTCTTTTGGCCTTATCTTAATTGGGATAGGTGTACTATGGACTATACTTGCCGATAGAACTGGAAGACCAAATTTACAGAGTACTTTTGCACTTTTACAAGCATTCCTTTCAGCATGGACAGAAAACAAGGTCGATAGGATAGAGCTAATTCTGTTATCCAAATCTAAAGATGAATGTGTTGATACTCATATTATAAAATTCACTAACAAGCATCAGGAGCTTTATTGGGTTCTACCCAATATTCACCCCGGTCCTTTTAAAGAAATTGGTGGAAGCAATCTGCCTTATCAAATATATAATCATTTTTCTCAAAAAGCAGTAGTATTTCACAGTGCCTCTGATCATTCTTTGAATATTCCTTCAAAGGGTGAAGTCATAAAATACCTGAAGTCATTATCCAACACAAAGAATAGAGTAAACTATGGAAATAGATGCTCTATACCTATTCAAGTAAATCATAAAAAAGCAACTGCTACAGGGATTATCTTTGACAATACTCCTATTCTAATACTCTCTTTTGCCCCTTATGGTATGGAAGATATCCCCGAAGAAATAAGTAAGGAATTGGAAACATATTCAAAAAATGAAGGATTTAAGAGACTTTTTATAATAGATAGTCATAATGCCATGGGAAAAAAAATTGAAAAAAACGAAAATGAAGATTTGTTAATAGCAGGAAAAAAATGTCTAAAGATTTTGAAAGAGTCCCCACAATATGATTTTAAAATTGGTCTATCAAATACAAACGAGATTAAAAATAAGTTAGTCTTTGGAGAAGATCTTGGAAAAAGTGGTCTTTCTATTATCCTTATTGATGTAAACAAAGACGTTGACTGCAATATTGATAATAATAGTAGTAGTAACAATAATCAATATGTAATAGGTTGGGCGGATTCGAATAATATGAAAAGTGGATTAAGAGAATATGTTTTACAACATCTTAAACAAAAAGGAATCAGAATGTTAGAAATATGTTCATCAGATACTCATGAGAATTCTGGATTCAGAACAACAGAAGGATATTATCCTTTTGGCTACACAACAAAGTTTGAAATAATAGCAGATCATTTTTATGATCTTATAAAAATAGCATGTAAAAAATTAGAAGTTTATAAATACGAAATACTAACTGTTGAATCAACAGTAAAGGTTATGGGAACAAGCCAATTTAGAGATTATTCAAATGCTTTAGATAAGGCAATGGATTTAACTAAAAAATGTTTAATCATCACCTTTGGATTAATTCTAATTATGTTGATATTTACAAATTAAAATGATGTCTTTCATAGTAGAGTTTTTTACTTTAAACCTTTCTAATAGTTTAGTTTTATAAAGAGTGTATATAGATACATAAATAAATTGTTTTAATCATAATTTGAAAAATATTTATTTTTAGTTACTTATTAATAATATTCAAATGGTTTTTTATTATAATTAGATAGACTTCTAATTGAAATTGTTATAACAATTCAATAATTATCGGACAGTTGATTATTGCTGTTAGTTGAATTTATTTTATACTGAATATTCTTACTTTGGGACTATTTCTAAATCTAATTATAGGAACATAATATTTAAAGTAGTCCTTATAGGTAAAAGACCAATCGCATTAGGTATATTGTCATACTCCATCTAAATATAAGCAGCTGACTTTTATTTATGATTTGTATGGTATTTTGATTTTATGATTATAAACTATTTTCTATTGTTATTAATAACTTAATTTGAATATTTAAAATTAGTTTTAAGTTTTATTGAGCTGGCTTTTCTTTTGGTATTCAACTGTTCTTAATATTAATTTATATTTACCATTTCTTGGTCTGATCCTTAATCTATAACCACAACATGGACACCAGGTACCTTGCCATTCAAGATAAATCTCACAAACTTGACAGCGTTTTTGCCCCATAAGATACCTCCCCCCGTTTCGAGGTTTTATGGCTTTATGACGTTGACAAATTCCCTTGCATGTCATTTTTCATCAGTAAAATAATTGAAAACATAATAATGAATATAGTGTAAATGGAGGTTTTATATACCATGACATTTCCACAAGCATATTGGTTTATAATATTATAATATATGAAATTTTGTAATAATATCATGTTTTTCTATTCTATCCTTATCACAACATAGCTAAGTATGCACAAATATTAAAAAAATGGTACTACATTCATATTCACTATATACGATAAAAAGAAGATAAGATTATTTTTTGATGTTAATTTCTATTTTAATTTCTTTTCTGTCAATGATTCGAAAAATTGAATTAGTCTTCCATTAAAACCATAATTATATTTCATTAATTCTCTAATTTTTTCAACACAATTTAAGCAAACATTGTAGTATTTATCAGAAAGGAAGTCGTCATTTTGAGTATTAACTTCAGATTTTGTGGTTTTGCTACTGCCACTGACAGTCAGATATAGTATCGTGATAATTTTATTATTACAAATGTCACAGGTATTAACTTGCTCTTCCTTAACTATATCTTTAGT
>JANWKP010000202.1 GCA_025451315.1 Nitrososphaerales archaeon | reverse complement strand
CGGTTATTAGAATGTTATACTTAATTTCGAAAAAACTTGATATTCATGATAAGCCTCGCTCAAAAATAATCAATTTATTAAAGAAGGTAATAGATTAACTTTTTATCTTATTCGGTGCCTGATGTTATATAATTACTGGAACTAGTAACGATATACAAATAATTTTTATGATGTAGATATTACTGTCGTTTACCGGTGCCTACAACTTGGCCAGTGATTTTCTATGCGGTCCATGCTTGGGATGAGGGGATTCATTCTATTGTTCTATGATATCACGTTGGATGTTAAATTAATAATTCGGACATAGTCTGAAAACTTGTGACTTTAAGTTAAGAATAAAAATAAGTCACCCTCTTTTTTTTCTATTTATGAATAATATTCAATAGGTAGAGTTTGTTGTACAAGTTCTAATTCTAATTGTTTGAAATTGATATTTGTTATTTCAAATGTATCCTTAAGCTTGCTTAGTAACAAACGTTTGTATTCTAAGAGATTTAGATTTTTTAGATCGTTAGGCACCAGAAACGAATAATTTCCTTTGGTTTGTTCATCTCTGCAAGTAGTTTCATACCAATAGACCTCTTCACCTTTGTCCTTGCCTAGGAACCTTCCTAATTTTCCAGTTCTGACACCCTCAGCGTACTCACCTGGATCTTTTTTTAATCTCTGGGTAAATTTTAATTCAGTTTCTATACTTTTTGAAGATTTACTGATAACGTTATCTAATTCAAATATTGCTTGCTTCAATATTCTTGGAACATTTGATAATCTACTATCAGGTCTTTTAATTATTTCATCAAGTATTTTAAAGAACCATCTTCTTACCCATCTAGGGTTAGAGTCTGCTAAGCCATCCAGCCCTTTAATTACTATTGGCATCTGGTTGTCTTTACCCGTCCACCCCACAAAACGATTCTTTTTCCCATAAAAAATTGATGATTTAAATTCATTTTTTATTTCAACAGTAATACCCAATTCATCTTTGCATCTGGAGATGAAATGGGTTATTTTTTCATGACTTGATTTTGCTTTTTTTTCATTTGTTTCATTTACTTTAACAAAGATCGAGTCTGTAAAGCCAAACACTATATCAAAATTAAATGGTTCTGTCTGGGCTATTTCTTCCATTCTTTTATGAATTCTTCTCCCCTCTCCAGTTATACACTCAGCCACCTGATAATTTGAGAACTCAAAATATTCGTTTCCAAACAGTCCAAAGCCAGCATTAGCGAACAACTTGGCAGCTATTTGATATGTTTTATACTCTTCTACCAAGAATTGATTTGGATTTGACTTTGATGATTCTTCATTTAAAAGTTTAAGATATTTGTCTCGATCTGATAACACTTGTGTCAAAACGGTAGGAAAAAGGCCTTTTCTTTTTTTACATGTCCAATACCTTGCGACTATTCTATCAACTTTGTTTTCCTGCAGACTTTGATTTATTGTGTCAATAGTTTCTTTACTTAATAATGCGCTGTTGTCATATTTGCAACAGTTACAATTCAGGGTATCAAATGACAGGTTTTTGTTTATTACTATTGTAGGATACATGCCTTTTACGTCTAGTTCGTATATTGGACAATCTATAAAGAAACCTTTTTTTGGAATAGTATGATGGCCGCCAGCTATATTTTCCTTTTTCCTCCTATATTCAGGGGTAAAATCAATAGTTCCTTCACCTGTTTGAATCATCTTTGTATATTTTTGCTCGTACCATTTGGTTACATTTGTATGACAAACCTTGAAATAATCTAGTTCTGAATAAGTAGAAAAAGACCTCATCAATCGCAATACTAAACTGTTGTTATATTGAGCTAGCATCATTACAAGCTCGGCATCTCTTTTTACATACTCTTTTTGTTTAAAAAGTGATTTTTCAAGAATATTGGCAGTTCCAGCGCTCATATTTTCATATTTTGATGTTTGCAACAATGCGGAGCTTACATCATGAAGTCCTATTGTTCTATACTTTCCTTCAAATACATTAACTTTTATAATCGGCTTTTCAAATACCTTGATAAGGTCAATATGTTTATTATTATTTGATTTATTTCTTAAGGAAACATATGCTTTATTACGACTAATTTCAAACGGCGTATCCAGATTATAAAATAGACACCTTTGATGTAAAATATAAAAGTCAGAATCTCTGCCTTTTAACCTGTCGCCTGTAATTTCATCATAACTGGCTATGCCGGTTGTATACCATCCAAATGTAAGTGGAAACTGGTCAAAGTAAAACAAAATATCTTTTGTAAGATCTCTTTCAGCATAGGGATTTTTCTCCTTAGATTTTTCTTTGTCCAAAAACAGATAGTTAGATATGTGTAAAACAATTCTTTCTCCCCAGTTGGTGCAGAAAGCCGCTGCATAGATCTGTGTTTTATGATGTTCATATTTTCCGGCGTAAGGAACCCATTCGAGGTCTAAGCTAGCTGAATTTAGAACCTCATCATAACCTTGTATTCTTCTCGATGTATCAGGGATTAAATTACTAGTTTGTTCAACGTCCATAAGATTATCAACAATCTATCTATGTTACAGAGGAGGGACCAGTCGATTTAGGATCAGCATCTGCATCGGTCTCGTTATCAGAATCACGCCGCTTTAGATGGCAGGAATTCTTATTGGTAATATCTATTTCATTGGTAAAAATTTCAGCTTTTGGAGAATGTTTTAATTTTATTTGAGGAGTGGTTAAAGTTGAAGAATATAATAGAGGTCTTGTAAATTCCTTTGGTTGAACTGAACCGGAATTTTCAATTTCTGTATTTATCTCTTTGTTACTTTTAAATTCACTCTCATTTTTCCCAATATCACCATCATCTTTTCCACTATGTGATGTATGTGATGTATGTGATGTCTGTGAATTTTTATTTGTATTTGAATTATTTACATTTATTAATAATCTGCTATTGGGTTTGTAATTGTCGTGCTGATTGATTCTCTCTGTAACTGTGCGTATACCCTCATCGGACTCGGATAATCTTTCATTTAGGTTATTGTAAGTAGCGGTAGTATTGTAGTTGAGACTAGACTGGTCTTTGATATTTAGATCATAATACGAAATTGATGTGTTTGGGTTATTACCATTTTTTTCTTTATCTATCGATAACGCAACCGCATGACTGTCTTTGTCATTTTTTTCTTTTTTCTTTTGACCTTCATCACATACATCACATACATCACATTGGTTTGATTCAAAATATTCTTGGATATTTTCCGTGGCATCCTTTTTATAGTCGTCATCTTCCACCGATGCACCATCCTTTCTATCCCCTTTCCATCTAAGCTCTATTGGTTTTTCATAGACAATCTGGATGCAGTCATCTTTTCGCAAAAGTTCCATTACTACTTTAAGATGATGACTATTGCTTAGTTTCAACTTCTTTGCTTTATTATTATTAAGACTGCACCGGTTATCTGAAGTATTGTCATCTTTCTTTAGTAGATAATGTCTAATGTTTTCATTACTTTCACAGGCTTTTTCTGCTGCCTCTGTCAAAGAAATAAGTATACCATTCTTCATCTTGACTATCTTTCTAATCTCTTGGTAAGCAATATCTCTAGGGTTATCAGATAACTTTACTGCTTGGTTAAAGTCATCTAAACCTTCGTTGTAAAATGTTATTGCTTCTTCTGCGTCATTTACATCTGCTTCTGTCTTGAGATTTAGTTTGGCAATAGACATTGTTATTCTCATGAGAGAATCAAGCCTTCGTGGTAGACCAGAAATTCCTACTTTTCCCATCTCTATATAAAATTCGTTAATCTTTTTTTGAGCCTCCTGATTTATGGGTGGTCTTACTGCATAGCTTCGAAGATGATTTTCTTGATTGTTTTCTTTGAATATGAATATCAAATCAAATCTTTGAATTATTTGTGGTAAAATTGGAAATTCATTGAGACTTACTACTCCACTATTTTGCCATCTGCTGTTAATTGGATTTGCTGAAGCGATTATAGATGGATGGGCCTCAATGGTGGTTGAGAAACCGTATTTTGCCATTGGAAACCCATTTTCTTCCATGCAATCTAACAGGTGTTTTTGCTGCTCCATTGGAAACTGTCCAAGTTCATTGATGGCACATACAGAGTCCTTCGCAAGCACAATGGGTCCAAACCTAAGCGTATACGACCCCCCATCTTCTTTACTGATTTGTGAGGTAAGACTAAGGCCTGTTGAACTTTGACCGCCAGCATATTGTGAGTTCGGTATTAGTTTGACTGTCTTTTGTAAAACTTGAGTTTTTGCAAGCCCAGGATTTCCTATTAAGAGGGCGTTGATTCTAATTCTTTTAGGAAACCGGGTATCAATGTTTCTTAGTCCAGCGCTCACAGCTACCAAAAGCATTCCCTTCTTTACTCTATCAAGATCTATTAGGTCCGGTGCGAAAAGCTTGACAAGCTCGTTAGTAATATTTTTCCCTTGGGTTTCTTTATCCTCTTTCCATTTTCTAATGATTTCAATGTCGTTTTCGCTTAAAATGATCTCTTGTCTGTTACCTCCCTCCATGGAATCTGCAAATAATACAGTCTCGAGCTTATTGTGTGGATTATCATTTTTTCTTATGATATATAAATTGCCTGTAATCGTTACCTTCTCGCCAGCAACAACATCATTAGTTTCATTGCCAAATATTTTTACTGACAACCGCTCAATTTCGTTATAAATGTCTAGGTCCTGAAGTTCCAGGTCTATTACTGGAACATATTCATAATCGACTATTATCGTATTATTAAATCCGTGTTCTGGATTTTTGCTACATATAGGACATTTGCTCGCGTACTTGTAAGGAGACTTAAAAATAGGTATTGGATAGTCAACTAGTCTATTATATCCACAATCAGTACAATCCAAAGTTAAAGATCTTATCATCTGATAAACTGGGGTAAGCCCAATAATGGTTCCCTTGACTTTAACATGACCAGATTGAGATCTTTTTGCCAGTGCTAAAGACATCTCTTTTGGTAATTGGTTGGCATCAGTGTTCTTAACTGTGCTATTTTTCAGTATATCTTGGTGCCATAATTTCCTTATATTTGAAACAATATTATGAGCAAAGGAATAATCGCAATCTTTTAATTTCACTATCAGTTCTGCAAGGGTTGGGCCACCTGCTATCTCTTTTCGAGATACTCCATTCCTATAAGTAGTTTGAATTGTATTAATTCTACTCTTTTTCTCGTCTATATCATTTGTCTGATCGCATATTCCTTCCATTATCAAGATGGCTGTTTTTTCTGATATTTTTGAATGAAAAGCAGTTCCAGCAAAGGGTAAAGCAAAGTTGTTTCTATCACCTTCTTTATAATATGGCTCTAGGTAATCTATTGTAGTTTTTATTGTTTTATCAGATAGAGAATGAAAAACTAAATTCTTAGATATTTTTTGCTCATAGTCTTTCTCATTTTGATCACTTTCAAAACCAGTATTTTCTTGACCGTTTTTAATTTTTATTATTGAAGCAGGTAGAAGGCATTCATTAAATAGTTCCAAAAACACATCATATAATTCATCATTGATAAAAATACTATTTGTATTTCCAATTGCTTTATACCTAAAATCATGGTCTTTTATTGAGGTTGATGGCGGTATTGTGCATAATCCGTTTCTTTTATCAGCCTTTATCTCGAACAGATATTCCTTTTTACAGTACTTTGATAGAATGGATTTATTTTGTACATGGGAAAGCCACCAAATATGATAACCGTAGGGTTTTCTGGTCTTTGTCACATATGTCTGGTCTTTCAGAATTTCTAACAATGATTTTTTGTTAATCTGTTTCACATCTTTACCTTGTAGATTCATAGACTCAATGAATTCCTTTAACTTTGGCTCTGCTTTATTATGTATCGTAGAAAATTCATCAATTCTCAAATTCAAAACATTTGAGACATATTCAGAATCTACATCCAATGCATTAAGAAATAAATCTCTCCCATTAGGATCTCTGATATGAGTTTTACCGATGGTGGAGGCTATATTTTTGAATTTAGATATTGTAACTGAATTTGTAAAATCACTTTCCGTTCGGTGATCTGTATTCTCGTAAATAGGGGTCCAATCTTCGGAGGGCGATCCGTTTTCAGTCAAAGCGACTAATTTAAAGCCTAATTTGTGTTATCCCTTGATCCCTTCAATATTTTTAATGTGTTTTCTAATTCTTGTCCATGCTTGTTTTGTTTCATAATCCATAGGTCGAATATCAGACTCTTTGAGTTTACCATACCTTTGAAATTCTCTAGCAAATGCTGTTTGTATTCTATTTAGCACTTCTTTTCTATCAGTTCCTACAATCACAGATTCAGTATTGTTAATTGCGTCATCGTCAAGAATCTCTTCGGTAGGAATCTTGATTATTCCCAAATGAATATCGATAGTAATAGGATAAAATTCATATTCGTCAATTGGGTCTGGTTGAAATAAAAATCGGGGCATATGTCGGTATTATACGCTAATCAGGAATTAATAGATGTAGCAACTTGAGGTAGGGATATAGTTGATAGTCAACAAGAAGGACTTTAGGAGGGACGAATCACAAAGCCTCGGATTGTACTGTATAAATTGGAGTCAATTCAACTTAAGTCGTAAGCCATTAGGATAGGAATGGGTAAGAATATAATATCGCTATAGGTCCTTTGACAACAATTACAAAGCTCATTCTTTTTACTAAATATCAGTAAATCAATTGAATGTTATTTACCAGGGTCAGAATCTGGAACTAATTTTGCTAAACATCCAAGGCCATATGCTGTAACAGAATCTCAAACCTTACAAAATGATAATAACAGTGAATATTTTACATATTATTCCTGTGAATATATAATAACGATAGACTATAGGGAGACAAAGGCGTGGATCGTAACAAATACCTTCAAACGAATACTTACAAAACCATTTTTTTACTTTAAATTTTGCCTAACAAGTATTCTTTTGGATTAATATTATTTTCCTATTACATATTCCGTAAATAATAATTAAACTAGTATCTAATCTATTAGAATTGTATAAAATATTTAAAATAGAGAATTCATGTAATGGATATTGAGCATATTGGATCCGGTGAGTATAAACCTGTCTGTTTATCCATTTATTAAATGGGCTGGAGGAAAAGCTCAATTATTAACTTCATTAGAAAAATTTATTCCTTCCAATTTTAATAATTACTTTGAACCTTTCCTAGGTGGAGGTTCTTTTTTTTATCATCT
>JANWKP010000201.1 GCA_025451315.1 Nitrososphaerales archaeon | reverse complement strand
GAAGTTTTTCGTAAACTGAGACCAAGAAAATACAAATACAGAGAGTACATAATTACAATAGTGGATGTTCTATTTCTTTCAAATCTGATTTGCATAATAGATTAGGAATAGGGCATTCATAGCTATAGATTAATCGTTAACTTCACAGGGCCGATTTACCATAGTTTGGTCTATCCTAATCACAATAACCTGATTAACTTTCCTAACCTTAATGAATAACATGAGACGTCACCTTTCTCTTTTAACCATCCTTCATAGAACTTATAATCTCCTGGGGAGGTAAGTTCATTTTAGGAGTAGTTCTAACAGTCACGTTTTGAACAGACATCTCAAGTCTTCATTTCTTGTCCCAACCTGATAGATTTCCATCTGTAGAAGTAATTAAATCTGAAAATATTTGTTGTACTATAGGAGGCAACAGATAATTAGGAACTATGCTAATCATTGTTCCAAGTATAATTAAGAGTAAATTTGGTTGTATTAATTTTCAGCCTTTGAATTGATTATCAGTGGTTTATTACTTATTAATAAATTTCTTTTACTAAATTAATTATAAATAAATAATAAATTATGTATTATATATAAATAATTATGTCATAATTATAATTTTAATACCCGCAAATCTATACTCTCGTAATCATAAATATCTTTTCTTGAGAAGATTTTTTACATTTCTTTAATACTCGGGATCTTAGTATCTGGAATACAAATTCCATTCCATTATAACTTAACGAAAAAGTATTAATCTTAATTTTGTTGTGTGGTCACTTCTTCATGTATTTTTTAATGCAGTTCTTCTAATATTATTAAATTAATATAGCGGAATTTGTTTACTATTTCAATTTTATACCTCTTTTTAGTGAATTATATTAAAAAGTAAATATTAAAATGACTATTTTTCTTGAGACAAAGGTCTTAGTAATATTTCATTAATATTGAGATAGTGTGGTGATTCTAGTGAATATAAAATTGCATTAGCAATGTCTTCTGCGTTCAAGGATTCCATTTTTTTTACTGATTCAACGAATGGTTCTAAAGATTTATCAGTAATTGTATTTGTTAATTCTGTAGATACAACTCCAGGTTCAATGCATGTTACTTTGATATTGTAACGTTGACTTAATTCTTGTCTCAACCCTTCACTAAAAGCAGTAACAGCATGTTTAGTCGCACAATATACACTTCCAGCTGGAAAAATAATTCTACCTGCTACCGATGAAATATTAACAATGTGGCCAGTTTTATTTGTAATCATATATGGAATAACAGCAGCGGTACAAAACAGTACGCCTTTTAAATTAACATCAATCATTTCCTCCCATTCGCTTATCTTAAGATTTTTAAAAAAACTTAGTGGCATTATGCCTGCATTGTTAATTAGAATATCAATACGATTCCATGTTTTAGTTACTAAGTTAATAAAGGAATCACACTCCTCCTTTTTTGTAACATCAAGATTTTTAATAAGTATTTCACCCCCATTTTCTTGAACTTCCTTTTTTAAAGATTCTAGTTTATCTACTCTTCGGGCTCCAGCGGCTACCTTTGCACCAGCTTTTGATAATGCTAAAGCGGTTGCATAACCAATACCACTACTCGCCCCTGTTATAATTACAACTTTATCTCTTAACATATTAATATAGTAAAACTAAATATACATCATTAATTTCTTTTGTTATACATTAATATATTTTGATGAAATTTTTTGGCATCGTATACAACTAAATCTCCTTAAAGTAATTTAGGCAAACATTACAATTTGTAGCTTATTTACAATAAATTGCAATTATAAAGCAGTGAAATATGTAAACTTCGTTTGGTGATAAAATAATAATTTATGGAATCAGTAATTATTATGAGAAGTCAATGTATAGGATATTTAAGTGTGATTGTAAATATTTACTTATTTTAAAGTAGAGAATAATGATTATTTCTATTTTTAAAAAAACGAAGAATAGTAAATTAAAATGTATGATTATTCGAAACCTTCATTTTCATTAAGTTTTCCATTTTCAGGATAAAATTTACATTCTGGAATACATCCTGTAAACTGATTACATCCTTTTCCATCATAACTACCTTCACCTTTTTTTCTGTTATACCAAGAGCTTGGATGAAAATACCACTGTTGTTTTAATTCTTGATATTTTGATTCTGGACTTAACATTTTTTTATTTCTAGAAATTTCCAAATCTGGAAACGATAAACTGTTTGCCACGAAGTTATAAATATAAAATCTACTTAATATGAAGAAGGTAGGATTGATCTATTACTCCATTATCTAGAATAATTTCTAAAAATTGAATATAATATTATTAACTAGTATTGTTTAAGTTTTTTTTTCTTAATACTTCAAGTTTCGTAAAATATATTAATTTAGTTTAAAAGTATTGTTGTAAGAAAATAGGGAATTATTCTACAAATTTTATACTAGAAAAAAAACAAAATCTTATTTTTACAATAGGGTGTTAATCATTATATCAATATCTCAAATTTCTGTAGCCCGAATAATGGAATATAATTATTATTAAAATATTCCACCTTACATGTAAGGAATGTAGGAATATGTCTTAAAAAAAATTCCGAGTTTTAAGTTGGAAGCAATCTAAAGTATAGTAAATTGATCATTTAAAAAAATAACATCTAATTACAATAATTAATAAAATTCACATTTCAGCTCTTTATAACAACAATATAAAATTTCTCTCTATAGATTGATTAAAAATTGGGAAAAAAAAGTAATAAGAAAAAGTTAACTAGATGCTAATGCATAAGATCATATGAGCGATTTTGCATTCTTTAGATTCATTAGTTTCAATTGGCTTACCGAAACTGAAAAAAAAAGTAAAGATGAAATGATCCAAATAACAGAAGAAGTTCTTGAATCTAAAGGAATAGAATGTGATGCTCGTATTAGCAAATTATCTGAAGAACAGTTAAAAGAAATTCTCGATGAAGTTAGGAATAGAATTAAAAAGAAAAAGAAAAAGAGTGATATTACAATAGATTCAGAATCTGAATTAATTATCAAAAATTAAATGGAATTATATTAAAAATGAAACCTGAGAATGAGATTCCTTCTTGGCCTTTGATAACAGGAATTGCTGTAATTGTATCTGGGATATTATTACTAATATTCAGATCGGGTCTGCTCTTATCTTTTATATTCATAATTTTAGGTGTTATACTTATTTTATCCTGGTATATATTATATACAAAAAAAAAGTTTAGTCTTACTTCTAAATATGGAACTGAATGCATTTGTCAAATCTGTAATCACGAGAAACCTTTAGTTTGCGTTAAAGAGAAATGCAAATGTTGTACAATAATGAAGGAGAACAAGATAATTGGACACTCAAATAATCCATTACAATAAATAGAATTCGATTCCTTGATAATGGAGAGATCTCTGGTAGTTCTATGAATAATCTTTTTCTAAATAATTAAATTTAATAATTTCTTCACTTGAAGATATGACCAATCTAATAGTTGAAATTGACTCAGATATTATGATAGTTAAACTAAACAGGCCAGAAGTATACAATGCATTGAATCTTGAACTTGTTTCTGATTTATCAATGATTTTTAATACCATATTAAATGAAGATAATATAAAAGCTGTTATACTAACAGGTATAGGTAATAAAGCATTCTGTGCAGGAGGTGATTTGAATATGGTAATAGATATGACTCCAATTCAAGCAGAAAAATATGCCTACCAGGTTCACAACTTATTAAACACTATCGAAAACTTTGAAAAACCTGTAATCGCAGCCATTAATGGTTATGCACTTGGAGGTGGATGTCAACTTGCGCTAGCATGTGATTTAAGAATAGCATCCTCCAATGCTAAGATTGGTCAACCTGAAGTAACCATAGGAATTCCTCCAGGATGGGGAGGAACACAAAGGTTAGCAAGAATAATAGGTATTTCAAAAGCAAAGGAATTGATATTTACGGGCAAAATAATTTCTGCAGAAGAGGCAAAGAAGATTAACTTATTAAATACCGTTATTTACTTGGATAATAATAAACAGATCCAGAATGCAGAAATCAATAAGAGTGAAAATTCGGAAGATTATGATTTGTTACGTTTAAAATTAATAAAAGAATCTCTAAAAATTGCAAAAACAATTACTATTAATGATGCTTTTGCAATAAAGATAATTAAATCATTAATAAATAAATCAAGAGATATAAATATAGATAGTGGTCTTACATTGGAAAAATTTGGTAATTTACTTTGTTTGACAAGTAATGATAAACATAAAATTAGAAATTTATTTGCACAATAAATTAGTTATAAACAAATAATTTATTTTGATTTTCATGCTTATATACTTTTGTTATTTCAATAAATTGAATTTCATTAATAATCAGTATATTAACTAGAATTCGTTTTTTATTGTATTCTTCAATAATTATTTAGGTTCTTCAATTGTTTCTCAGGATGATTAGATTTTTGGTAGAAAAAGAAATCTTTTTTATTAATATTATGTATAAATGTAAATAAGTCTATAATCTTTATTATTTTGAAAATTGAAAATTATTATATATTAAAAGTATTTCTCTGTTTCTCCAATAAATTTATTACACTGCAAAGATGAAAAATTAATATATAATTAATTGAAACTTGATAGCAGACAAGATTGTTAAACAAAAGTTAACCCTAATTACAATTAATATACATTTAAAAATTAAAAATTTATACGATAAAATCAAATATCGGAAAAAGTAATAATCTGTATAGCTCGAGAAGCCCGGTCGAATCAGTTTTACTTAGTTAACTGATGCCGAGTCTAGCGGTCAAACTCCTTGGTAGGGCTAGGGATTTCAGGCTCTGGATCTTTGAAAAGAAACCTGGAGACAGCAGTTCGAATCTGCTCCGGGCTATAAATTTATTTTTTGAGGTCCAGCTTCAACAATTTTCTTAGGAACTTCCCCAAATTTTTCAAAATTTTGTATGAATAAATTTGCTAATTTCGTTGCTGCCTGAAAATACTCCTCTTGATTATCCCATGTCATGACAGGATCTAATAATTCATTTGGTACTCCAGGACAGTCCAAAGGAATATCTAAATTAAATATTTGATGAGTTTTAAAGGATTGTCTTCTAAGAGATCCATTTATAACTGCAGTAACCATAGATCGAGTATATTTCAAATCAATTCTTTTTCCTATTCCATAAGGTCCACCATACCAACCTGTGTTTATAAGATATACCTTCGTATTATGCTGAGTTATTTTGTTTCCTAACATTTCTGCATATTTTGTAGCATGCAGAGGCATGAATGGAGCCCCAAAACATTGAGAAAAAGTTTCTTTCGGTTGAGTAATTCCTCGTTCTGTACCTGCTAATTTGCTAGTATAGCCTGACATGAAATGATACATTGCACCTTCTTTACTAAGTCGAGCAATTGGTGGCATCACTCCAAAAGCATCAGCAGTTAAAAATACAATAACGTTAGGATGACCTGCTAAACTTGGAATAATAGCACCTGGTATAAATTCTAAAGGATAAACCACGCGTGTATTCTCAGTAAGAGTACCATCAGAAAAGTCAGGGATTCTAGTATCTTTTGTAACAACTACATTTTCCATTACAGATCCAAACTTTATAGCATTCCATATTTGTGGTTCTGTTTCCTTTTTCAAATTAACGCATTTCGCATAACACCCTCCTTCAAAATTAAAAATACCTTTAGAAGACCACCCATGTTCATCATCTCCTATTAAAAACCTATTAGAGTCAGCTGATAAAGTAGTTTTTCCGGTGCCAGATAGTCCAAAAAATAAAGCAGAATCGTTATTCTTTCCTACATTTGCAGAACAATGCATAGGAAATATACCTTGTTCTGGCAAATAATAATTCATTAATGAAAAAATTGATTTTTTTATTTCACCAGCATATGAGGTAGATCCGATTAATATTATTCTTCTTTTTAGATTGATAGTGATGAAGGTTTCAGAATTAGTTCCATCTTTTTTTGGTATTGACTTAAAATCGTTAAGAGCGACTAAAAGTACCTTAGGTTTGTATTTTTCAACATCTACTTTAGTTGGTTTTATAAAAATTTGGTTTGAAAAAAGCGATTGCCATGCCCTGTCAGTTAATATGCTTATTGGAAACCTAACGTCCTCATCAGATCCTACAAAACCATTGAATAAAAAAATCTCTTTATTTTTTACAAATTTTTTCATTCTTTCAAAAATTTTATTAAAATTTTCTTCAGAGATGGGATGATTAACTTTTCCCCAGTTAACGTTTTTTTTTGTCATATTGTCTTGGACTAGGTATCTATCATCAGGAGATCTTCCAGTAAATTTACCAGTTTCAACTGATAAAGCACCAGTATGAGACAGAATTCCCTCTTTTCTTTGAATTGAACTTTCTACAAGCTCAGGAACTGATAACTGAGAATATAACTTTTCTGGATAAAATCCAAATTTTTTTATCATTGCTAAGCTTTTCAAATTTCCTTTCTCTGAATCCTTGGCCATTAGGATACCTTAACGGATTATTATTAGTATTATTTAATTGATTTCCTTTCACAACCTAGAACCAAATAAACTTAAGAAACGTAAAGAAAATCCTAACTTGCTCCTAAAGACCTAATTACTTTAAATGCAATACATAGCATTTATAACAATTCTATTTTTTTATCATTTCTGTTAAATCAATATTAAAAAAAGTTCTTAATATTCCTATATAGCTCTCAACAGGCGGAGGAATCTCCTTTTCACAAGCTACGCCATCATTCCAAGAATTTATCCAGATTATCATACTTAAAAGAATATTTATAAATCTCGCATATCTTGTGGGCGTTTCCAGTTTTTTGATATATTTCTCAGACAGGATCCAGGAAGCGGTGAAGTCGATACATGTATTGCCATAAATTGATTTTATTTGTTGTTTCAATTCTGATGCATAAAGAAATGGTTTTTTACACATTATGAAAGGAAAGTCAACCTGTGATGGTAGCATAAGTCCAGGAGGAGACAATACAGTAACTATTCGAGAACCGATTTTCATCTCTTTTTCAATTTTTTGTTTTAATTTATCTATGAGCATTAAATCATTAAACCAGAAAAACAAAATACTTACCTCGGAAAGGTCAAGATCTTCTACTGTTTTTTTTATAATTTCAATTCCATTAATATTCTTCATTTGATATTTTGCATTTGTAACGTATTTCTCATTTTCATCAATACCTATGACCTTTTTAACCCCAAACTCTTCCTTTGCGATTTTTAATGAATTAATATTATTTCTAAATCCAATATAATAAAATACATCATCTGGCGATAGTTTAGAAAATGTAAAAAGATCTCTATAAACATTATTAGCAAGTGTTATATCATAACCAGAAATTACTTCTGAAGGTAAATGAGAAATAAATTCATCAATTTTCAAGCGTTTTATTTTTCTTCATAATAACATATAATTATTTCTTTTTATTTAGGAATTAACATTATAAATAAATAACTTGTACAAATTCTATAGAATAAACTCGTGGACATCCAATCCTATTTAAAAATAAATAAATTATAAATAAGAATAACTTTATAAAGTAAAATTGCCATATGAAAATATATGTTTGATCTAAAAGATTATTTCTCAAGGGTTACCGATCAAATAAGAAAGAACATCAATAAGTCTGATGAATCATATGAAAGAATAGTTTGTCAAATTTGTAATAGAATTTGCTATAATAAAAAAGATCTAAAAATTCATTTAAAGAAAGAACATCCAGATCTTCCTTCACCACAAACGAGAACTTAAATCCTTTATTTACAATAAGTTGAATTTATTCCTTCTATAGGAGAACATAAAACTGCTTACTAAATAGGTCAAATGGTTAAATATGATTATAAATTCTTAATTGAATGTGGCAGAAAATAAATACAATACCACATTTAATAATTTTATAAATGTTTATGAGGAATTAGGTATAAATACACTATAAAATTTTAATCAACCGTCTCCAAATATACTGAAATATATTGTTGATTCCATTGGGTGAAATTTAGAAACGAAATGGCGTGGATGAGAAATTAATAAAAACAGTCTTTATATCATCTTTATTAACCTTAGGAAATGGGGTACCTCAATTAAAGTCACATATTCATGGCAGTTTAAATATTGGATGCACTAACGATGAATTTTTAGATATTGCTAGATAAATTTTATTATATTAGATTTCCCAATGCTCGTTATGGATTACATACAATAAAAGAGGTATTTGAAGAGAAATAAAGATTTAAATAATTAATGCATTAAAAGTTTATATTTTATTATATTCTTTTATTATAAATTTTTATAATATTTATTGGTTCAAATTTTCTTTTAAAGAATTGAAAACGACTGTAGTATTATTTAGGTAATATGTATATTTACTGATCTTTAATTTTAGTAAGATTCTTAATCAGTCAGTATTTACTAATCCAATATTAAATGATTTTATATAATTAATGTTGTTAAACCTGATATTATTATTTCAAGTACTTTTCAATCAATAAAAATTTTAATGATTGACTTTTATTAAATTT
This sequence comes from Nitrososphaerales archaeon, assembly GCA_025451315.1. Lineage (GTDB taxonomy): Archaea > Thermoproteota > Nitrososphaeria > Nitrososphaerales > Nitrososphaeraceae > TH1177. The sequence continues at coordinate 17,405 of JANWKP010000201.1, read as the reverse complement.
TTTTACTTCATCAACATAATGGGATATTCACGTTTTCTTATAGTAAAATGACAATTGTTGATTTTACAGGTGCATATTATTAGTTTTAGAGGGAAAGTTATACTTTTCAATGTGTCTAAAATATAAGATACTCTACTTTTCACTTATAACATTCGGCTGGAAGCTATTTGTGAATACTTCACTTAAAGTATAATTTAATTATTTATAAAATTCAACACTTTGAAAGTAACAAGAAAAATTACTCTTGATGGTTATTTACTTTGGTATTGAGACAAATTCTTTGCTGGGAAATATACTTTCCAAATGATCCCTATAAATTTATAAGGTATAAATAAGGTTAAAACAATTGAATAGGCAATAGATGTTGATTTAAATTTATAGAGATTACTCCAGGAAAAACCATTTTGATAGAGCCGTAAAAGTTAAAATAATTCAATTTCTCAACAATTAAATATTCTTTTTTTTTGAATTTTAAAACAAATTTCAGCAAAATTTAGGAAATTCTTTTAATAAAGGAAAGGATCATTGAGTTTCATATATGATATTCATCTATTGTTTACTTTTTGTATAGTATTAGTAAAAATAATTTATGTTACCAAATACTAAAAAAATAAATTAGAAATATTAATAAATTTCGAGATCAGTTATACAATGATGAGTCAGAAAATTAAACTTAGTTTAATTATGTATAGTGTGATTGGATCCGTCATATTTTTGAATTCGGGACTATTTCAGGAAGGGCTAGCACAAAACTTAAGAGATTCAAGTCTGTCTACAGCAAATGATACAGAGTCACAAGATGTCAATAACCAAACTATAGACAAAGATAATGGTTTGGCTAATGTACCTTTGGTTATTAACATTACCAAAAACTCTAATGCTACAGAAACTGTCATTGACTTTATTATAAACCAGGTGAATAGTAGTGTTTTAGATGTTTCTGTACTAGAAGATCTTGCTAAGGACCGCATACCTTTGTTAATCGACACCTTAAAGAATACTAATGCTTCTAGTATTGCAGCTGAATATGTGCTTAATACTACAAAACATGAAATATTTACAAATACAACAAGTAATTAATTTATTTTATCTGCTTCACTCTTCCACATTTTTTAGTTAATTCTTTTTCTGGATATGGAACACTAATAACGTCGTGGTCGTGTGCTATATGGATATTTTCGAAATTTTTTTTTGCTTCCATTTCGATTAACTTGAGATTAGTATATCTGGAACTAAAATGAGTTAGTATTAGTTTTTTTACTTTTGAGATTTTAGCTAATAATGAAGCCTCTAATGCAGTGGAATGAAACCTTTCAATAGCCTTATCTTTCTCTTGTGTTATAAAAGTAGATTCAAAAACTAGTACATCACAATCCCTGAAGAATATTTCTAATTTCTTGGAGGGGCGAGTATCTCCAGATATTCCAACTTTACGACCTGGACGTGAAGGGCCAGTAAATTCTCTTGCAAATAGTTTTGTTCCATTGTATTCTATATCAATCCCATGTTGTAATAATGTATACAATTGACCTTCTGGGATGCCAGATTGTTGTGCACGTTCAATATTAAATATTCCAGGTCTATTGTTCTCTTCTAAAATGAACGAAAAAGCAAGTATAGAATGATCTGCATAACAAGCTTTTATAAGATAATCTTTTTCTTTTACCAAGATCCCTTCATTTTGAATGGTATGAACGATAATCTGATAATTAATATTAAAGTTAAGTATCTTACGATTTACCGAAATAAATTCTTGTAATCTTGGCTCTCCGAATATATCAATAGGTTTTGTTCTCCCCATTAAGGAAAGAGTTTGTAATAGACCTAAAAGCCCTAAACAGTGGTCTCCATGGATATGGGTGATGAATATTTTCATTTTTTTATTCATTCCTAATTTTGATCTGATAAACTTTATCTGCATCCCTTCCCCTGCATCGAAAATTATTATTTCATTTCCCCTCACAATGGCTAAGGAAGATAACCCTCTCTCATAAGTTGGGATAGCTGCAGAGGTACCCAAAAATACTAATTTTAACTCTACCACGTGCACCGCCTTTTTTTAATTTAATTAATGATATAGGTAGACAATCCGGTTAATTAGCATTAACTAGTATTTTTGACAATAATATAGATAAATCTACTTTTGAACACAAACTTGGAATTGAATTAGTAGAAATAAGTTCTTTCGCTCCTGAATTCATAATTCTTTCATATGCATTGTCTAAAAGAATCGCATGAGTACATACTACAATGATATTTCTTATTTTTTGTTTTTTTAATACTTTGCAAGACTTGACTATACTTTCTCCAGTACTAATCATGTCATCTACCAATATTGCATCCAATCCCTCCACCTCTATTCCAATATTTTCATCTATCGATACTAAACCGGTATTTCTATCTCTTTTTTTTTTGAGGCACAGGCAAGGTAATTTTAATAACTCAGCAAAATTTTCTGCCCTTTTTATTCCTCCTGTATCAGGTGAGACTATGATAGATTGTTCGATACTTACATTTTTTTTTATATTATTTGAAAGAAGTGGAATAGCCGTTATATTTTTAATGCTTATTGAAAAATACGATAGCGAAAGTTCATTGTGAATATCTATTGTAATTACTTCGTCTGCTCCAAAGTTCTCTATTGACTTGGCTATTACATCAATACTAATAATTTCTCCATCTAAAAATGCTTTGTCTTGCCTTGCATAAGCCATATATGGGATTATTACTGTTATGTTTGAAGCATTATCCATTTTACATTTATGAATAATCATTAATAACTGAACTATATGTCTGTCAGAAGGAGGATAAAGTGATTGAACTATTATACAACGTTTATTATCAACAGATGGAATGCGAAGCTTGCTTTCTCCATCAGCAAATATTTTTAGCTCTGGTTCAATAATATTAACATTCAAATTTCTAGAAATACTTTTAGCCAAGTCTACTGAAGCAGGACCTGCTATTACTACTGAATCTTCCAACAAATGGTACTAACAAATCTAATCCAATCATAAAAACCTTTTTTAGAAGCGATCTTTGAATAGCAAGAATAAATTTATTTATTATGCCCTAACTAGAGGACTTAGTGAGTGAAAGATCCATCTATTGTATTAAACAAGATCATGGTAATTGTAATGGCATAATAATTAATTTAAATATAAAACATGATGAATCAAAAATATGTAATTGTCAATGTCACAATAATATGTATAGCTTAATTAAAAAAGCCTTTTTAGCTTTGAAAAATGAGAATGATAACTATTTTGGGGATAATATATAGCCAAATAATGAATTTAGAAAAAATATACATGAGTATCATATAAATGAATAGATTATATTTTTATTATTATTGTTATTTTGTCTATATTTGTTTTACTTATTTCATTTTTTAATGCATCAATAAGATGTTCAGGAGAGATCAAACTCGAAAAATCAACTATTTTCATATCGTCCAAAATATGTACTTGAGGAGCCAATTCTTCATTTGATTTCTTCATCATTTGATATATCAAAGAATTTAGTTCATTTTTTATTTTTTTATTTCCTTCGATAACCTTTGCATTATCCAACATTAACCTTATTCTTCCAAATTTATCTAATATTACAATTGGATTTTTTCTTTTTTTTACAAACAATTGTTTTTTTATTGTCTCACATGTAAATCCAAAATAATTTTTCATATTAAATATTCGTTGTACATGATTACTTTCTAAGATCGAAGAAGCTATCGCTAACGCCTCATGTTCATCGATTTCTTTTCTATTGTTCTTCCCAATATCTAATTCAACATTCCCCGTGGCTGTTGCTCTTAATAATGAACGTTCGTTCACGAATTCAGTTTGGATAGATAAAGATTCTGGAACGGCACCTCTATCAAGTGCTTTCTTTTTAACATTCTCTATAATATTAGATACATCATTTGAATCAGGTTTATCAATCGTTTGTTCTATCTCCTCATAGATCATGGCAGCTGCTACCCCTATTGAAGATACTACTTCTGCATTTTTAGCAATTTCATGATTAAAATTATATTTTGTTGCTAAATATGGAACTAAAACTGAAGCTCCTCCTCCTCCTCCTACAAGTACGGTCTTCTTCTCGTCCAATTGGTTTTCTTTTATCATAGGGTTCATTACATGTAAAATCTTTTTAAGAGAAAAATCTAATATCATTTCTGCGGTCCTTTGATAGTTTGCTCCAATCATTTTTCCAAGTAACGAAAGCGATTTAATTGCCGAGCTTTTGTTTCCAAATGCGTAATCTTCATTATTAATTAACCCTAAAGCATTAGCAGCGCAAGTATTAGTTATCGCAATTTTTTTATTATTTGATGTCTCGATACATACATAATCATCAGGATCCGTTTCTTTTGGTTTGAACGTGATTATTCTTGCGTTGTCTAATTCATCAGGTTCTACAAAACAAGAATATCTCAGACCAGCAATATGTGCAGATCTTGGTCCCACATCAATAATTCGGTTATTAGAAATTCGAACTAAAGAACCACCTGCAACGCCGGCTACTCTTACATCCACCGAACGTATGCAGGTAGGATGATCCATTATAGTTACATATCTGATTTCTGGTTTTCCATTTTTTATGATAGAAATATTTGTAGAGGTACCACCTATTTCAATGAAAATTCCATGCAAGATATGAGAATGTAATAACGCTCCCGCTACACTAGCAGCTGGGCCAGATAATATTGTTAAAATAGGTTTATGTTTAAAAGTATCAATATCTGTAACTCCTCCATCTCCTTTCATTATCATTATTGGACAAGTAATATTCTCATTCCTAACTACATCTTCAACATATTTGGAGGTACTAATTGCTTTTGGCATTATTCCGGCATTAATAGCAGCAGTTAAGGTTCTAATTTCTAATCCGTAAATACCTGTTAATTCATGACCTGCAGTTATGGGAATATCAGAATACTTCATCACATATTTTTCATTACTCGGATCATCCACACCATAAGCCTCACTTACAACCAATACCTCGGCCCCCTCTTTTTTAAGTATCGCAATAGTAGAAATTATTTGATTTATATTGAGATATTGTGACGTATCTATAAAACGATAACAAGTGTATAAATATTTATGAAGTGAAAGTTCTACATTTTTTATATTTGTTCTTTTAATCACATTGGATTTTTCTAATCCTACACCCATACCTATAATACCTACTTTTGCAGTATCTCCTTCAAGTAGTGCATTGACCGCCTGAGTTGTGCTGTGGGAAATTAATTCAATTTCCGATCTATCTATATTATAATTTTTTATTAAGTCCCTTAGTGCAATAATTATTCCATTTGCTACACCCCTTTCAGAGTTATGAGTAGTAGGGACAGTAGATTTACCAATAAAATCACCGGATGAAATATCTATAGCTATAGCTTTAGTAAAAGTTCCTCCTACATCAATCCCCAATCTAATCTTTCTGTTCATTGACTAATACACGTTAGGTACGCCTAATCTGACTTAATTTGTAGGTAAATTAATATATATTTATTCTTTTTGTTATATTTAAAAACACCAAAAAACTTCTTCTATTTTTTCTCTTATACCAATTTGTCTTAAAGTTTCCTGAAACTCTCTTTTATTATCAGAAACTAATATTCTCATTTTCCCATTTTTAAGCTTATTATTTAGATTATTACTTAACAAAAATTTTTTTATCTCTTTCACAATCAATTCAGCTGGATCTAGGAATTCCACTTGTGGATATAACTGATTAAGTTGATCTATTATAAAGGGTAAATGTGTACTCGATAATGTAATTACATCAATATCATCAATATTTCCTAGTATTTGAGTTAAAAAAGATTTTATCTTTCTTCTATTTCTCAAAAAAGTGCCCTCATCTCTCAAGGGAATTATAGAAGATGCATTAAATTTAGAAACGAAAATATCTTGAGGAATTTCAGATTTTATTAATTTATCTAACTCTTTACTGTTTATTGATGACTCTGTTGCCATTATTCCTATGTGTTTTTTTTGGGTTATTTTTATCGCATTTTTAATAGGAGGTTTTACTCCAAATAAAGGAATAGTTGTAAGAGATCTGATTTTATCAATAACTTGGATAGTAGGTGTATTTGAAGCAATTATTATCAATTTAGGATTAAACCTTTCTAAATATTTAATGGTATTATTGACAATCTTGAAAAGGTCATTTTGTGACTTTGTTCCATATGGAAAGTTTGCTTTATCTGCAAAATAAATTAAATTTTCATTAGGGAGTTCTTTTTTTAATTCTCTAACCACAGAGATCGATCCGATCCCCGAATCAAATACAATTATAGGAGAGTAATTCATCAGTATAGATCTATATAAAGCATTCAATATAATCCTTCAAAAGTATAATAAATCTCCTTCTAGTTTTTTATCAAATAAATTAAATAATATGTAAAAGAATCTGAATGACAAATGAAATAATTTAATCCTTATATCTATACTCTTATTTTTTTTCGTATAATCGGATCCTTATATTACTTAATCTGGTGAAAAATTCCCCCCTCTTACTCAATTATATTGATCAAATTTTACTCCGGTAACCTGTTTATTAATAAGTTCTAATAAAAAAGATAAATATAAAGTTTTGTGTATATTTTTTATTGATTTTTTGTTGAAGTTGTTTGGACATTTTGTAATTCTCTTACCAGCTTCAGCAATAATTGATCAAACTAAATTAAGATATGTTATTTCTATTAACATTTCTCTGATTTCAGCTAAAATAATACCTGTGATATTATTTTTTTATTTAATCTCCAGTAGACATCAAGGATAATGTATAAATAATTAATTGTAGCATAAAATAAAATTTTATACAAAATAACAGAGTTTGATATGTGTTATTAAAAATTTAGAAACATTTTTTGATATAAATACAAACATACTGGTTATAAAAAGAATAATCAATATTACAGTATCATGATTTTAAAATTTTTAAAAGCATAACTAATTACAAAATATTTGTTTTGTTACTTTGAAAGTCATCTAACTGACCATTATATTAGAAGGTCTTGACTTACATACTTCAGAAAATCTAATTGGTGTTAAATTTCAATATTATATCTCATTCCAGTATCATGTTTGTAAAATCCTAAATTTTCATAAAACTTTGAATTATATTCAGAACAATTTAAAATTACCTTATAGCACTTTTCTTTCTTCGCTAGTTCCAATACTTTTTCTACAAGCAGAGATCCGATCCCTAATTTTTCGAAACCTTTTCGGGTTACTACATCTTCTATATGACAAATTTTTCCTCCATTATGAATAAATTTTTGTTCTATAATTGCGGTAATTGATCCAACTATATCAGAATCCTTTATAGCAACAAAAATTTTGATGTTGCCTGCATTTTTTATTTTTTTCAAAATCATTTGCGAAAATTCTTTATTATAAACATCTTTACCAATTTCAGTAAGATTTGATAAAGTATCAAAAAAACTATCGATCAGATTGTCATTTTCCAACTCTTTTATTATAATTTGAAACTCTTTTTTTTTTAATTCTATCATTTGATAGATTATAACTATCATCAATTAAAATTCTTTATCATACTTAAAAAAGAATTAATAAAAAATTTTATATTTGCAACTAAGAATATAATAGCAAACAATTCTTTATTTTGATAAATTTGGTAATAATGATCTATTTTAAGTACATAATAATTCAAATTCCTTTAATTTTTAATTATATAACTGCGTAATTAAGTTCCCTGATAAAATTATTTTATAATTAAAACTAAGTAATTTTTAAATGAGGAGAAATTATCAATGGCATTATGCAGAATGTAACATTCGGCTGTGTTAATTTAACGAAACAGTATTAGCTGCATGCCATATTCTAGCATATGTTGTAAAGATTTGTTAGAAACAGAACATCCACAATTATGGTTATGTACTCTCTGTATTTGTATTTTCTAGGTATCAGCCTTCGAAATATATCTAAAGCACTAACAATTTTTAGAGATGAGGAGAGAATTTACGTATCTGTAGGGAACTGGATTCAAAGATTTGGTTCTTGCAAGTTTTATAGAAGAAAAAGAAATTCTGCCTTTAATATAAATAAGACTATGGTTAAGACAGGTTGCAAACATGTTTGGATATTGATTGTAATTGAACCAACTCACAAATCGGTACTTGGTAATCACATTTCAAAAGAAAGAAATATGTTTGTAGCAGAGAACTTTTCATTCTTTAGTTAGCAAATATGTAAAACATACATTATACACAGATGGCGGTACATGGTATCCTCAAGTCTGTACTTTTCTACATCTAAAACATAGATTACATTCACCACTAAAGAAGAGTATGATTGAAAGAATGAAGCAGGATTTCAAAGACAGAACTTGAATCTTTTGATGATTACTATCCTTGTAATAGTAATAAACAAAATTGTGCTCTACAACATGTATACAATTGGATCAAATTATTTGTATATATAATGCAAAAATCAGAAATACAATTCTATTCACAATTGAAGGTGAAATAGTCTTAAATTAACAAAGCCCTAAAATTTTCTCTCTTTAATAACACCTGTTTTTATCGCTTCTAAAGGCGCTCTATAACTATTATGTTAATGAAATTTTAATTTACATTCTCACCTTAAGAGCATTTAAATTATGGCATTTCTGTTAGTTACCAAAAATTAAAGGCATGTATATTTACTAGGAACATTTTCAATGTACTTTCTATCTTAGTTTATTTTGTAAATTATTATTGCATTTATTCTTTTTTAAATTATTATCTGATGATAAATATGTAAAAAGAATCATAAATTTAGTTTAATTTTCAGTCATTCTAAAGAACTGAGAATATAGGTGATATCAATTATTTTATTATAGTTTAAAATATTTATTAGCTCAAAATAGCATTTTTTTACTCTAAGATTCAACCAAATTTTCCACTAATATATCTCTCAGTCAATTCGTTCGTTGGGTTCTGAAAAATTTGTTCTGTTTTTCCATATTCTATCAAGTCTCCAAGATACATGAACGCAGTGTAGTCTGAAACTCTAGCTGCCTGTTGCAAGTTATGTGTTACTATTACTATAGTGAGATGTTTCTTTAACTCATGAACTAGTTCCTCAATTTTAGTCGAGGCAGAAGGATCCAAGGCCGATGTAGGTTCATCCATCAAAATAACCTCAGGATGCATTGCAAGTGCGCGTGCGATACATAGTCTTTGTTGTTGGCCACCTGATATACTCATTCCAGGTTTATTCAATTCGTCTTTTACCTCATTCCATAAACCGGCACCTTCAAGACTTTCTATTACTATTTCATTAATTATTTTTTTATCTTTGACACCATTTAGCCTTAATCCAGCTGCAACATTATCATATATGCTCATGGTTGGAAATGGATTAGGTTTTTGAAAGACCATTCCGATCCTTCTCTTAATCATTACTGGATTGACTTTTTGATCATAAATATTTGTTTTATCCAAACGTATTTCTCCTTTAGAATAGGCACCAGGAGTCATTTCATGCATTCTATTAATACATCTTAGGAGCGTAGTTTTGCCACAACCAGAAGGACCTATAAAGGCAGTCGCAGAATTTTCTTTAATCGATAAGCTAATATTTTTTAAAATTCTTTTATTATTATATCCTGCATCCAGATTTTTAACAAAAAGTTTAAAACTCTCAGTTTTAACACTCGGGCTCTTTTGTAGAGGAAGATGTTCAGGAATTTCAAAACGGGTAGTTTCCAATAGTATTATAGATACCGTTTTATATAGATAAAAAGTTACTATATGTACACTATAGGATTATATAGGACTATGCCACCCTAATTAAAAAAATAAATATCTTTTTCAGGTTATTTATTCAATTGGAAGTCTAGTATTATTCCCCCATTCATTCCAAGAACCTAAATACATCTTTACTTTTTTAAAACCCAATTCCTTTAATATTACAAAAGTATTTGCGGCTCTATATCCTCCTTGGCAATATGTAATTATCTCTTGATGTTTCGAAAAGCTAGAGTACAATTTACTTGTATCATCAAGAGATTTAAATTTGTCAATCGATATGTTTTCCTTCCAGTCTATATTGATAGCACGAGGTATATGACCACCTCTAATTGCTCGGAGCTGTTCTCCATTATATTCTTTGGAAGTTCGGGCATCAATTATCTGATTTTTGTTTTTAGATTTTATCGAATCTAGAAGAATTTTATAATTAGCCAAAATAGTTCCATCAATTGTTCCATTGATTTCACAATAATGTAACGCCTGTGTTTGCGTATCTATGGGCTTTTTTTCTTTTTTCCAGATATTGTAACCTCCATCTAACATTGCAACTTTCTCATGGGAAAAATAGAGTGAAAGCCAAACACCTCTTGCTGCTGAGGGACCAGAAATATTATCATAAAAAACTAAAAAAGTTTTTTCAGATATTCCTAAATTTGACAATAACTGTCTCATCTGTTTATTAAAGCCTTTAATGCCTAGTTTTGAAGTATCATTCCAATGATATTGCATTAGATCAATATTTAGTGCTCCAGGGATGTGCCCAGTAAGATATTCATTAAATGATCGTGTATCGACTATCCTTAAATTCTTCTGCTTAGACGAGATTAATTGAAATAATTCTCGAGAAGAAATAATTAAATTCAATCATTATTTTATCATTTCTGCTAATATATGTTTGATGATTAAATCTCATCTATATTAACACCAACTATATCTTATTGTTTTAGAACATTTTTATTTATTTAAGTTATTCATAAATATTCCATAGGTTTAATTATAAAAACTACTAAAATATTTTCCCATTATTTACTAACGTACGAAACGTTACTAGAAATGAGAAAGATCTCTTTTCGCCAATATATATAATAAAAATTAAGAATTTTCTTACTGATGTCGAATTCAATAAATGCAAAATTAAAGAAAGTTTTAGTTATTGGTTTAGGTCAATTAGGTTTACCTGTTGCTAAATATGTAAACGACAAAGGTTTTGATGTGTCTGGATATGATATTAGTAGCGAGGCAATGATTAGAGCACAGGAAAAAATTGGATTAAAAACCACCACTAGTTTTAGAAATTTTGATATTTATATTATTTGCATCTCTACTCATAATTCTTCTAATATTACCTCCCCACAAATCGAAGGTTTAATTTCAGTTACAAATAAAATATCAATGGAGGCAAATAATGGCTCACTTGTTTCGATAGAAAGCACTATTCCGAACGGTACTTCAAAAAAAATATTCGAATTATTAGAGCATAGGTTACACGTTGTACATGCTCCTCATAGATGGTATTCACTCGATGAAGAAAAATATGGTGTTAACCAGTTACGTGTTATTGGCGGAGTAAATCCATGTTGCTTAAAATTAGGTCTAGAGTTTTACGCAGGACACTCAAAATGTGACACCGAAATATCTACAGATGAAGAGATCCTGAATAATTATAATAAACATGAGAATACAAATACATCTTTTATTGAAACCCAACAAAATTTCAATGACTCTAATACCCTATCAAACAATAATCAACTCGAATCACAAACATATATACAAAGTTTAGAAATTCCTATGCATTCTGTTTCCAGTATCGAAGTAGCAGAATTAACTAAAATAATCGAGAATTCTCATAGATATTTACAAATAGCATTTGCTGAAGAACTTTACTTGTACTGTCAAGCTAATAATATTCTTTTTTCTGAGCTAAGAGATGCATTAAATACAAAGTGGAATGTTGAAATCCTTGAACCTCGGGATGGGATCGGAGGACATTGTCTACCAAAAGATACAAAAATGTTTCTTACTTCTTCAAAAATGAGAAGTAAAATCCTTCAATCCGCTTTGGAAGTAGATACATTATATCGAGACTTTTTGACTAGAAGAGAGAAAAAATTAATTACTTCGGTGGACAATCTAACAAATTAGAAATTATTTTTTTTCCCTTTGTTTGATACTTTTCCGTTTTTTATAAAACTTGTAAAGAAAAATAAAAACCAACGATACAATAATAACTAATGATATAACATGGAATGCTTTTGATGAGTCTTGAGAAAACTTATCCCAAGCACTACCCAAGTAGTATCCAACCAAAGTTAACGATAAACTCCAAACAAAGGAACCAATAAAAGTAAATAATGTGAACTCGATAAAATTCATTCTAGATAATCCTGCAGGAATTGATATCAATTCTCTCACTCCAGGAGCAAGGCGACCTAATAAGACAGCCACTTTTCCATATTTTTGAAACCATAACTCCGATTTTTCAAGCTTAGATTCAGTTATAAGAATATATTTTCCAAACTTTAAGATTATTCTTCTTCCTAGTTTTAATGCTACAAAATAAATTACAATAGCACCTAGGGTTGAACCAAGGGAACCAACAAACCCAAACATGATCACTTGTCCTATACCCAAATCTTGACTATGAACAACATAACCTGCCAATGGAAATATTAGTTCACTTGGAATTATTGGAAAAAGAGTCTCTATTAAGGCGGCAGCGAAAATTCCAAGGTAGCCAAGGTTATAAATTAAATTTGAAACAGAATTAATAATGTTATCGATTATAGAAGTAAAACTTATAGCTAGTATTATGAAAAAGCTGTAAATAATCAAATATAACTAAGATAAAAATTGTTTGGCTTAATAAAACTTTTGAGAAGTTATAGAGTTAACGAAAATTAATGATGTGTGCTTTTCTCATGAGAATGTTTTCGGTTATTAATTGTTGTATACACTCCTAAAGCTATAAAAGCAAAACCAAGCGCTAGAATCAAGAAGTCTGCAGGCAATATAATCGCCCAAACTTCATTCATAGATGCGGCCAACATAAAAATAAGAGACAAGAGGACCAATGCTATCCCAGCAAGTGTTTCTGCGTTAATTTTTTCCATCAAAAATCAAATAGTTATTCTACATTATAAATATTAATATTTTTATTGCTAAAATGTTTCTAGGGAGTATGGTAGAACTTGATGTTAGTGGGTCTATCCAAGTTTATAATTTTATACATTAAGTTTTATCAAATTTAACCATCTATTTTAATATCTTTTTAAATTATTTTTAGATATGATTATTTACCTATTAAATTTATATCTGTTACAAAACCAAACTGGGATCCGCTGAAAAGGGGGATATGAATTGCCAAGGAAATTAGCAATATTTATTTTCTGGTTTGCAGGTTTTGGGATTGGATTTGGAGGTTATTTATTTTTTCCAAATATTACTAATTGGTTTCATACAAATATGCCTCAATTTTTAGACGCTTCTTTAATAGGTGCTTTAATCGCTGGAATCATAGGATCAATACTAAGTACTATAACAATAATTAGCTGGGCAAATAGAACCTCATAACCTTTGACTCATTTCTATCTTAAATAAGATACAAACGCGAGTTTTATTGTAATTGAATTTTAAGCATGCTACCTATACTATACAAGTATTTTTCAGAGATTTATTAAAACCTCCTCAATTATTACAATTATCTCATTCATTTGACAATTTTTATCGTTGGGTCAATAATGGGAATATTATTCCATTTTTTTCGGCAGATTTTTGGTAAAGTGATTCAAGATTTCGTTATATACTATGGAATGAGTCTGATTTACTAACTTCTTAAATAAAGATACGTTAAAAATAATTTTTATCTTCGAACTCTAATGTCATAATCTTTTAGACCTTTTAAACCATAATGGAAATTGGATATCTTTTTCTCGTATATTAAAGAGCAAAAATTCAGATCTCATATTAACAATTTATGAATTCTCGAATTTCTTATTTATCATTTCACCATCTTTATTTTTAGATTTAGACATTGTTAAATCACTGCACTATAATTGAATATATAGGTGATATTAGAAGTGAAACCGAAATGATTTGATGTGAAATATTTTTATTCTCATTTTGAATGTAATTAATAATTTTATCAGATGTTCAATTTTATTGTTAATTTTGATAACTATTTTTTCTTTTATTCTTATTAAATATTGAGTTAAAAATAATATATTTATAATTCTCGAAATAATTTTACATACCAATGTTTTATTTTTATTTAGCATTTAACCTACAACTTAATCGTCCTGCTTATTTCTTCATTTTTCTAATGTGATCTGTAAATATAACCTGTTGCAAGAAAGAGATAGTTAATCTTATTAGTCTTCAGAATTTGAATTATCATCATTTCCTTCTTCATTATTATCATCATCATTGACATTTTGGGATATTATTTCAGGGGTACTACTTTCTATAAATACAGGGGTTGTGTATGTTATTTGTTCATTATTATCAAAAAAGGATCTTATTTCTAAACTTTTTAAGCCAGCTGGAGAATTAGTTGGAATACTAAACGTTGAGAGATCTATTTGTTTAATGGGATATATCTCAGTCTCATCTTCAGTATCATAATCTATTAGATATGCCTTTATTATCAAGGGTTCTTTTTCATAAGATAGTGTTATTTTATCCCCAGGTTTTAAAGTTAGTTTTGTATCTATATCACTTCGGGTTTCATATAATTTGGCAGGGCTTATTTTGGTCACAATATTGTCTTCGGATTCATTTAATTGCGATCCTTTTATCTTGTTAGTAAAGTTAATTTGAGAATACATAAATGGGTCCATTTCAACTTCTTGATCTCCTATAATCACATTTAATGATGGCACTTCTTTATCTGGATCCTTTATTACCTGAATACTTTCAGCATTTTTTGGGTTCTCTATTTGTGCATAAACATCATTATGAATATATAAAAAACTAATCAAAAACAAAATAATAATGACCTGTCCAAAAACTATAGATAATTTATTTATTTCCTTAAATTTATTGTATGACTTTTCCATTATATTAGAGGATACAAGTGGTCATTAAAAACCTTATATATTATAAAGTTACAAATTTAATTATTATAACCATTTTATATGAATCTGTAAAAGTTGTACTATTATTGTTTTTTGGATTTTGTCATAACATAATAGCTATGAATAGTTATTATAACCGCAGCCAATAGCATTTGAGTTGCAAAGTATAAATTCCATGGGATTTCAGGGATTGGATAATTTATTTTTTCATTATTAGGATCAAAAATATTATTAAAAAGGTTGCTTGTAATAAGGGAATTCCATACTATAAAATTGTAAACTAACTCATAAATAGTTATTGTAGCGGCAATTATACTAATTATTTGAATAAGTGTTTTTATTCTAACTTTGAGATTTTTAATTGAATCCTCATAAATTTTAATAGAAGTAAACCAAGATATCAAGGAAAAAACCATCAAGTAGGTTACTAGTTTAACAGTACCTTTAAACGGAAACTCTGTTTCTACCAAGATATCTCCTATTGTTATTTTTCCTTTTTTCATAAAATTAGTTGCACTGTGATATCCACTATATGAAGTTATTAGCAGCATCATTGACACACTAAAATAAAATACGATTATGGTATTTCTCTTCGATTTTATAAGTCTATGATTAACTTTTATAAAGTTCAATTATACTGATATTATATTAATATAGTTATCTTCTATATTTTTGTTATTTGTTTATTACATAAAAATCATAATTATGGATTTTCTTTATAGCATTCATCCTATTTCTCCAGTAATATTCAATAATCGCATAAAATGCAGGAAATGTCTCGATAATTCCTAATACTAAAGATAGAAATACTGCTTGGATATGCAAGATTATTTTTTTTGATAAAGGGTATTTTTTAGTATGTTTCAAGTTTAGAAATAGCCCTATTTGATAAGATAATAACCACATTATATATGGAAAAAGCAGTAGAATAGAAATAGGACCTATATCGATAGGATAGATACTGTGATTACTTGCCATTTCATTTATTTTTAATGTAATATCAGGAAAAGAAGAAGGGAAAAATGAAGAAGTAATATATTGTGCCCAAATAAGTGGATTAGATATATTTTGATCGACAAGTATCTGAATAGATGTAGGTAGCATTGACATAAATGTTATAACATATACTATTGCAGACGCTATTCCTGAAATAAAACCCATAAAATAACTAGTCAACTTAAATGCAATTTTGAACCGATGCCAAAAAGGAAATTTATTGATATTCTGTAATGATCCTAGGATCCATCTTCTTCTTTGCATGAAATGATCTTTAATATTTAGAGGAGGTTGTTCTAATAAAATACCCCCATGCCATCCCAATGCTTTTTTTCCATATTTCTCATAGAGTTTGTACCCAAAAAGCTGATCCTCTGCTAAAGTTGAGCCAAAATTCCATCCAATAGAATCCTCTGCATCTGATCGAACGAGCAAATTACTTCCATGCATATGAAGAGGAGGAGGATTCTTCATTTGAGATACGCAATCATAACATCCAAATGGTCTAACTGATTCTGCTAGTGCGGTAATTGGATTCGCTAATTCAAATTTCAATGGATATACAATAGGACCTTCTGATGCAATTCCTTTGTCCTCTCTAATATATTTTAATAATGAAAGTAAAGTTTGATTAGTAACATAACTCTCGTCATCCATGTGAAATATCCAAAATTTGTTAGTATCTTCTCCTGTTTTCCTTCTGTATTCTACAGCAAATTGTAATGCTCTGGATTTTTTAATAGCATTTGTATTATATTTTTTATCTACGGTAACTATTTCACAATTCTTTAAATGATGAAATTTTTGTTTATCGTTTTCATCTTCAGTTACTATTGAAATTTTATAATTAGAATAATTGATTTTTATTGCTGCATTTATAATCGAATAGATGCCTCTTTCTACAACTGTTATTTTAGTTGCAGACCTAGTAGTAATTTGAAAAATAATAATGGGATCATTATGAATTCTACGCAGATCCTTTTCAACAAATATCTTCCTGTTTCTAATGAATCGTGTCATAGTAAGGAATGCAACCGGAATAGTTGAGAACCAAAATGTTAATAATATAATAAATAAAATTTGAAATGTATCCAATAAAAATGCTTTAACTTATTATTAAATAAAACTTTAACTAAATTGTATTTTAATAGATTTTAATCATAATGGTGCAATTACATCTGATTCGTTGAGTTTTTTTTATAATTCACGTAACAATAGAAACAAAGTATATGTAGTCACTTTAACTAAGTTATACAAGTGAACAGTAGTTTGCCTAGCAATAGTAGTAGCAGTAGCAGTAATAGTAATAGTAGTGGCAACATTAGTGGTGGTGGTGGTAGTGGTAGTGGCAGCAGCAATAGTGGAGGTGGTAGTAATAGTGGTGGTAGTAGCGGTAGTGGCCCATCAGGAGCTGGAAACAATACGTCACTAAAAGTGTTGGAAGCTTATACTCGTGATGTTGGTAGAGGTATAGCACGAATTGATTACGATACCATGGATTCTTTAGCAGTTTCTACTGGTGATGTTGTTGAAATTAGAGGAAAACGTAGAACTACTGCAAAATG
>JANWKP010000200.1 GCA_025451315.1 Nitrososphaerales archaeon | reverse complement strand
TCTACAAATGAAAGATATCTAGAGACTAATTCTTGGTTATAGGGTGTTCGTAACTCATATAAATCAAAATTCTTAAATATTACATTTTAAATATTCTTTTAACTTAAACCCATTAAACCTAACTCAACCATATCTGCATGCTTTTGCAGGGATTGATTGTTTAATTTAATTTCTTGAATACTATTTCCAATATTTAGCGTTAAATTAAATTGTTGATTCAATCCTTGTTTAAATTTCTTATTTGTATTAGAAGCGGGCATTGGTGGATCAAAGATAGTTTTTCCGTTAATGACTTTACCAAAATAAGGATTAAATTCCCCATTAGAGATATTTACCCCAGCAAGTCGATAATTATCAGAATTAATCCACGAATACACAAATGAGATAAAGTTCGATTTTAGGGCATCAGTTTTATTGATCGAAAATGATGTACTAAGAGTAGTATTCAAATATTTTGATAAATAAGGACTCAATATTATATTAACAGGAGAGTTTTCACTATAGTTATTCATTGATCTGCCTTGTAAGCCAGTCGTTGATTTATTCCAAAACCCTGAAATCGCACTCCATTTTCTAGCCTCTTCATCTGAAGTGAAATCGTCATGTATATTATACGTATTATTTGGATCATATCCAATTACTATCTTTTTTGCTTGCAAAATATCGGGATCTGTTTCATACATTGATGTAAAGTTGTAATCAGATTGAGATAAAACATCATAAGGCAGTAACCATGAATCGTCAAACTCTTCAATAGGTTTAGCTATTACAGTATCTGAAGTTGGTTGTAGAAATGCCGTATGACTTGCATTATAAATCGTAACTTGCTTGTTAGAAAATCCTATCGGTAGCTTTTCTATCAGAAATTGATTGAACCAACTTCTAGGGAATTCCTCTAATATCTCAAAATCTCTTGGATTGTTCATGTAAATATATGCATGATCTAGATTGTGAAAATTAAGAGAAAATAACCCAAGTTCTGGATATGTCGAAGTAAATAACGTCTGAGGAGTAGTTAATGTATATGGTGATGAAGAAAGTGAGAGAGCGAGACGAGAGATTTGAGAAGGAGAGATTACGAAGGCGTGTGAATCTTTTTTAAAAACATCTCTCAAATAGTCCAAAGCTTCCACATCGTAGTTATTCAGCGTCGATTTATCAGAGTTTGAGAGTTCTGACCAGAAATTTAATTGAATGGTAGTGGATGAAAATCCTACTAAAACTATAAGGGAAATGATAGCAGCTAATAACGCATTTGAATATAAAATCTTCAACCTTGCCCGTTTCAACTGTTCTTTGAAAAAGATTATAGATATTGGAGATATAATGCATATTAATAAAAATATATATTGTACAATTCTCCTTTCCCAATAACCAGTAAATTCAAACTCTAAATTTAAGAATGATATTATCCTGCCTATTAATACGCTAAACAAAATAGCAAATAGTACTATGGTTATATGACTGGCTTTAGGCAAAATATCACCTAAATATCTTATTCCTAATATTGCTAAGAGTCCAGGAATTCCTAAAAATAGAGGATAAACAAACCATGGAGAAACATTCAGTAAGTTAAATGTAAAATATTGAAGGTTATTATTAAAATACCAAGAAAACAGTATTAGAAGATACATTAACGTCAAAATAATGGATATCAATGCATAGAATTTCTTATCAGTTAACTTTTGAGATGATCTTAATTTATCGGTATATTTATTGTGCTTAATTTTACCAAGTGTACGTTCTCCATTCCTGAAAAGTAGTGAGACTGAAGTTAAAATAATGGATAGATAGAGTGAAAGTAATACAGTAGTATTAGAAGTATCATGCCTAATGGGAGATTCCCACACAAATGCGATATAATAAGAAAATACCAACGCAATAATAAAACTTATTAAGCACGAAAATAAGGCGAGATCGATCCTAAGCTGTTCGCGAGATTTTTTATGAACCAGCGAGTAAATAGCTAAAATCAGCATAAAGGTAATAGCTTCTGCTATATGGGTAAGGTACATTGCTAAAATTAAAATACTATAAATAGTGACAAACAAAACCGGAGGGATTCGGACAAACCTAAGCAAAAAGAAAGATGCAATGAACATTACAAAAGATACGGATAATGGAACAAACCATAAGATAGGTTGAACGAAATATATAGAACCCGCTAGCGTGTTTCCCATAGTACTTATTGTAGTAGACATCAATGTGGCAGAATCATCTGTCAATCTAAGTTGAGTAAAATAGATAAACGAAAAATTACTAAATAATGTAAAAAAGATTGTCGCTAGTGAAGGAATGCGGTAATCTATTTTTTCAAAGTATCTTTTTGCAAAGATGTAAACTGACAAAAAAAGGAATATGTTTAATCCTATTTGAATGGATTGAAATGATATTATAGATTGATTAAGACCCGATAAAACATAAAATGTTGCCTCAAATGCGTGAAATAAAAGATATTCAAATTTAACGTATAAATCTGGTGATCTTGAAAGTACCAACGAATAATCAAGATGTCTTGAAATATCGACATCTGGGAGAAGTGTGAATCCGGGATAAATTATGAAATAAAAAGTTATACAAAATACAAAGCATAATCCTAGAGCTAGCAAATCTAGGTTTTGAGACAATGATTTTGGCCCCGGAATCAGCGGATTAGATATACTCGAATCGATAATTCTTTTCCTTAACTTATTAAATATCGATAACAAACCCAAAGACAAAAATATGATGGGGATCAGAATCCCCCTTATATTTTCATTAAAATGTAGAAGGGCCAAGGTCATGAAGCCACCAAAGATAAAGCTAAGTATAAAAGCCATTACTAGATATTCGAGCTTTGAAAAGTAATTGCTGAGCCTTAACAAATCTAGGATTACCATACCAGATAAAACGCCAACACAAATGAAAGCTAGCAATAATTGGAGATCGTTATATCTGCTATCGTCATTAAATAAGAAGAGAACTAGGAGTGTTACTGAGAAAAAAACAAGTATGATGTCTTTTGGAATTTTCCATTTTGAGATGGCTCTGTTAGAAAGATAATTAGATAGAGTATCTATTCCCCTAAAACTTGATTTACTTTCATCTAAAATAAGAAAAATTGTAACAACGATCGAAGTCTGAATTATAAATAATGGGATTTTGACCCATGACTCTTCTAAAAGCCACAGCGTAAAGGATGACGATATTAATCCTATTATCAATATCGTAGCATATTTCCAAACAGATCTTGACTTGGACCTCATGGGATTGTCACGAATTATTCAGCTCCTCTAATATTTTGAGGAATTTTATTGCAATAATATTCCTGTCATATGTAGTCTTCATTAATGATACTGCCCTTTTACCTGCAGCTTCTATATCTGAATGATATATTTTTTCTATGGAAGAAGCCAAACATTCTACACTTTCAGGTTCTGATACAATTCCAATGTTGTTACTTTCAACTAATTTTCCCAAGATCGAATCCTTATAGGCTGTTGCCACTATTGGAAGCCCGCAGGCAAAATATTCAAAGCTTTTGACGGGTAATGAGTTCTTCCATAATGGGTTACCATCATATGGAACAATACCCACATCGCAACAAGAGATCAATTTTGCCAGCTCTGTTTTATCAATTTTGGTCCCTATATATTTTATATTATTTTGCAACCCTAAATCACTTATCAAGATGTTCAGACCTTTTATATCAGAAGCAAGAGCGTATCCTACTATAATTAATTTTATTTTTGTAAGCTTCAAATTCACTATTTTTAAAGCTTTGATAATTAAATCAACGCGATAGTATCCAACAATATTACCACTAAAAATAAGAATAAAGTCATCGTCACTAAATCCTAGCAAATATCTTGATTTGCTTTTTTCTTCAATATAGGGTTTAAAAATGTTACAATCTGCACCATTTAATAGGAGTTCTGTATTTTTTACATTCCTTTCATTAAACTTTTGTCGATATATTTCCGTTACAACAGATACTTTGTCACTATGCCGATAACACCAGCTCATAATCCTCTTGAATATATTAAAAGCATTCCTATCAAATTTTGATTTAGAGATACCTATAACATGATCCTCCCATTCATCTCTATAATCAAATATAATTTTTTTTCTGAAAAGCTTAATTATGGTAAAGACTCCTAATGCTGCTTGGCCGGGAGGTACTGAAATAACAACGATATTAGGTCTTAGAACCATAATTAGTGGAATTGTAGTAATCATAGAGAATACATTAAAGAGTAATGAAAAAAAATTTGCCGATATTATTAGAGGAGTAATGTTTAATAACCTAATTCCATTAATTTTTTTAAATCCAGCTTTCTTTAAACTAGTTGGTGTAAAAACACCTGCAATTGATACTTTATGCCCCTTATCCTTTAGATACTGTGCAAAAAAGCTAATCCTTGTCCATGCAGCCCCTGGATAAGGATTAGGGAGAAGCAGAAAAAAAAGTATCTTCAATATGCGTTATGATTTATTTAATATGTAATATAAAGCAATTTATAATGGGCGAAGGATTTAACCAAAGAAATAACGTAGCTTGACTGTACCTCATTTTTCATATGAAAAACGGAACTAAAAGAACACATTGAGAGTACAATAGCTATGGTCTGTATAATCTATATTTTCTTTTAGGCTTATAATTAAGGAACGTTGTCTTAATAGTGTCATATCTACATATAGTCATGAGAAGTCATTTTGCAATCTAAAATTTGATTCATGAATCGTCCTTAAAAGGTATTATAACTGGCAAAAAAAGTACTAGAAATCTTATGGATACGACGAGTTAAACATTGATTCATACTTCCTATTGCATCCGCAAATAATTGAACCCGTAATCGAGTAAATTTCCGTAGTACCACTACTTTCGTAAAAAACACGCACATTGGTACAGAGAGATTTGTTACTTCGTTGACAAATAAGTATAGAAATCATTACAAATTAAGTAATGGGTGATTATGTTCCTTCCCAGTTCCTGAATGTTCCTAGATTTAAATCAGTATATATCTGCCAGACAAGAGAATAGACAAATCGTATTTCTACGACACTTTGATCGTTTTTAACATTCTATCAATCGTTGGTAACAAATCATCAAATACTCCTTTAGAAGGGGCAAAATAAGTAAATAGTCGAGCTTGATCATCTTTTATCTTCCAAAAATGCATTGCCTTATAGAGCTCTGTACTATTATTATACGTAAATAGTATCTTTGCTGTTGGATAACCCATTACGTCCGATCTTGATGTATTTATTACATACAAATTGTCAAGCGATTTATTTAAATAACGAAGATGGGTGGTGACATAACTCTCATTTGATGCAGACTGTACATTTGAAGTTGCTAATAACACTCCCGCACGTTTGTTTGGAAACATAAATTCTACCCCTCCATCTTGTTCAGTTTTATTCATCCAAGTAGGGTATTGAATTTCTAATCCTAGTGTCTTGTTGTTGTAAGTTAAGAATTTATCTTGATTAGTCGTAGATTGATCAGCAGTATCAACTGAATGCGGTGATTCTCCTGCATATACATCTGTTGGAAATACATTATCAAATGAGGGTACCTGATATGATTTATACATTTGTGATACTAACGGAAAAAATCGATCAAATAAAGATTCTGTTGAATAATATGTAAAGAGAAACGTTTCACCTTTAATAGTCTTTAAAAGTTGAAAAACTTTATAGATATTCGGATTTGAATCATCATGGTATGTAAACATCAAAGTTTGAATAGTTGATCCATCATCAGCATATGATACATTTGTATTTGTGACAAAAGCATTTGGTAAAAGATTTTTTATCTTTACGAGCATATCGGTAAGAACTTCATCGGCAGATTCACCCGGCGTTGCCATATTATAGACTATTGCGCCCGTATGTTCTAATGGCGAGGTAAATGAAACTATTCCACTAATAGGATTATCAGCGGCTTCCCAAAACGATGGGTATTGTATCTTAATCATAGTAAATGGATTAAAATATGTTAAATAGCTGTTGGGCACAGGAGTATCATCACTTGACGATTGTGAATAAACCGAAAGTGATGAAGAGGTAAATGCATAAATAGAAATAACAAATAGCAATATTGAAAAAATGATTAGAAATTTATCTGTGCTTTTCACTACATTTCTTCATAAAAAGTAATATATATTGGTATTTATTGGAAATAGCCGATTGCCTATTAAAATAGGAGAATTATTTGAATGTGATAACTCGGATAATAACAAAAGGTGCAATTTTTCATCGAGTACAGAAATACAAGGGAAAAATAGTTAAATAAAGGTTATTTTACGACTAAT
>JANWKP010000199.1 GCA_025451315.1 Nitrososphaerales archaeon | reverse complement strand
TATAGTGGCACTACGCATATGAAAGAGTGATTAAGTTTTTACTGATATTTTGAAATCACATCTTTGATCGCATTAATCGGAATTGAGAAACCAATACTATTTGATCCTTGAACCGAAGCCACATTTACACCAACAACTTTACCATCAAGGTCAATAAGCGGACCACCAGAATTTCCTGGATTAATTGCAGCATCGGTTTGAACCAATTCTAGTATTCCATCTTCAAATTCAATATTTCTGTTTAGCGAACTAATAATTCCAGTTGTAACGGTAGGTCCTCCAGTTAAACCAAAAGGATTACCTACAGCTATAGCTATTTGACCTACTCTGAGACTATCAGAATCTCCCAGTTCAGCAGAAGGAATTGTGTCTAATCTGTTAATGTTAGTATTATTATTGATGTTATTGGGACTATTAGAATCAAATTCAATTTTTAATACTGCGAGATCAGTCAGTTTGTCTGTTCCTATTACTTTAGCATTAAATGTTTTACCGTCATATATGGTAACTTTTAATCTTCTGGCATGATCCACTACGTGATAGTTCGTAAGAATATGACCTTGATTATCAATTAGAATACCCGATCCTACTCCCTCAATTGGAAATATACGTAAGAGTTCATCAGTTACCATTCTTACACTTGCAATATTAACTACATTCTTAGTAACCTTTTCAATAGCAGAGATTAATGTATCTTCATTTATAGAAATCAAAATTCTTTACCTCTATTTTTTAATGGGGATTTGGGTTTAGATGGGATTATAGGTGGTTTCTTTATCGTTGGTTGATTTAATGTTTTATTTAACATATTTCATATTATATTCTACATTGAGGATTAAATTGATTAATTTCAAATAAATTGGTCACTACTAAATAATAACTTTATTAGAGTCATAGTAATATTAATTTTTTACAATCAATTTAAAGTTAAACATTATCTTAATCATTATAGTTGATCTTCTTGTTGGAAAAAGGAAATGATTTTAGGAAATTTCTCTTTTCAAAAGAATATAAAATCAGATTTTTTTATAAAATCAGAAAGTTTGGTAAATTGATAGTAAATGATCTTGTTAGTCATTCTTTTACATTTATTTTGTATTTAGTCCTCAATTGTTTTTTGGTTATTGCAAAAGTCTTTACAAATGTTAATTATTATAATGGTATGGAATTAACCTGCAATAAACATCCTAGTATAATTTTTTTCTCTTTTGGTTTCACTAAAATGATATTTTTATTATATCATTCTTAAATGTTATAAATTAACTAAATAAAAGAAATGTTCAATTTCATAATAACTAAAATTGGAAAATCTATATTACCAGTATTACATTAATAGTAGAGGTCAGTATTAAACCAGACTTTACAAGTATCAGCTCCTAATAAACGAAAAATTTTTTAATATTAAAGTTTTTACATCGTTATATACATCTTATTACCTTTGACTTGTTCTTATTGTTGTAGGTAATGGTATTCAGGTATTCAGGTAGTAAGACATATGAACAATGATGCTAAGATGGCAATTGAAAGAGCTGATAAACATGTGATTTGATTATTAATTAAAAAAATAATACTATTACTTTAGTTTATATAAGCATCTTAATTCTTTATGTCTAGCTATATATGACCAACCAAAGAGTACTTTTGGTTTTTATATTGACAGTAGTAGAGACAGGTCTATTGGTCCTAGGCTCTTCAATGATTATGATAGTAAATGCACAAGCACAAATGTACAACTACCTCTATGAACCTCATCACTATAATATTTATCCAGATCCAAAAAAGAGTTCTGATGTAAATATCCAGAAAATCGAATGTTTCAATAGCAACATTACTGTAAATGGATTAGATATTACTCAAATTCAAGACGGTGCTATTGTAGCAGCAGGAGCAAATGGAGTAAATGATGGTCCAGATAATAGAAATACATAGAATGGTAACGGATTTGGAGATCAAATAAACTCCGACAAAAACCTTGAAAACATGTATATAAATGTTAATTTGAACGAACAGATAAAAGTTAATCCATTTGAAGAATGCTTTAGAGAAAATCGTCTTACTTTGATGACCTGGAATATCTATCAAGGTGCAAACCAGTCATCAATATTCACTGCTACCACGCCATCTGAATTTGTTACTGCTGTCGGGTCTGCTTATAATAGAATTCAAGCAACCAACTTTATAGAAAGAGCAGATTCAATTGCAGAGAAAATCCAGGAAATCCGGCCCGATCTGATAGGTCTTCAAGAGGTAATATTACTAAGAACTCAGATTCCCTCCGACGGTCATGCTACACCGGCAACTAACATTTCATTTGATTATCTCCAAATTCTCATCGATACGCTAGCCGAACGAGGGTTGATTTATGAACCGGTTGTTGTTCAAGCAAGTACTGACATTGAAGTTCCCGGAGTGACATCTACAGGCCTTGTAGATATAAGGTTCACTGACAGGGATGTATTACTAGCACGAGCAAACACCAATTTTACATTATCAAATACCAATGGAACGCAGTTTGTTGCGAAACTACCATTAACAACTCCATTTGGAACTAGTAATATATTACGCGCATGGGTTTCGGTGGATGTAACGTTTGATAATGGAGATAAAGTCCGTGTTGTCTCTACTCATCTAGAGGCCCTGTCACCTGTTATACAGGAATTACAAGCAGATGAATTAATAGATTGGTCTGATAATACACATTTACCCATTATATTCATAGGCGATTTCAATTCAAATGCTGCTGGAACTGGGACAAAAACATACACAAAACTAAAAGATGTAGATTTTATTGATGCATGGGTAATAAAGGGAAAAGGCACTGGCTTTACTTGTTGCCAAGCTGATGATTTGTTGAACCAGAATTCTTCTTTAACGGAGAGAATAGATTTGGTGATGTTCCGAGGCAATTTTGAGGTAAAAGATATAGGAATTGTTGGGAATTCACAAAATGATCGTACAATATCTGGTCTTTGGCCATCGGACCATGCAGGAGTTGTAGCTAATCTAAAACTGAATAGTGATAAAAATTAACAATACGACAGTTCTAATTATGTTTAATTTCTGGACTTATTTTTCACAACTTTATTTTTTGGCGTATTGTAGTTATATATTCATTTTTTTGAGAAGATGGTCTCTGGAAATTGAGATATGATAGATCTATTATAAGAAAAAAATCGTTAGTTGAATTTTGAAAACTCATTATTAATAATTAATTGTTATAATGTCTTCATTTAAATTTATTAATTACTAGGGTTTCGAGGTACTGATATCTAATGTATATTTGAAACAATTTAACAAATCAGTTTTTACCAAATTTTTTGTTAATAAGATTTTGTAAAAAATTCAAATGTTGTAAAATCTCTAAAATTATTTAGCTTGTTAAAGGAAAATTTATGGTCAAATCGAAACAACCTTCTAATTGAGCACAGAAAGGAATCGAAAGTAGAAAGTACTTTTTTATTCTTATATTAACAGGAGGAATAATTATTATACTACAAATAATTGATTAAAGTATGGATTTCATATTTGAAACGTTATGGATAAATTAGTCTAGTATAATTCTTCATATGTTATTTAGGTTTTAAAATTGAATAATATTAGATTAAGAGAAGAGGAATTAGGAAATTGGAGAAAATCTCACTACTCATCAGAGATTAATCCATCTCTAGAAGGAAGAGCAGTTACTCTTATGGGATGGATTTCCAGCATTAGGGACCATGGCAATATTCAATTTATTATGTTAAGAGACAAAGATGGAGACACTCAAATAATTGCTAAGAAAGGACAATGTCCAGATTTAGTATATGAACAAGTCTTGCAGTTAAAGGAACATACCTCTCTTGGAGTAAATGGAAAGGTTATTTCTCAAAGAAAAGCACCTAATGGAATAGAGATAATACCACTAGAACTCAAGGTTTTTTCAATTCCTATACAGGCTCCTCCATTTATGATACAGAATAGAAATCCTGCTGGAATTGATACTAGGTTAGATTTTAGAGCAATAGATTTGAGAAGAAAGTACTTGCAAGATATTTTTATCATCCGTAATAATATTTTAAAATATATTCGCACTTTTCTTTCAAATGAAAAATTTATAGAGGTTAATACACCTAAGATAATAGCTACAGCTTCAGAAGGAGGAACTGCCCTTTTCCCAATATTCTATTATGAGAGGGAAGCATTTTTAGCTCAGAGTCCTCAGATATATAAAGAACAACTTACAATGGCTTTTGAAAAAGTCTTTGAGATAGGTCCAATTTTCAGGGCTGAGCCTTCTCGTACCAATAGACACTTATCAGAAGCTACATCGATAGATATTGAATCTGCTTTTGTTGACTATAATGATATTATGGTATTATTAGAGAAAATGATTCAGTTTATTATAAAATCATTATTTGAAGATGATAGTATTAAAAATAATGATGAATTAGACATTGATCAAAAAATTAATAACAATAAATCACCATTTCCAAGGTTAAAATATACGGAATTAATTGAAAAATTGAGAAATATTGGAGAAAAAGTAAGATGGGGAGATGATTTATCGCCGCAGCTAATCAACAAACTTGATGACGTTCGCTTAAACGATAATTTTTATTTCATAACAGATTGGCCCATGGCAGCTAAACCATTTTATGTGAAAGAGAACCAAGATGATTCAAAAATTTGTGAATCTTTTGATTTAATGTATGGATCATTAGAAATATCATCTGGAAGCACAAGAATTAGTAATAAAGAAATTCTGATAAATAGAATGAAGAAAAAAGGATTGAATTTGAATTCATTTGACTACCATCTGAGAGTGTTTAATTATGGAGTGCCTCCACACGCTGGTTGTGGAGTAGGTTTAGAACGGCTTTTAATGACTCTCACCAAAATAGACAATATTCGTGATGCTATATTATATCCAAGAGATATTGATAGACTTGCACCATAGAAGAAAAAGTAAGGAAAGAGGAGTGATAAATCAAATTTGGTTACAAAAGATCAATTAAAACATTTAAGTAAACTTTCAAAGATAGATTTAACTGAAAATGAATTTGAAACTTATACTAAACAAATTGAAAAGATAATAAAATATTTGGATAAGTTAGATGAAGTTTCATTTGAAGAGAATAAACCATCAGTATTAGTATCTTTCAAAAAATTGTCAGAATTACGAGAAGACATTGTTATAGAGCCAACTCTTAATATTGACCAAATAGCCAAAAACCTAAAAGACAAGTTTGTAAGAGGTCCAGTTATGAGTTAAA
This sequence comes from Nitrososphaerales archaeon, assembly GCA_025451315.1. Classification (GTDB taxonomy): domain Archaea; phylum Thermoproteota; class Nitrososphaeria; order Nitrososphaerales; family Nitrososphaeraceae; genus TH1177. Next base: position 22,715 of record JANWKP010000199.1, on the reverse strand, counting down.
TATGTCCCGTCTTTATACTCTAAATATTGAACAAGTTACAAATGGCATTAAAAATGAAGAATTTACTTCTGAAGAATATGTATCCCAAATTATAGAAAGAATAATAAAGGTTGATCAAAAGATAAATTCATTTATAACAATAAATGACAATGCACTTGTTCAGGCACAACAGATAGACAAGAAAATAAGATCAGGTTCGACAGTTGGTTCTTTAGCAGGCATTGTAGTAGGAATAAAGGATAATATCAGTACAGCAGGGTTAAAAACAACGTGTGCTTCCAAAATGCTATCCGACTATGTTCCACCATATGATGCTACCGTCATAAAGAGATTAAAAGATAAAGATGCAATAATAATAGGAAAATTAAACCTTGATGAATTTGCAATGGGATCAACTACAGAATGGAGCAGTTATGGACTTACTAGAAACCCGTGGAACTTGGATTATGTGTGTGGAGGGTCTTCAGGTGGCAGTGCTGCTAGCGTTGCTGCACAATTATGTACCGCGTCATTAGGATCTGATACTGGAGGTTCTGTTCGTTGTCCAGCTAGTTTTTGTTCTGTGGTTGGATTTAAACCAACATATGGATTAGTAAGTAGATACGGACTTGTTTCATATTCCAATAGTCTAGAACAAATTGGTCCTATCGGAAGGACTGTATCAGACGTTAAAAAAATTATGGAAGTTATCTCTGGAAAAGATACTAATGACAATACAACAATAGACACAAGAAATAATATTAACACTAATAATTATGATCCCGAACAAAAAAATAACCAAAAAATAGGTTTACTAAGAGAACTAATAAACGGAGCTGATGAGTCTGTATATCAATGTATTTATTCTGCAATAGATAAATTTAACAAGTTTGGATTTACATATGAGGAATCGTCATTAAAATCATCAGAATATGCTCTTGCATCTTATTATACAATTGCTACAGCTGAGGCAAGCAGTAACTTGGCAAGGTTTGATAATATAAGATATGGATTTGAATTAAATCCAGACGATTACGAATGGAATACATATTTCTCAAAAACAAGAGGAAATTTCGGAGATGAAGTCAAGAGAAGAATAATAGTAGGATCTTTTGTATTATCTTCGGGATATTACGGAAAATATTATCTTAAAGCACAAAGAGTAAAGAATTTAATTAAACACGAGCTAAAAAAACTTTTTAAGGAATATGATTTACTTATATCTCCAACAGTTCCAGTTTTGCCCTTTAAAATTGGAGAAAAAATCGACGATCCATTAAAAATGTATCTAATAGATATTAACACGGTTTTAGCTAATTTGGCAGGTATTCCTGCAATTTCAATTCCTATAGGATTCAAAAATGGTCTACCGATCGGACTCCAAATCATGGCTGATGAATTTCAAGAGAAAAAATTACTGGATATATCAGAAGTTATTGAAAAATCAATTAATATTAATACATCATATCCAGATCTATAATAATGACATCATCATTACCAGTTAAAATTGGTCTTGAAATACATTGTCAGCTAACTCAACTTAATACTAAATTATTTTGTTCATGTTATTGTAATTATAGAGAAAAAGAAATCAATTCTAACATATGTCCAATTTGTCTTGGATTGCCTGGATCATTGCCAATATTGAATAAAAAAGCTGTAGAATTCGCAATTATGATTTCAAAAGCTTTGGATTGTAAAATTCCAGAATTAACAGTTTTTTCAAGAAAAAATTATTTTTATCCAGATTTGCCAAAAAATTTCCAGATCACACAATATGACTCTTATGGTACCAGTACAAGCATAGGAAAAGAAGGATCTATAAAATATGGTGAAAATTACAAAATTGCCAGAATAAGAAGGATTCAACTGGAAGAAGATCCAGGACGACTGGTTTATGAAAATGGAAGAACACAAGCCTTAATTGACTACAATAGAGCTGGCGTAGCATTAGTTGAAATCGTAACTGAACCTGATTTTGTTGATCCTAAAGAAGTAAGAATATTTTTAAATAAAATGACCTCTATACTAGAACATTTGAATGTATGTAATACCAATTTAGAAGGTTCTCTTAGATGTGATGCAAATATTTCTATAGGTAATGGAAAAAAAGTAGAAATCAAAAACATAGGCTCTTTTAGTGATATAGAAAAGGCATTGACATATGAGATAACACGCCAAAAAACAATGACCATTCATGATATAGAAATTAAAGCTGAAACAAGACATTGGGATGATAAAAGAAAAATTACAAAACAGGCAAGATCGAAAGAAGAAGAAGAAGACTATAGATATTTTCCCGAACCTGATATCCCAAAAATTCTGTTAGAAAATTTATCTTTAATTAAAACATCAGAGCTTCCAGATGAAAGAAAATCCAGATTTATCAATGATTATGGACTTTCTGAACATGTAGCACAAGTACTCATTGACAATAAAGATTTAGCTGATCTATTTGAATCAGCAATAAAAATATATCATTCTCCAAAATCTATATCAAATTGGATAGTAAGTGATATTCTTGCATTCATAGAATATGATTCATCAGGTAAAAAAACAATAACTGATGAAATGAAGATAGATGCTAAACATATTGCGGAGATTGCAAAGTTAGTTGATGATAATACAATAAATAGATCTACAGCAAAATCCATTATCTCTAGAATTATTAAAACAGGAGAATTACCGTCTGATATCATAAAAAAAGAAAAACAGACAACCACAATAATCAATGATGAGACAATTTTACTAGAATCAATTGATAAGATATTCAATGAAGAGAAAAAGGCAACGTTAGATGCTAAACATAATCCTACTGCAATAAACTTCTTGCTTGGTAAGATAATGAGAATGACAAAGGGAAGGGCTGATCCAAAAATAACTACAATACTCTTAAAGAAAAGACTGGATGAAGAAGTCTAATCGATAAAAAAAATAATAGCATTAAAAATATTACAAATAATAAACTTATGTAAAAAAAGTTGAACCATATTTTTAATCTCAAAACTAATAAGAATAGAGGAAAAGAAGAATGTTTTCACACCCTAAAAAATTAGTCAGGCCCAGAACATAAGAACCTCTAATTGTATTATATCTGCCTTAAAACTAAATAGTAATATTTCTTAGTATATTAGGATCATCTTCAGGAAACAAGATACAAATTAATATATAGATCAGATCCAAAACCTAAATCTTTGCTATATTACTACTGTTTTATATCATCCATCTGCTCAAAGTCTACAATTATTTACCTAAAAGCTGTTTAGATCCTGGAATTGAGATAATTACACCTACCAATTTGAATAGACCTATTAACATAAATAACAAACCACAAATAAAATAATTCAAGTTTTTTATCATATTAGCATCTTTTTAACATTTATAATTATTATTATATGTCTAAATTTGTCCTAATAATAGTCATACTATCCAACATCTAAAAAACTCGATATATAAAAGCTACTAAAATCGGAGGATTTTATCAACTAATAATTAGGGTTTTGTTTGTTTTGTTAAAAAATCTTTAAATAGTTAGGTATACACAATTTTTATAAGATTTATGAACTAATATTGTCAGCTTTAATTTCATAGATAAATCCTTGTAACTCATATTATTTTGATGATCTAATTTATGATTATTGAGAGCCTGTAATTCTATTAAGATTCTAATAACTATTTTGTGAATTTGTATTAATTGATATTTTGCTCTAGATAAATATCAAATTCATTTACTGATCCCACCATTCAACTTTAATTTAATTACATAATAGATCTTACTATGATACTATTTTCAGAGTTACGCTTATTGAAGTCTTGATAATCGACTAAAAGATAACATTCCGCAATTAACATCGTCAATTTTTGATTATCTTTTATAAATAAAGATTAACACTATATGATATGATTAACATTTTTCTAATATATGGGATTTTCTTTATTTCCTTTTATAGTCTATTATTTTTTGAAACTATTTTTGGTGAAAGCAATACTGCAGAATATCAATTTTTAACAAAATTTGGAGGAAAAGAAAGTAATGATGGTGAACTAAGTACACCTCATAGTATTGATATTGATAAAAAAGGAAATGTATACGTAACAGATACCGGTAATGACAGGATTCAAAAATACGATTTAGATGGTAAATTTATTTTACAATGGGGAGAAGAAGGATCTGAAGATGGACAATTCGATAAATTACATGATGTATATGTAGATCCATCTGGCCAATTTATTTACACACTAGAACTAGCAAACCACAGAGTACAGAAATTTACTTATGATGGTAAATTTATTTTAAAATGGGGATTTGAAGATACTGGTGGTAGAGGTGTTGAAAGAACCCCACATCAGTTATCTATAGATTCAAACGGATATGTTTATTTAACTGATAAAAATGCACATCAAATTTTAAAATTTGATGAGAATGGTAAATTTATAGAGTCATATGGTTCTAAAGGTTCTGCAGCAGGAGAGTTCCTTGAACCACATGGGATCGTCTTTGATTCCAATAACACAATATATGTAACTGACATGAAAAATTCTAGAGTCCAAGTTTTTGATAAAAATTTTAATTTTATAAGACAGTGGGGATCATTCGGAAATGGATCAGGACAGTTTTCAGGTACTTCCCCTGGAATAGACTATTATGAAAAGCAAGACATAGTTTTTGTTGTAGATAAAACATCTACTAATGTTCAAGTATTTGATAAAGATGGAAAATTCATTAGCAAATTCGGATCTAAAGGAAAACAAGATGGACAATTCAATAGACCTGAAGATCTTGCAATAGATCCAGAAGGTAAGGTTTTTGTAGCTGATACAGGAAATTCACGAATACAAGTATTTGAAAAATAATTATTTTTATTATCTACAAATTTAAATGACTAAATTTTTATTCTCCATTCTTTAGTTGATTCCTTTATTTATGTCATTTCTTATGCTAATATATAATCACAAAGAATAATTGCATTTTCAGAAATTTTTTTAGCAAGTTCCTCTAATGTAGTTTGATAGTTTCGTTGATATTTAGTAATAGAAATAATTTTATTTATAGTGTTTAATATGAGTTCAAAGTATACCTACAAAGAAGACCCTACTGATATGTCGTGCAGACAATGTCACCAACCCCATCCTATACATTCACTAGTATTATCAGATAAACAATTAAGTTCGCTCAAAATTGGGATTAAAGCAGTCTTAAATGATGATAGGTTTAAAGATAAATATCAAGATGTAGAGTATATCTCAATGTTGATTAGGCATATTGAGTTTAAAGATGTTATGGAATGAATCTCAGAAATGACTCTAGTAGATTTAAATCGCGATGAAATGTCTTTGATTATTAATCTCCTAAAATTTAATATCGACGACTTGAGCTTAGGATCTCCCAATCGACGTATCCCAGATGCGACATTGAAAGAATGGACAAATCATATTCAATCTGTTATTTACAAATTGGAAAAAGCGATGAAATGATTTCCACTTCAAAATAAAACATTATAAGAAATAATACATAATTTGAATAATAGTAATCAAGGGTTTAGAATGATCTTTAAAATTATGGAAACATCAAGTTATAAAGAAGAGTCTTGAGAATTTGCAAGCCTCATTTGTGATTCTTTTGAAGACATTAATGAACCTCTGAAACGACTGAGATAACCACAAAAGAAAAGTTACAAAAAATCTTAATTTTTGGTTATTAGATGCTAGTGATTACTCAATACTGAAAGAGATGGTTATGAAAGAAATTGGCGATACAAAAGAACAGTTATAAGATTTTGAAAAAATTATAGAGAACATGTGCACAGAGAATGTTTGCAGAGGATAAAGATGTCAGTGCTAACAATACAAAAATGCCTCAACTTAGTAAAATCACAGGTACCATCTTATTTTTAACCATAGTTACTATCCAATGCTTATTACTCAATTTTGTATCTAGGTATAGCTTAGTAAGTATCATATAGTTTATAGTTACCATCAATACATTTCTAATTGACTATTTTGAATATGCTCTTTCAATAGTCATGCGTAAATTATTTCACATAGAATAGAATAAGCAAAGCAAAATGATTATTATACATAAACTCATATCAGAATAATAAATACTACCATGTCTGATTTTCCAGCTATTTCTCAACTAAAATTCCCATTTTGCCTCAAGGAAGATCAAAACGAAGCAGTTAACGCGTGGATTAATAATAATTATAGAGGTACCATTTTATATAGCACTGGAACCGGTAAGACTGAAATAGCATTTGAATGTGCAAGAAGAATTGCAAGCGAGTTTTCTACTACTATTACTACTATCGATTCTTCTTCTCCTATTGATATTCTCTTAATGGTCCCTAGAATTATATTAATAGAGCAGAACATTCAACGACTTGTAACGTACGGTATACCAAGGGAAAAAATAGGAGCGTATTTTGGTGAAAGAAAAGAGGTTAAAGATATAACTATATGTACATATCAAAGTGTAGTTAGGAACCTAGATATTATTCGTAGAGCCAAGATGGTGATTTTTGATGAAGTACATTTGTTAAGGGACACAGCAAAGATATTCAGCAAAATATTCGATGTAATTGCAGAGGATTATAAAAAAGCTATTCTTGATCTTACTGCAACACTTGATGAATCAGATCTTGATAAATATAATACAATTCTTACTTTATTACCACCAGTAAAAAGATACCCCTATAAGAAAGGCTGTTAATGATAAAAGACTCGCCAAACCTATAGTTATTCCTTTAAAGGTCACTCTTACAGAGACAGAACAAATTGATTATGAAAATTATTCTTCTAAAATCAAGAAAATTTCGAACCGTTTTAAAAAGTACGATGCTAAGTCTATGACAACATTGCTAAGAAAAGGTGGTTTCGTTAGTGGAATGGCAAAAGCATGGTTTTCAAATGTAAGAAAAAGGAAACTATTATTGAGTTGCGCAGAAAATAAATTATTATCAGCTGTAAATCTGGTAACTAAAAAATTCCCAAACGAAAAACTATGATATTTAGTGAAACTATTGATTCTATTAGTAAACTGAGAGATATGTTAGAATCACAAGGAACTAAAGCAATGATAATTGATAGTAACATAAATTCCAGAAAGAGGGCGGCAATCTTGAATCAATGGGGAAGGGAGTTTTATCCCTTATTATCAGTACATACCTTGGAAATAGGATTTGATTTACCTCATGTTAGAATAGAGGTTATTTTGGCAACAACTTCAAATATGAATCAAGTAATACAGCGAATTGGTCGAGTTATACGAAAATATGAAGGTAAAGATCTCGCCCTAATCTATGTTATATATGTATCAGATACAAAAGATGATAATATACATGAATTAGTGAAGAAGGCACTAACAACAGATTCTAGGCAGGAATACAGAAAAGAAGAACTTGAAAATAATAAGACGGAAATAAAAGAAAAAAATGATGTTCTTAATAACAATAACAATAATTCAAAGAGAATGAAAAAGACAGTAGAAAGAAAAAGAAAAAGACTTGAAAAAGCTTACAACATAATAGAATCAACTCTATTCGAACCTATGATAATTGAAATAAGAGAAGAAAAAGAAGGGCTACAACAACAGGATAGTAGTCATGAAAACGAAGAAAATCAAAGTCAAATAGAAAAGAAAAGATTATTTCGGGTTAGAAGTAGTATTAAGGAAAAAAACAAATACTATGAAGTAGATATAGAAAATGGCACCTGTACATGCCCAGATTTTAAATTTAAGCTAAATAAATGTAAACATATTGTTGCAACAGAATTGTTCTTGTTTTAAAAACATAAAAATTTAGAAAAATAATAGTAACAATAGCAATAAAATAATCTAATATTTGTATATTACCGATATGAATGTATGCAAACTGTATCAATGTCTTCTTAAAAATCACAATATACACCATATGAAAAATTTCTATCCGTTCTCAATTCAACAGATACCTATACTGATCAAGATGTTAAAAGTAATGTAGTAATTGGTGAAATCTTGACAATTATTTAAGCAAAAGTTAAATTAATTAGATATAGTTTTTTATATATTAAATTCTCCATCGCATACAATGAAAATTATCATTTCTAGACTAATAATAATGATAAGTATGCTAGCAATGGGGCTTTTAGCGAATCCCACAATAACAACAACAATACCTGTCTTTTCTCAGGAAGGTTCAGTATCAATAGCACCGGGAGCAGCCAATCCAAACAATGACCAGTCATTTGATCCTCCTCAAATCAGTGTGCCAACAGGAAGCGCGGTTTTTTGGACAAACGATGATTCAATACAACATACTGTAACTTCTGACGAAGGACTATTTGACGCAGGTCCAATATCTCCAGGGAACACATTTGAAAATACATTTGATTCAGCAGGAGAATTTAATTATCATTGCGCAATTCATCCATTCATGACAGGTGTAGTTATAGTCAACTAATCCTCTATATTTTTTATAATCTGCATTAGATATTAATTCATTTTAGTCGATATTGGATTGTTAATAAAGAATGAAAAAGTTTAGTATTAATAAAACAAATAGCTGAAATATCCAGATTTACTCTAGAATCTAGAATCCTTATCATTCTTTCTACATAATTTACCAAATTTAATCTTTATAACATTTATATAATAAATTCAATTCTTCTACTGAACTAATTTTCTACTAGTATTGTTTTGCTGTGACATTATTTATAACTTTGAAACAAATTATTTATTGATTGAAGCACTAGTTTCTAAGAAAAAATATTTTAAAAATAAGAGATAAAATTGCTCATAGTATTGTCAATACTTTTAGTTCCTACTTGGTCCTATCGTTCTACTAATTTCTTCTCTGGTAACCATCTTTACACTGTCCAGTGCAAAAATTAGGATTATCATACATAAAAGTACGATTAGAGACTAAATCACCACAATTCAAACATCTTTTGATTTCTATTTCACTCATATTATATACATAATCTCCTGTGTACAATCCCATCTTAAACATTTCTCATACAACCAACTGATTTCTATTGACCATGACAGAATAGAAAAAGTTATAGAAGAAAGTGTTGAAACGTCTCAACACTTATCTAAACGCTTATTTCGAATATATGAATAATATCATGATTCAATGATTGTAGTAGATAATGAATATAAAAAGAATGACAGGGTTCATAAAGTCTGATGAATTATCAAATGGTTAGATGATTTATTAAAATATTATGATGCAAAAGATGTACAGTCTAACTTAAAAAACTAAGAAAATATTGAGTAAATTTAATGTTAATAAAGAATTACTCAGTATACGTGAATAATTTTTTGAAAAAAGACCTTATATTGAGACATCTGCTTTACTAAAGGACTTGACTAATAAAATTGACTCTAATTTCGTATTAAAAATAACTTCATCAACTACAAATGATATCCAAATAATATTGTAAGCTTGGTCAATTAATAATGTAATGTTAGTAATAAACAGATTAACTAAAAATAGAGATAAGAAACAAATAAAAGTAAAACTAGAAACATCTAATCTAGCAATATCTACAGTACCATTGATTATTTATCCCAATAATACATACTTATTTATTGTAATTATTGAAATGAATACTAATTTCAAAACATAGAATGAGAATTTAAGATATCAATAAATACATTGTACGCAACGTGTAATTTAGTTATCAACCTCCAATTTGACAGAGAACAGAGCAATAACTGTAACCAAGTCAGTAGTCATAGTCTGGACTTACTCTTGTGTGTCCTCACCAAATATCAGCCTTCAATAATGTTCAGACTATGACAATTAATTATTAAGCGGTTGGAGATCAAAACTCAAACATCAGAAAAATATGACCAACATATGCTTATTTCTAAATTAACTATATTATCTTATTATTTTTAATCTTGTATTGTATATTAGCTATTTTAGAAATTGTTAAATAATTATAATTCGTTTACCTTAATAATTTACAATAGTAATAAGGAAATCTATTATATCACTGTTAATAGAATCAATAACTGGTCAGAGAATCCTATCATTTGTAATCTTAAATCCTAATTTTTTAAAATTTAAATATTATTTTGTATTTGAGTATCAAAATTTAAATATTTTATAGAATTATAATTTTGATTAGAATGAATTTCATAAACAATAGAATAAATTTTAAAAAATTTACATTTATTATTATAGCAATTCAATTGTTTTTAGTTATTTTTTCATTTCTTACAGAGTCTTATTCCTCACCAGAGCTGGTAAAATCTGATATTATTCATAATCAAAATCCATATTCTTTAGTGATAGTTGGACTAGACAACAATTTAGTTTCTGATGTATTGCCAGCAAAAATTCAAATGATTTACGATAATCAGACATATTAAGGAAAACCAGTATTCTATATTTATCGTGGAGATAGTTCCTTTTCAGATTTTCAGAAACCTCAATTTAACTTAAGTAATATAAATACAAAAGTAATAACCGTAGAAAATGGGTCAGAAGTAGAATTTAAAATAAAAGATTACCATCAGATAATTAAACCATCTTATCTAGGTGTTACCGCATATAAAGAACCTGGAGAACTAGCACAAATAATTAAAAATGAGGAATTTAATAAAATTAATTCTAATGATACAAATAAAATAGGTATAGAGGAAGGAGAATATACTCTCATAACGACAGCCACGTGGAACGGCGAAAGCGAAGATGTAGAAGGATTTCAATTAAATGCGTTCAAAATCAATCTAATAAACAGTGAAAAATAAGGAATAAAATATTACCTAAACTTTTTAGTTGCAATTTATAAGGATGGACTCCGTAGAAACGATCATAGCTAACTATAATCGACGTACGATAACTACTTTGTAATTTGCATTTTTAGTATGATTCAAATAACCTAAACCCAAATTAAGTTATATGGGAACTGAACATAGTTTACCTCAAGTAAATAACTCGACTTGGGAAAAAGAAGTAGTACAATCACAATTACCTGTTTTTGTTGATTTTTGGGCAGAATGGTGTGGTCCTTGTAGAATGGTAGGACCAGCGGTAGAACAATTAGCAAAAACACTCGATGGACAAGTTAAAATTGTCAAGCTTAACGTAGATGAAAATCAAGAGATTGCCGTAAAATATGGAATTCATTCTATACCATCATTACTATTGTTCAAAGATGGAAAGGAAATTGCAAGAACCGTCGGGGCTGCTCCTAAAGAAGCCTATCAAAAATTTATTGAGGAATCCTTAGCCAAAAATTAATCTTTATTTTCTTTTATTTTAATATAATTTTCAATCTTGCATCAATAAAGCATTAATATAGATAATAATATTCGGTAGCATAGTTTGGGTAAAAACGAGGTTTCTACTCTATTTTCATCTGATCCTGATAAATATTATAGAGTTTCATTATTTGATAGACTAGGTTTTAAACGAAACAAATGTATATCATGTGGAAAATTTTTTTGGTCGCTTGTAGATAAAAATACCTGTCCTGATCATGAGGCATATAACTTTATAGGAAATCCTCCTACAAATAAAAGACTCGATTATATAGGTGCATGGAAGGAAACTGAAAAGTATTTTCAATCACAAGGTCACTCTATTACAAGGCGATACCCTGTAGTATGTAGATGGAGAGATGATCTATATTATACAATTGCATCAATAGTGGATTTCCAAAGAATAATGAATAATAAGGTTATCTTTGAATTACCATCAAATCCTTTAGTAGTGCCACAAATATGTCTAAGATTCAATGACGTTGAAAATGTAGGAGTAAGTGGTCGTCATTATACGAGTTTCTGCATGATTGGCCAAACATGTAATGCAGATGCACCTGGTGGGTACTGGAAGGACAAGTGTATTGACTTGGACTTTGGATTATTAACTAATGTATTGGGGATAAAACCTGAAGAGATTACCTTTGTGGAAGATATTTGGATAGGTGCAGGAGCATTCGGATCTTCTTTAGAATATTTTGTACGTGGTCTTGAACTAGGTAATGCTGTTTTTACTGAATTCGAAGGAGATGAAAATAATTATAGAATTATGAAAAATAAGATTATTGATATGGGTGCAGGTTTGGAACGATTCTCATGGATTACTATGGGTACTCCTACGAGCTACGATTGTACGTTTGGATCAGTTATAAAGTATTTAGAAAATTCTATTGGAATTCAAAAGGATGAAAGTTTTCTCTCAAACTATTTTAAATTTGTGTCTAGAAAATTTAACATGATTGAAGATGATTCATCTGATAAAATAATAAAATTGAAAAAAAGCATTGCTCATGAGATGGGAGTAACGTTTGAACATCTAGAAAAAATCGTATCTCCATATGAAGCAATTTATACAATAGCTGATCATACAAGAACATTATTATTCGCTATTTCAGACGGATCATTACCTTCTAATGTAGGTGGAGGTTATAATCTTAGAATTCTTTTACGTAGAGTTTTATCTATTATTGAGAGATTCAAATGGAACATAAAAATTGAAGATCTAATCGATACACATGTAGGATATTTGAAAAATATGTTTCCTGAACTAGAGGAAAATAAGAGTGAGATTTATACCATTCTCAATCTTGAATCTGATAGATATGTAAGTACAAGACAACGTATGAATGATATTGCTTCTACTATACGTAAGAATGGGAAACAACTGAATGTAGATGATCTTATAAGATTATATGAATCTGATGGTATTACTCCTGATTTCCTTAAGGAAGTAAATGTAATAACTGAAATACCCTCGAATTTTTATGTAAAATTATCTGAGTTACATAATATTAACCAAAAACCTCTTTATATTCCAACAATAGAAGGATTGGAAGGCTTGTCGCCTACTAAATTGTTATACTATGAAGATTCTTCAATCCGAGAATTTGATGCTCAAATCCTAAAAATAAAAGGAAATTATGTGATTTTAGATCAAACATCATTTTATCCGAGAGGCGGAGGACAAGAACCTGATAAAGGATTGATCGGCGACGCTCGAGTCCTAGAAGTAATAAAACAAGGAGATATTGTTCTTCATAAGGTCGAGAATTTATCATCTCTTTCAGAGAGAATAATGATTAAATGTAAGTTAGATGATGCAAGGCGCGAGTCGATAACAAAACATCATACAGCTACTCATATATTGAATTCTTCAGCTAGAAATACACTTGGTTCGTGGATATGGCAAAATTCTGCATTTAAAGACGTTAATTATGGAAGACTTGACATAACTCATCATTCTGCATTGAATAAAAAAGAAGTAGAAAGAATCGAAAAAACTGCTAACGAAATTGTAATGAAGAACCTTGATGTAAACATAAAAGAATATGAAAGAGGAGAAAGCGAACAAAAATTTTCCTTTCGTATCTATCAGGGTGGAGTAGTTCCATCAAATAAAGTACGAATAGTGAATATAAGTAATTTTGACATTGAGGCATGTGGAGGAACACATGTAAATAGAACCGGTGATATAGGTTTAATTAAAATTTTAAAATCAGAACGAATTCAAGATGGTGTTGTTCGATTAGAATTCGTGGCTGGACAAGCTGCTATTAATCATATTAAAAACCAAGATAGAAACGTTTCATTTATTTCTCAATCATTAGGTTCTAGTAAAGAAAAACTGACAGATTCATTTAAGAAACACTTGGATGAGTCAGAAAAGCTTAGAACAAAGATTAAAATTCTCTTACGAAAAACCTCTCCTATTCTAGCCAAATCTATATCTCATAATAGTACACAAATAACTCCAGAAGGAGTGAAATTATATACAATATTTGATAATGAATTGGATGAGGAGTTTCATATCGTAGTAGGAGAAAAATCTATTACTCTTGATCCGTTTCTCATATATATTTCACTTATCCCCAAGGGAGAAGGTATACGTGTAATAGTTTTTGTTGGTGAGGCTGCAAGAAAATATGGTATCAATGCAGGAAAAATAGCAAAAATTTTCTCTGTTAATTTAGGAGGCTCTGGAGGCGGAGACTTCAAGTTTGGTCAGGGTGGAGGCAAATTTAAGGATAAAATCGAAGAGGTCTTAAATTACTCAGAAATGTATGTTAAAGATACAATCAAAAGGTGAAAATAATTTGGATAATAATAAAGAGGAATTTAATAATAATAGCATTAATTGGAAAGAACTTGAGGCGAAATGGAAGTCTAGATGGAAAGAAGAACATCTTTTTGAAGCCGATTACGATAATACTCATAAAAAAAAATATTTTATAACTGTTGCATTTCCCTATCCTAATTCTCCACAGCATATAGGACATGGAAGAACATATTCACTAGCTGATGTTCATGCTAGATATATGAGAATGAAAGGCTATAATGTATTATTTCCAATGGGGTTTCACTATACAGGAACTCCTATCTTAGCTATGTCAAAAAGAGTAATCGCAGAAGATCAAGATTTAATTGAAACTTTTAAAAATTTATATAATGTCCCTGAAAATACCATCAAATCATTTACAGAACCAGAAAATATTGCAAAATTTTTTCATAATGAGATAAAATTAGGAATGCAAGATATTGGTTATTCTATAGATTGGCGACGAGAATTTACAACCATTGATATTTTATATTCAAAATTCATTACTTGGCAGTTTAAAACATTAGCAAAAAAAGGATTAATTGTACAAGGTTCTCATCCTGTTGGATGGTGTCCCTATGATAAAAATCCTGTAAGTCAACATGATACTATTGGAGATGTAGAGCCAGAATTTAGTGAATATATCCTAATAAAATTTAGGTTAGCTGAGAATGATGTAATACTTCCTACTGCTACTTTAAGACCTGAGACTATATTTGGAGTCACAAATCTTTGGGTAAATCCTGATATTGAATACTTGATAATAGATGTAGATAACAATACTGAACAATGGATTGTTACTAAAGAGGCCTCTACAAAATTAGAATTTCTTAATCATAGTATAAAAATCAATAAAACCATAAAAGGAAATGAATTGATTGGTAAATTTGTAACAGATATTATTAGAAATATAAATATCCCTATTCTTCCTGCTAAATTTGTAAAAACTGATACAGGAACTGGAATAGTAATGTCTGTGCCTGGTCATGCTCCATATGATTTTCAAGCTCTTATTGACTTAAAAAAAGAAACAAATTTACTCTCATTTAATATTGACTTATCACAAATCAATCCAATTAAAATTATAGAAATTCAATATGCTAATTCAAATGACAGCAGCTTAATATCAAGCGTAGAAGATGCAATATTAAAGTTTGAAATTAATTATCAATCAGATATAGGACTGGAAAAAGCAACAAATGAAATCTATCATTTAGAATATTATCAGGGTAAGATGTTACCAAATACTGGAAAATATTCTGGAATGGACGTTCAATTAGCTAAAGAAGAAATAAAAAATTATTTGCTTACTACAAAAAATTTAGCTGAAATCTTTTATGAATTCGTTAATAAGCCAATTAAATGTAGATGTGGTAATGAATGTTTTGTCAAGGTACTGAATGATCAATGGTTTATTAATTATAAAGATAAAGAATGGAAGCGTCAAGTACATAATTATATCGATGAATTAAGTATTCTTCCCGAGGATCTTAGACAAGAATTTCATAATGTAGTTGACTGGTTAAAAGAAAGAGCTTGTGCAAGGAAATCAGGTCTTGGAACTAAACTTCCGTGGGATCATGAATGGATAATAGAAAGCTTGTCAGATTCAGTTATTTACATGGCATATTATATAATATCAAAATTCGTTAATGAAGAAAAATACTCAATGAAAAAAAGTCTCAATAATATTGATGAGTCTTTTTTTGACTATATACTCTTAGGAATCGGAAATGTTCATGATGTAGCAAAAAAATGTAATCTTTCGATATCGTTGATACAAGAAATTAGAAATGAATTTATTTATTTTTATCCAGTTGATTCTCGACATTCGGGACGGGATTTGGTTCCGAATCATCTTTCATTCTTTCTTTTTAATCATGTTGCTATTTTTGAAAAAAAGTTCTGGCCACACCAGATAGTAGTCAATGGTTCTGTTTTAATGGAAGGTAAAAAGATGTCTAAATCGATAGGGAATATAATACCTTTAAGAACAGCAATACAAGAATATGGAGCAGATACAATTAGATTAGCAATATTGATTTCATCTGAACTTCTTCAGGACGCAGATTTTTCCTTTGATACTGCAAGGTCTATTAGACTAAAATTATTAGAATTCTACAATACTTCACGTCGTCTTTTGAATTCTAATTTTTACAATAAAATATCAAACCCAAATTTATCATTAGATGAATCACTTTATCTGGATCTATCTACAAAGGAATATCCTTTGGAGTTAGAAGATAGATGGTTAATAAGTAAATTACAAAGGCTAATAAATAATGTTACTAAATCTATGGAAACACTACGTATACGTGAAGCTCTCCATAATATTTTGTACGTTTTCGATCAAGATATTCATTGGTATAAAAAAAGAATCAGTGCTAAAAAACGAGGTAATGATAACATAGTGAATAAAATACTAGTTCTTTGTTTTTCTATTAGAATAAAATTATTATCCCCATTTGCTCCATTTATATCTGAAGAAATTTGGAATAGTTTAGGTAATCAATCTTCACTTGTTTCTTCAAAATGGCCGAGTGTTTTCAATGAAAAGATTGATCCATTATCTGAAGAATCAGATGAATTCATAAAAAGATTAACGTTGGACATATTGAATATTATTAAAGTAACTAAAAAACTACCACGTAAAATATATATATATTGTTCTTCTTCTGATAAACAAAAAATTTACCAGAAAATTCTCAAAATAATTACTTTAACTAATGAAAGAAATTTTGGTAATATAATGAAAGAATTAATACAAGATCCTGAAACTTCTTTTGCAAAAAAAGATCCTTCTTTTGTTAAAAAAACTGTAGAAGATATTCTTTCTGAATCTATTGAATCAAGAAACAATAGATTAAATTTGAACTCATTTGATGAAATTTCTATAATAAAAGATTCACATAATCTGATATCTAATGAAATAGAATCTGAAAATATTCCAATATTTATTTATTCAGAAGAAGAAAAGGAAAAATTTGATCCAAAATCAAAGTCTAGATTTTCCAGGCCATACAAACCTGCCATCTATTTAGAATAAGATCCTTTTTCTTGATTACCTTTTCTTGAAATGTAAATGGATGAAATCATATACAAGCTAAACCCACATATTGACATTATTAATCCATATAAAGAGAGTGCTCCTCTATCTTGATAGTATCCTATACCAAGAAGGAAGGCTCCTAACACCAAAATAGCTATACCTGCCCTTGCAGCACCTGGCATTTCTTTTTTCTTTTTCACTAGTGGTAGATGTTTAATTTTTTCGCAATATATTTTTATTTTTGGATTGTAGTACTGTATCAATGAAAATTGCTGTGGTGGGAATTGGCGTTGCAGGGGCCTATTTAATGAATCAACTTAGTAATAATCATGATATTCATGTAGTCGGATTTGAAAGAATGAAAGAAGAAGAACATGATGCAGTTTGCGCTTGGGCTACTAGCAAAAATGTTATGGTAGACTACACAAAAAAATGTGGCCTAGATTTTGGTAACTACATCTTACATAATGGTCGAAATATGAGCGTAGATCTTGGTGAAAGCAAGCATGTTGATATTGGATTAAAAGGTATGGTTAGTTATGATAAATTAAAACTTATTCAAGATATGATAAAAGGAACAGAAATTAAATATGGAAAAGCACCAAAAAAGGAAAATTTAGAAATTGACTTTGATCTAATTATAGATTCTACTGGTTTTCACAGGAATTATCTCCCTAAACTTGATTACGAAATGTGGGTACCTTGTGTTCAATATAAAGTCAAATATGATAATAATAATATTCCATATGATGATTTTTATCTTAAAGGATTTCCTTCTATGTCTGGCTATTTCTGGTATTTTCCATTAGGAAATGGATATGCACATATAGGTGCTGGTGATTTTACAAAAAAAAATCATAATCTTTTTGTTGAAAATTTTCTAAAGAAATACAAATGTGAAATAATTAAAAAAAATGGAAGACCAGTAAGAATTAGTCCACCATCAAAATCAGAACCATTTTACGATGGTAAAAAGTCTATAGGAGTTGGAGAATCGATCGGTACAGTTTATCCATTACTTGGTGAAGGCATAATCCCATCAACAATTTGTGCGGATCTCTTTATAAATAATTTGAATGATTTTAAAAAATATAGAGAACAAGTCCTTAAACATTTTAGTATATATCCTTTAGTTTTCAAGTTTATTTTGATGAAAATTACAGGTACTTTTAACCTTGTAAAAAACTCTTTCGATTTACTTAGAATATATCACCATATGAAAAATAATCAAGATCGATACGGAATGGAGGTAAAGATCGCTGAATTGATGAAAGTCTCTACTCTTTAACTATCGTTTGAAAAATCCCAATATTTACTTTTTTCTTTTGAGTCACAGTTATAAATGGACCTAAAATAATTCAATACAGATGAGCAATAAAGTTAATACGAATAAATCAGCAATTGAACAAAGAGTCAATGAGCTTGTTCAGCATTCCAGAACATTAGAACTTTATCTTAATGAAGTATTAGAAAGAGAAGCTACAGTTACAAAATTAATTGAAGAAGCTCGTCTTGCATCGTATGCTCTCCAAAATATTCCTCTAGATAAAGAGAATGAGGCATTAATGCCAATTGGAGTAGGAGTATTTTTAAAAACTAATATTCCTTCAATTGATAAATTATTGGTTAATATTGGTGCAGGAGTTACAATAGAAAAAACACATCAAGATACTCTAAATTATATAGAGTCAAGAATCAAGGAATTTGAAATTGGATTAAAACAATTAGTAGAACAGAAAAAACAAATAACATCTCAACTTGAACAGATCCAACATCAGGTGAATTCGATGTTGCAGCAACCTTCCTAATATATCTAATTAAAGCAAAAAACAAAACATAAAACACTGCGATTTAAATTATTTTAGTGTATGAGTATACATGTTTGATAAATTAAAAAAAGCTTTTTCAAATATTATTTCAGATATCAGTAAAAAAGAAATTTCGGAGAAAGATCTTGAAAATACTCTATTTGATCTTGAAATTGCATTGCTAGAAAGTGATGTAGCACAGGAAGTCATAGATGATATCTCGGCTAGCTTGAAAAATAAATTATTGGGTCTCTCTGTTGAAAAAGATAAAACACCAGAAGAATTAATTCAATTCCATGTTCAAAAATCTATTTATGAAATTCTTACTAAATCAGGGACCCTAGACTTAGTTAAGGAGATTAATTTCAAAAAAGAAAATAAAGGCGGCCCGTTTGTAGTAGTTTTTCTAGGAATTAACGGCACTGGAAAAACCACTACTGTAGCCAAAGTTGCTAATCTTCTACATAAAAATGGGTTATCCGTTGTATTAGCAGCAAGCGATACTCATAGAGCAGGTGCTATAGAACAACTGGGTGAACATGCTAGAAGATTATCACTGAAAATGATTCATCAAAGATACGGAGCGGATCCATCTGCAGTTGCAAGAGATGCAGTTGAATATGGAAAAAAACACAGAGTAGATGCAATTTTAATTGATACTGCTGGAAGAATGCAAACTGCAAAAAATCTCATGGACGAAATTAGTAAAATTGTTCAGGTTGTTAAACCAGACTTGAAAATTTTTATAGGAGATTCTTTAGCAGGAAATGACGCAATATATCAAGCAAAAGAATTCTTTGTCTATACTAAATTTGATGCATCAATTTTAACTAAAACAGATGCAGATGCAAAGGGAGGTGCTATTATTTCAATTACATATCTTACTTCTAAACCTATCATTTATCTTGGAGTAGGTCAAAAATATGATGATATAATTCCATTTAATCTCGATACATTCGTAGAATCATTGTTTGGTTCTCAAATTTCAGAAGAAATTACGAACAAGTATAGCTCTAATATTATAAATGAAAGTAAAAATAATGAAAAGTTACCAGAAATTAAATCAAAGAGTATCTCTGATAACGAATCTATTCATAGTGTTGAAGAATTATATCAAAATAAACCTTCTTCTTCTAATTTAGATCCTATTATCAGTAATAACCTAAATAATAATGATATTGCAATATCTAAAGTTGGAGTAAAAGAAGAAGAGAAAAAAGTTGACTACCAAAAAAATAATAATACTATTAATTTAGAAAATGAACCACAATTTGATAAATCTGAAAAAATAACTGGAACAAAAGAAGATTCTAAAACTCTTCTTGATAAATCATATTCATCTAATAGTAATAATAATGA
This sequence comes from Nitrososphaerales archaeon, assembly GCA_025451315.1. Lineage (GTDB taxonomy): Archaea > Thermoproteota > Nitrososphaeria > Nitrososphaerales > Nitrososphaeraceae > TH1177. Next base: position 2,451 of record JANWKP010000199.1, on the reverse strand, counting down.
TGATGATATCAAGAAACATTTTGTTACTGAAAAAACAGCAGAAAACAAAGATCAAAAGAAAAAAGGCTTTTTTTCTTCATTATTTGGAAAACGAAAATCCCAAGTAGATAGTAATAAAGTATTATCAACAGATGAGCACAAAAATAAACAAAATAATCAAGGAAAATCCAATTCAGACAAGAATGAAGACAATACTACAAACAAGAATGAAATATCTGAGAAAAACAAAAATAAAGACAAAAATGAAGTCAAGTATCTTTCAGACGATGATTTAGATGAACTCCTTAAAGAATAAACATATTCTTAGCTTACAAGACCTGGATCTAAACGAAATTATCTCTATACTGGATTTTGCAACTAATCTTAAAAAAGAAACGAACAATAGATCATCTAGAAAATTACTTGAAGATAGAACATTGGGAATGATTTTTCAAAAACCGTCAACACGTACTAGAGTTAGTTTTGAAACAGGTATGTTTCAACTAGGCGGTCATGCTATCTTTCTAGGAACAAATGATTTGCAATTATCAAAAGGAGAATCAATAGAGGATACAGCAAGGACATTGTCATTATATTTGGATTGTTTAATGGCTAGAGTTTATGATCATAGCGATCTAGAAAAATTATCTAAATACTCGTCTATACCTATTATTAATGGATTATCCGATCTTTTTCATCCTTGTCAAATCTTGGCTGATCTTTTGACAATTCGAGAATATAAAAAAAAATTTAAGGGATTAAATCTTGCTTGGATAGGAGATGGATTTAATGTATGTAATGATCTTTTAATTGGTTGTGCTAAAACAGGAATAAATATTACTGCAGCCTGTCCTTCAGGATATGAACCTCCAGAATGGATAGTCAAAATATCGAAAAGAGAAGCAGCAAAAACTGGTTCTAGAATTATAGTAACAAATGAGCCTATATATGCAGTACAACAAGCGGATATAGTAGTAACTGATACATTTGTCTCGTTAGGGAAAGATGATGAAAAAGTAATTCGTGAGACTATATTTATACCTAAATATCAAGTTAATTCTGAACTTATGAGATATGCAAAAGATGATGTAATATTTATGCATTGTCTTCCTGCAAAACGAGATAAAGAGGTTACTTCTGATGTGATTGATGGAAAATCATCAGTTATTTGGAAAGAAGCTGAAAATAGACTTCATGTTCAGAAAGCGCTACTATGTTTGTTGATAAGATAAATGATCTTTTGTAATTAGTTGATTGTTATTATTATTATTTTTATTAAAAGTTATTATTTTTGATCTTTAATCTTAAAGTATGTAGATAAATTTAATTTGTTTCCAAAAATAAATATAAAAAAAATGGTGTTGCAGCCTATCTACGATCCTTCAGTCTGCCTCTTCCAGTCTTTCTAGGAGCAATATTTCCCATTTTTCTTCCTGGAGGAGTAGTCCTACCTACTGATGATTGACGTCCTATATGTTGATGTCTTCCTCCACCGTGTGGATGATATACCGCTGCTTGTGCAATTCCTCTTACGTGTGGATATATTTTACCTCGGGATTTCATATAAATTGACTTATTTCCAGCTTTCAAAAACGGTTTTTCTTTCCTTCCAGCACCTGCAATAGCTCCGATCATAGCACGGCATTTTTGATTGATAAGCAAAAATTTCCCTGAAGGTAATTTTACAGTTACACCTTCAGAAGAATGTGAAAAAACTATAGCTGATGATCCTGCAGCTTTAATTAATTTTCCTCCATCTCCTGCATTTTTTTCTATATTACAAATTAAAGTCCCGTCAGGAATTGATTCTAATGATAATATATTTTTTGGAGTTGCAGGAGTACCAACCCCTGTTTTAATAGTACCGCCTACAGAAGTACCTTCTGGAGCTGGAATATAAGAAATATTGTGATTATCAAATTCTACTTTAGCTAAAGGAGCATCTCTTCCTCTTTCATGTATTATGTCTACAATTTTTCCTTCATGTTGTTCTTCTAACTTAAAGTTAGGATATCTAGCAGGTAATATCTTTCCTACTGTAATAGCCCTGAACTGCTTTCCTCCTCTTCCTCTTCTACGTACTAACGGTCGTTTACCCAAAATAATTCTATAGTAATCGTTTCAATTAGGTGATTTTAACTTTTGTGTTTTAAAAAATAAAAAAATCAAAATTAATATTAGATCACCCAATTGTTTATTACAAATTTTTAATTTTTATAACTATTTACATTGTAGATATTCATGTCTATTTGATATTTTTTATTATTTAACCAAAGATTATTATGTGATTTTAGAAGAATTCATACATATAATATTGAGCCAGAATAGTATTTCATTAAAAGTGCTGGAAGCTTATACTCGTGATGTTGGTAGAGGTATAGCACGAATTGATTACGATACCATGGATTCTTTAGCAGTTTCTACTGGTGATGTTGTTGAAATTAGAGGAAAACGTAGAACTACTGCAAAATG
>JANWKP010000198.1 GCA_025451315.1 Nitrososphaerales archaeon | reverse complement strand
CTTGGATGTATTTCTTAAATTCAAACCAAGGAAGTACAAATACAAAGAATACATTACTACAATTGTGTATGTTCTATTTCTCTCAAATCGAATTTGCATACTAGATTAGAAATAGAATGTTCATATCTAAATCTAGATCGTTAACTTAACACAGCCTATTTATTTCAATTCTATTATTAACCATATCAATTTCTCCATGGATTTTAAGAAAGTAACGTCAAAAAATATAACTATTATCAAAAATATTAGATAAGAAACCTCAATATTAACGTGAGCAATAATGATTACAAGAGAGTTTTGAGTGAAGATAATAAATACACATATTCAGCTAACAACAACTGTCATAAATCCTAAATATCGTCGATAATATACTACTAGTTCTAGATTTGAGATATGATTATAGAGTCATTAGAGAAACAAAGAAAAGGATTGAAAATATCTATGCCACAAATATATTGGAATATAATACAAAAACTGCTTACTATCTTCAGAAAAATACTAATTTAGAGATACCAAATCCTAAATCACAGATATACCATAGAATATAAACATATTAATTTCAAGTATAAAAATTCATTTATCGAATGATGTTAGCGGTTTATAAACAAATTTGACATAAAAAAATTTCTATTAATAATAATCAAGATCATAGATGTTGATATAAATTGAATAACTCATACTATTCAAAATATTGAAATTTAACTGTGATGTGATTATTTAAATGGTTATAGGGAATAAACTATTTGATGAAATTGACAAACCTATTGGATATAAAGTAGTCTATGAAAATTCTTATGGAATAGAAAGTGAAGCGAGTTGGAATGGGATCATTAAAGGTTATAATGGTTTTCCTGACGGAAAAAATGTAGGTTCAGGTTATTCATTTGAAGGAAAAAATAAAGTAATTGTTTCAAATTGGGAAGGTGTATTTACTACCAATGATGGAGATCAATTAACATTTAAAGGTAGAGATATGAATAGGGAGGGAAAATTTGTAGTAATTAGAACATATTCTACTAACTCAAATAAGCTGTCTTGGATTAATGGATTAGTATGTCTATTGGAAGGAACTTTCAATAAAACTGATAAGGAATTTAAAAGTATAGGTTATGAATGGATATTTCAATGATAGTTTTTTTTATTAATTCATCATTGTTTATATGATATACATTATTAGATTCTTAACTTCGCAGTAATTTTCGCTTTCTTGAACTATCGATTTGTTTCATTGCCTTTTTCCAATCAAATTCGAATTTGATTATTTTGATAGATCCATATACGGTAACTAAGTAATAACAAAAGCTCACATTTTTATACTAATTTTGTCTCTAACTTCCTTTGGTAGAGTAATTCTTTTACCTTTCAATACTCTACAATGTCCAATTTTTTTCTATAACCCTGAGAATAATAGCTAAATACAACTAAAAACTGTTAAATTAACAGAGTACATTATTAACGTAATATTTAATTTATGGATTCTATGGATTCAATTAATTTTTTATTTAGAAGTTAAAAGTCATACTCCTCATTTCTATAGAGGAGGCAAATATCTAGAAGTCTATGGTTGGTTGAATATGAGTACTACGTATAGCGTATAGTGATTTATATCCATTTTTGAAATTATTATTTAATAATTGATACAAATTATTTTTATAGAATAGCCATAGCCTTGATGGATCTATATAGATCATCTCTATTATTGCTATGGCTATTCTAAGGACCCATCTTGTTGCGAAGAATAGTACATGACATTAAGTTCTAGGATATTTAAAAATAGGTGAACTTAGTTAATCAATTAATAATAGTAAATTGTCATATGGCATATGGCAACGATCATAGAAAGAAACAATATTTATTTTTTACAAGGTCTCATTCTATGTTCTGAATTTAGTATATATTCCATAATCTATTAAACTTGGTAAGTGAATATTTATGGTTATTTCCAGTTGCGAATTTTTAGTAATAAAATATACTGAAAATTTTTGAGTGGTGAAATAAGATAATTTCTCTAGATTATTATTATTTTATTATTATTACTAACTTATTCTCAGATTCAGCGAATCTATGAGGAATTCTTCATAGATGAAAGGCTTAAATAAGTATATTCATTATTTTGTGACTCAATTACTATCTAATGAGGTTATTAGAATAAATAATTAATAAAAACCATAGTCTGTATATATATGCCTAAGACTAGGGCAGAATATAAATATACAGAAGCTATACAGACTATGGCTTCCTTGTTATGGAAGATGCCTATGGTGTTTTAGTATTATTCTTGAGGTGTACAAGATATTTAAAAATAAGTAAACGAAGTTAAATCAGTTATAATATTAACCATTCTCAATAAAGAATTTAAGAATTTAGGATCATTTGTATCAAATTATTATTTGTACCTTGCCTCCATGTTCAACAATTACGATATCAGACAAGACTTCATATTTCTTTTGAATTGTTTCAATTGGACCAGTCAACAATTCAAATGAGTTGGACATCTTGGGTTTTGGTTGTGTATTCCATGGTTTTTTGCTATAATATGTGGGTTTAGTGTTAGTATTTGTTGATGTGGCTGTTGTTGATGAAGTAGGATTTATACTTTCGTATGTGCCATTTGGCACTTGCAAAGGATTATTAGTAACAGTCATTGATTTGCTGACTCCATTAGGACAAATATGTTTCTTCTTTGTAAATACCTCCCAGTACTCACTAGTTGCAGTGTTCCAAAAGATCTGGGTATTACATTGATAAATACAGGATTTTGGATAAATATTATTATTTTGATTAAAAGTAGTATTAAAATTTGACATAGATCAGGTTTCCATCCTCATCTAAAATATCCTCTTGCTTGAGTTCCTGAATCCAATCCTGGACTAATTCTTCAGTTATTGAACCGTCATAAAGCATTTTTGAATCTAGTATTTTATCATAGGAATATTGAGAATCTGAATATTCAAATAATTGTGATCCTATTTTTCCTACTGCAAAACTGCCCTTGCCATTGGTCCACAGTTGATACAATACTTTTATTATTACTAGAAGAACTCATTTCTTGTTATTAATATTTATCAAGATATTAACGAATAGACATGTTTTATAAAATCATCTTTTGAAACCTCTTTGGAAACATAGCATTCTTCTCCAAATTCTGGATGAATATCTGCTAATGCTTGATAATTTATTCTTGATGCAGTCATAAAACATATCCGAAAATCGTTTGATGGTGATGTATCTTGTTGTACTTTTTTTGACAAATTATGTAACTTGTTGTAAAGATCAAATCCATCTATTACAGACATTCTAAAACCAATAAGCACAAGATCATAGTTTTCAGGATTAAAGTTCTGTTCTGCTAAATCAGGGTCGTTTATTAAAGTTAGATTGAAACCTCCTTCTTCTAACCATGTTTTATATTTAGAAGAAGTATTAACATCATCATCAACTATCAAAATATTTTTGTTGTTAGCATTAGAAGAATTCATTTTTTTTCTTAGTGTATCTGGCAAGTAACATCTTATTAGTAATTCGGTTTCGTTACAAATCAAATCAAATACCTTCAATTTTCTAGCGTTGATTTGATTTTCTATAACCATCAATTAAGTATTTACAACATCTGATAATTATTTCAAGTATTTAGATACTGCTTGTGAACTTGCTAAAGTAGACAAGGTCCAGGTTATCGAGATTGTCAGAGATAAGAATAGTTACAAAAATTATGAATCTATCAACAATATGCTGGATTAAAAAATCTATATTCATAGTGCCTAAAATCTATAGAATAATAAATTAATCAATAGATTTGCTTATTAGGTGCAACATCATTAATATTATGTTAATGGAGTTTCCACATCATTTTAGCAAATAATATTGAGGGTAAACAGAATTATATATTATTAATCGATGATGAAGATGATATCCTTAACCTTTTCTGCGATTGTTTACAGGGTGTAGGATATAATATAGTTGTTTTTGATAATCCACTTGAAGCATTAAATTATCTTAACAAGGTTGAGAATATTATTACTAATTGTTTCCTAGTTATAACAGATTATAGAATGCCTCAAATGTCAGGAATAGATTTTATAGAGAAAATTAGAGAAAAAGATACCAATTGTAAAGTAAAAATAATACTTAGTAGTGCATTCATTAGAACCGACATTATTCTTGATAATGCCAGAATGAATAGCCTAAGTATTGATAAAATAATTGAAAAGCCTATACGTTTAGACACCTTAAAACATGAAGTACAAAAATTAGTGAATCCTATCCCAATATCCAAATAAAATATTTCTATAAGATAAATCAAGAATTTAACTAAATAGATTTGATGGTAATTGTTATTTGTTATAAATTTTTCTTTTATTTATTGATAAAACTTGTTAAACTCTAATATAGTATATTGAATACTAAAGCAGTGATTTAATATATTTTCTAATAAAAGTAATAATAGAATAATGATAATAGATGATGATAAAGATATTACCAATTTATTTAAAATGTTTCTCGAATGTAATGGATATAATGTCGATGCATATACAAACCCAGTAGAGGGAATACAAAACTTTAGGAGAAATAGTCACGATTTGATTATACTTGACTTAAAAATGCCAAAGATGAATGGAATGACATTATATAGAAAGATAAAAGAGATAGATGATACAGTAGTAGTTTGCTTTAGTACTGCTGATAAAAACTATATTCAAGAATTACAAAAAGACATTCTAGATGTTGAAAAAACTGTTATATACAAACCCATCTTACTAAAAGACTTGAAAATTAGAATTGAATCACTTTTAATTGACGAAGAAAGCAAATCATTGATAACTAACTAATTAACTAAAAAGATATTACAAAATTTTATTCAATTAACAATATCTATTACCAGAAGAAAATATTTTATTTATTCAACAATAACAATGTGTTGTTGATTAAAGCCTCAACATAAGTTTACAAGAATTGATAAATATTATATTCTTTATGAATGAAATTACCATCTCAAAAACTTCTCTCAACAAATATGGAAAAATCATGTTTGTCATAGTCTGGACAGGAATATGTGTAGTATCTATAAACCCTCTATGCTTTTTTGTGCAGACTATGGCAATTATTATCATAAGTAAAAAATCATCAAATTCTTAAATATTATATTAAGTATTATTATCCACTATCCTAATCAACCATAGCCTTCTATTATTGTTGCAGCGTAAGAATAGTGGGTTATGGCTTTAACTTTAAAATAATAAGTAAATAAATTGTCTCAAAGTATAAAATATTATAATGACAATGAGATAATACCTTATACAATCACCAAAGGACTATCACAAATTAAAGTCATAGTCGGGACTTATTCCTGTGTGTCCACTCCAATATAGGTCTTCAATAATGTTCAGACTATGACAATTAATATAATAAAAGATAGATTATTTTCTTGAATATTTTACGTTCAGTAATTTCAAAACCCACTCATCTATTTTCCCTTACTTTTTCTCTAG
>JANWKP010000197.1 GCA_025451315.1 Nitrososphaerales archaeon | reverse complement strand
CCGATATGAGTTATCCATATGTTTTTAAACATGAAGGAAAATATTCATTATCATTATTAACCAAAATTGCTGGTGATGAAAAATACGAAAATAATCCCCTTATTGTCACCTTTCAGTTAGATACCGACGGTATTGTTAATAAAATTAGTAGTAGTGCAAATTCAATTATTATTTATAGTGTAATCGGATTATCGATAATAATATGCATAGGTTTTATTTATAGGACTAAACTAAAATTGATCATAAATAAAAAATTTAAACAATAACAATCCAAAACTAAAATTTTGAATAAATGTTGTTATTTAGAGTCCTAATATTAATAAATAGTAGAGTATAATGCCAGTAGGAACATCTCCCAATGCAATTGTTTACTCAAGTGGTTATATAACAGCCAGAGAGATGGCAAGAGCAGGACTTCCATTAGATTTTATTACAATAGTAATGGTAACAATATTAACGAGTATATTAGTTCCTCTAGTTTTTGAAATTGGATAAATGATATTAGTAAAAGAGGTTAAAAGTTATTTTTTATATTTATTACCGAACTAACATAACAGGACATTTAGCTTTTTCAGACACATTTCTGGCTACACTACCAAATACAAATTTTGAAAATCCACCTAATCCCGTAGTCCCAATTATTACTAGATCTACTTTTTCATCGTTAGCAAATTTTATTATTTCGTTAGATGGATCACCAATTAATACTTGTGATTGTAAAGAAACATTTTCAATATTTCTATATTTATCTATATTCTCTTCGAACATCTTTTTAACATCTGTTTTAATTTCTAATGTGATATCTTTTAGATATTGTTCCAATGTAATCATATCTCCTGTTTTATTTGATTTAAATAGACCAGCTCCAAAAGTAGCTGGTACAGGTACATCTTGAACGACGTGTAAAAGTATAACAGTGATAGTAGTATTAGCAGCAGAAGAAATCCCTGACATTTTTGCAATTTGTATAGCATGTTCTAAAGCAATTTCTGATGGTTTTGAACTATCATACGGAACTAATATTTTATTATATGTCATTATGATTTTCTAAGATATACAAACATAGCGAAGAATATTACCTTTATTATTATCTTCGAATCAGCAAAATTTATTGATGTAGCTACAAATGAGTTTCATTAATTATTCAATTTAAATTTTTATTGATAGAAAAGATAATGATTAATTCAGGAGTTGTTTAATATTATACCTTAGCCATTTTGAATAGTTTACCTCTCATTATAGGATGGGAAGAGTAAAAAACCATTTCCTAATGGTATATTCATTACACTATTTTCAATACGATATAAACTAATTATATCTATTACTTGTTGTATTTGTTACATTGGATCAATTTGTAATTATTCCTAGTTCAGATGAAAATCAATCTGAAATTATATACTTTGAACCAAGAATTGTCAAAATCATAAGTGGTATGTCTATAACTTGGATGAATAGAGATACAAAAACTCATAGATTAACATCTGGGAATGTTGACTCGTTATTGCCAACTGAGTTTTTCCATACTGATGATATTGTTGGGGGAAAATCAACAACAGTCAGAATTGAAAGCAATCAACCAGCAATTCCTTACTATTGTTCTCTTCATCCGGCTGAAAGAGGATTAATTGCAATTCTTTCCAAGGACGAAGATGAAATGACCAATACTCAAAGATTAAAAATTTTGGACTCAATTGCTCCAACACTTTTTGATACTGAGAATCGAGAAATACTAACTCGTCTCCAGAGACAGGTCGATCCAGCAGTAGTCGAATATCTTAGTAATCCTAATGCAGTTTTGTTACAGAATAAAGTATTGACTATAGTATTTTGGGATATCAGTGGTTTTTCAATTTTATGTGAAAAACTAATAGATCATCCGGAACTAGTTGCTGAATTTCTTAGAGAATATCTTGGTGTTGCAACAAAAATAATACATGAACATATGGGAATAGTTGATAAATTTATTGGAGATGGAATACTTGCATATTTTGGATTCAAGGAAAAAGATTCTGATAATAATGGATACACAGGAGCAGAAAATGCAATACTTGCTGCCCTAAAATTGAAAAGACCATTTGAAAATGTCAAAAATAATTGGTTACAAATATGGAATAAAGTCATTGACTTTGATATACATATTGATATAAAATGTGGTATTAATACTGGACCAGTTCTTGTTGGACTCTTGCGAAGTGGAGAAAGAGATCAATTCACAGTAATAGGAACTCATGTAAATTTAGCAAGTAGATTAGAAGGAAGAGCTGAAGAAGGCGAAATTATTATCTCGACATTTACGATGGCAAAAGTTAGAGGAAAATTTAATGTCGAAGCTATTGATATATCTAATAATGATGATATCAAAATAAAATCTTTTAAAGGTGTTGATAAATATTATAAAGTATTAGACATATCTTCCTCTAACTCTTCTTAAAATTTCTACTATTAAAAATTGAAGTATGTTATTTTTCTATAAAATACCATGGAGAATAAATGCTAATACTTTATTTATCCGTACCTAAAATTATTCTATTGTTTCAATTTTTTAGTCCAATTTACAAGATTTTGAAGTAATTGTCTTACAAACATTTGAGTATTTTCATCTACTAAATTTCCATTTGCATCAAATTTATCTTGTGCAAATGTAACTATGACTTCTGGTCCGTTAATAGGATACATATTTAGATACACAAATATCTGTCTAAGATGATACTGTGCTCTTGCTCCACCCAACATACCAACAGATGCACTCATTATATCTACTGGTTTTTCATTAAATGGATTATCTCCATATGGCCGTGTGGCCGAATCAATTGCATTTTTAGTACACCTGGTACCGAATAATTATATTCTGGAGTTGCAATTAGAATTGCATCTGCTTCTCTTTTTTTATTTAAAGTCTTTTTACCTTCTCTGACATGTTATTCTCAGTATCGATTAAATGCAGGAATGCCATCAATGGCAAATATCTCTAGATTTGTATCTTCTGGCATTAAATTTGCTGCTGCACGTAAAAGAGATTTATTATAAGAATCTGTTCTGAGACTGCCTGCAAAACCAAGAATTTTTAACTTAGTATCATACCTTTAGAGTGTCATAGTATTACTTTAAACTATCATATTTTTAGTGATTATTATACAAAAATTGTATTTTTATACCATCAAAATCATATGCATAAAATGATGAAAAGAATTGATTATCCTCCTTTTCAGCCATTTTTTCATCAACATATATTTTAAATTCTAAAAGACGATCCTTTAACAAAAATAAATCGTTTTTATTATGTAATTTTATTGCATAATGATCTAATCCTGGCTTATTATTACCATCATTATATGCAGGAGGAATATTTTCTCCAAGCCATATATTGGTAGCAACATGGTGATGATATCTATTTGCAGCAAAGAAATATGCTCCAGGATAAGTAGCCGTATGATTTAGTTCCAAAATATCTTTATAGAATCTTTTCGCTTTGGCAAGATTTGATACATGCAAATGGACATGACCTATTGATGTACCTGGAGGAAGCTCATTCCACTCATTATTTACATCACTAGATTCTTTCAATAAATCTTGTACCTTTAGTGGCTCTGTAATCATATGTACTGTATTTTCTTTCCATTTCCATTCCGTAGGATCTCTATCACTATAAACTTCAATTCCATTCAAATCAGGATCATGTAGATATATTGATTCGGATACTGCATGATCTGCCATACCCTCATAATATTCAGAATCAAGATTTTTTTGTATATGTCTAAGAAAATATGCTAAATATCTTCTTTCTGGTAATAAAATAGCAAAATGATATAGTCCTGCTATTCTTGGTTTATGTTGAAATTTATAAGGAGTAGCAATATTTTTTATTTCAGTTAATACAACTAAAGAAATAGATGAATCATTATTAATTGATGATGAAAGAAATACAGTCTTTTCTTTTTGACTTACTATCTTGAAGCCAAGAATAGATCTATAAAACTGAAGAGATTTTTCTAAATTTGATACCTTAAGATGTACATGGTCTATCTTTAGATTGGGATTAATCAATATTAGGATAATAATAGTTTTAGGTATTTAAGATAAAGCGATGGAATACTACGGTTAATTTAGCTCTGTTATATCACACCACAATAAGACATTCTTTCCATTATATCCAATATTTGGACAAGAAGAATCAAATAATAATAATATAACTCTTGATATAGAAAAGATATCAAAAAATCTTGCTAAAATATGTTATATTTTATATTAATAATGAATGTCTCTTATAGCTGATGTATATCACATGGAAAAAAGATATCTACTTGTTCCCCATAGCACTCATGGACAGTAATCCTGGGAACTTTGATTTGGCAGTGACTAACAATGGTGACGCTGATGTCTCCATCCTATTAGGAAATGGCGATGGTACCTTTGGTCCAAAGACTGACTTTCCTACTGGAATTAACCCACGCTCTGTTGCAGTTGGCCTCTTTAACGCAGATTCGAACTTTGATTTGGCAGTGATTAATAATAATGATAATGATGTCTCCATCCTATTAGGAAACGGTGACGGTACCTTTGGTCCAAAGACTGACTTTCCTACTGGAATTAACCTAGGCAGTGTTGCAGTTGGCTTCTTTAATGCAGATTCAAATCTGGATCTCGTAGTAGCTAACAGAGCTGATGATGATGTCTCCATCCTCTTAGGAAACGGTGACGGTACCTTTGGACCAAAGACTGACTTTCCTACCGAAAATGGACCAGTCACTATTGCAGTAGGCGACTTTAACGACGATTCAAACCTTGACTTGGCAGTAACTAACCAAGATGATGCTAGGATATCCATCCTCTTAGGAAACGGTGATGGTACCTTTGGTCCGAAGACTAACTATGCAGTTCCAGGTTCACCTCAATTCGTTGCAGTAGGCGACTTTAACGACGATTCAAACCTTGACTTGGCAGTAGCTAAACTTGCGAGTGGTGTCTCCATCTTCTTAGGAAACGGTGACGGTACCTTTGGCCCACGAACTGACTTTCCAACTGGAAATGGTCCAATCTCTGTTGCAGTAGGAGAATTTGATAACAATAGCTAGCTAAAGATCAAATCAGTCCAACAATAATCATACAGCGGGAGCAAATTGTTATGCTCATTTTTTTTATTATAGCTTACCATGATTTTGTAACTATATTAAACATTCTATATAAGTCGAGATTCGTGCTTTAATTACAATTTCATATATACAATCGAACATTCATTCAGTAACATAATTCACTATAATCCCAAGAACAGCAATAAGCGGTTCAATATCTAAAAATATATAATTTTATAATAAGAAAAATGCTATACTCCTTTAGATTTTAAGTCTTTATCAACTCTGTAAATCCTTTTAATCTCAATCAAATCAAATGATATAAACCCGCGAATGTAGTTGCAGGGTTCGAATCCTACCTCTTCCATGCTAATTCTGTAAATATTTTAGAATATTCAAATGATATAAACCCGAGGATATAATTGCAAGATTCGAGTCTCACATTATTCTTTTAACATTTTCCAAATAATAGGAATACTATATTTGATAGCAAAAAGTAAAGGTTATTTCATAGTATATGTTAAAGTCATTCATGAATCCTACAAATAAGAGGATTCGAACCGAGGATACTAATCCCGGCCCGGGCGCTCTTTACAGATATAACTTTTGCCAACCCATAAGTATAATAGCATAAAGTTCATCTAATAGTTTTCATTCTATTGAACCTTCTCTAATTAGGGTTGTAATAGTATCTTAATACTTTATAGTATTTTGCCTTGAAATAAGTCAATTAGTTTTCATTCTATTCTTCAGGTTTTTTAATAAAATAATATAAAAATTTGTAAAAGAATTAGGTTTAGAGCTAAAGATTTTGACTATATTATATAACGAAATAATATTAGATATAGAACTTTATTTTAAATTTATATAATTAAAAAATATTTATGTTAATTGAAGATTTTCTTCATGAATTGAGTGGAAAAGTTATAATGTCTTGAATTAGATACATGAGAATCTAATAAAAAATTTTATTATTAGGTATATTTACGGCTAAGGTTTTGCTTCATAGATTAAATTGAATGGTGTCTGAGTTGCACGCCTGAATTTGGTAAATCCAGCTGCTTCTACTATCTCTTTTATTTTCTTTTCACCTGCCTGTGCACCTAATGCAGGACCATTATCTGCTAAAGAATTTGGGACACATACAAGAGTAGATGCTGCATAAAATGTTCTGCCTACCACATTAAAGTTCTCTTCTATCTTGTCATTAGCCATTGGTTCTATGATCATACAGGTTCCATCTGGTTTAAGTGATTGTTTTGCAAATTTCATTGCTCCGATAGGATCACCCATATCATGTAAGCAATCAAAAAAAGTAATTAGATCATAATCATTGCCAATTGATTTATCGTTTGCAGAGACTGACCTAAATTCTATATTCTCTGTTATTCCTTCTTTTCTTGCTTGTTCTTTAGCTTGTTCAATAGATGGAATATGATTATCAAAACCATAAAATTTAGAATTTGGATAGGCTTTGGCCATAAGAGTTGTTGATATACCATATCCGCATCCAATATCGGCAACTTTAGCACCTTCTTTTAGTTTTTCTTCGACTCCATCTAGTGAAGGAATCCATGAACTCACAAGATTGCCTACATAGTTAGGTTTAAAAAATCTTGCAGTACCTTCAAAGAGATCATGATGATGCTCTCCCCATCTTAATCCCTTTCCAGTTTTGAACATTTCTACAAACTTATCTTCATCTTTAAAATAAGATCTTATAGCTTGATATGCTCCATGAATATACACAGGACTATTTTCATCTGCTAATGCCATTGCTTGTTCAGGCGGAAGAGTATATTTTCCATCTGATGAATTATATATTAAATAGCTTCCAGCAGCTTGATTTGCCAGCCATTCCCTAATAAGTCGTTCATTTGTGTTAGTCTTTTTTGCTAATTCTTCTGATGTAATAGGCTTTCCAGATTCTGCCATTGCCTTGTATAAGCCAAGTCTGTCTCCAATAATCAGAAGGATAGAACTCAGAGTACTTGCAATATCTCCACCAGCTTTTAGCATAAAGTCATGAAGTTTTTGTTCATCAATGTTACTGGAGGTAGTATTTCCTTGCATTTTGTTATGGAGTACCTTATATATAATTTAATCTTTTAATTTATCTTAAAGAAAAGAAAAAGAGTAGTTCATAAATTTTAAATTATATAGAAAATGTAAGTGAACTCCAGTTTATAATATTTAATTATCTATTAATACATAATAACAAAAAAAAAAATTATTCTCATAAATTAAAAAATAAACTACTGATCTTAATTGATAAATATATAATAACAATAATTAAATTAGAAATTATTAATACAATGAATATCTATACAATAATACATACTTAAAGTTAATATCAACATCATGCCCGGGTGTTCTATCCACAGTTCGTATCCCTACCTCCACAAATATTAATCACATACAAATCAATCCAAAAACAGATAAAATTAGGTAATATGAATACACTACACTGAAATACAGACAAATATGTTCCATCATGCCACTTGTTAATTACAGATATGATAT
>JANWKP010000196.1 GCA_025451315.1 Nitrososphaerales archaeon | reverse complement strand
TCTCAGAGGTAAAGAAAACAGGCTCTCCCGATGGTACATTAGTACCTATCATAATTCAATTTCAACCGGGTTATCTGGATAATGTGTGGGACAAGATTAAATCTAAAAGAGTAGATCAACTGTCCGTTTTTTCCTCAGAAGAAGAGAATTTATCAGAGAATGAAATTAAAACACTTTCTGTAGAAGACATTCTACATAGTATAATCCCTTCAAAAGCAATGCTTGATACTTTTGAGAATGCGATTCCTGAAAGCAAATTCTCTGAAGTTACCAATACTTTTGAAGTGCAATCCAAAATTCATAAGGAACACATTAAAAATACGATCATAGACCGAACTGACAAAATTAATATAATAAGTGGTATGGCTACGAAGTTAGATGCAGTCTCAATTCGAAGCATACAGAATGCAAACTTAGCAAACCAGTTAAACATCGTAAAAATCTCTATTGATAGGTCGATGGAAGAATACGCTGAAATCAGTGAAATTATTCCCGCTTTTATTGGTAGTACTAAAATTATGAAAAATCAAACCTACACCGGACAGAAAATAAGGGTGGCTGTATTAGACTCAGGGATCGATGAAGAACACCCAGACTTTAGAGGAAGAATACTACTGAAGAAGGATTTTACAGGGGTAGGACCATCTGAAACAGATGTGGCAGACACCACGGGACACGGAACCCATACTGCGGCTACAATTGGTGGAAGTGGTGATGCCTCAAAGGGAGAAGTCAAGGGTCTGGCACCCAATTGTGAATTGTTAATAGGCAGAGTATTTCATCCCTCAAATTCTCAAATCAGTAACGCTATAAGTGCGATTGAGTGGGCTATAGAGAACAAGGTCGATGTAATCAATATGAGTATTGGAACTGCACTACCGCAGGATGGAACCGATCCATTGAGTCAGGCTGTCCAAAAGGCAGTAGATGTGCATGGAAAAATTATACTTGTAGCTGCAGGAAATCAAGGAATCGATCCAGCAAATTCAGAAAAACGTAAGGTAAGTACAATTGGTTCACCAGCCGCTAATTCTTCTGCTATAACGATAGGTGCAGCAGAACTCAATTTACAAACAAGTCAAGTCAGAGTTGCTAACTTTAGTAGTATTGGTCCAGTGAAAATACCTAACACCACATCAGATGACTTTAACAATATAAAACCAGATTTATGTGCACCTGGTGTAGATATTCTAGCAGCTAAATTAAGAAATGCTGAATTTAAACAACCGAAAGACGAAACCATAATCGAATATTTTGGTAAAAATCTACCTCACAATTATGAGGAATATTATACTTTCAAAAGTGGAACCTCCATGGCAACACCTGTGGCAGCCGCATCTATTTGCCTTATACTAGAAGCTTTTAAAATAAAGAATAACATAACTGATGATGAACAATGGGAAATGCTAAAATCAATACCAATTCAAAATAGCAGGAATTTGGCACATCTTATAAAAGAGCTCCTTATTGATACGGCATTTCCTCTATATAAGGAAATGGAGTATGAAAATAACAGTTATAAAAAATCCATAATTTTCGGCGCAGGTATGATCGATGTGGATAAATGCATTCAAAATTTACCACAGATTCAACAAACACTTCCTCCCATTGAAGGTAACGACATATTAAACCAAAGGTCATTTTTAAAATTTTATGATTTAATATCTTTTTAATATACAATAGAGTTTCTTTTGTTTTGATAAAAATCTTCGGTCAATAAAACAGAGATATACTATTAATACTAAGATATCAAAATGGATCTCTTAATTATTAACAAGTCATTTAAAAAACTAATTTTCATGATGTTCTAAACCTTATGTATCCGCAGAGCTAACTAATTACTTCTTAAGAGATTAACCCAATTTTTTCTTTTGCTTTATCAAAATATCTATTTGACTATTGATCATATTTTTATGTTGCATCAACATCTCATAAACCATCCAGTTATTCTCCATATCGGCAATAATAACTCCCATTCGATAAAGTGTCAGTTTTAAGATGCTTATTGTCTTATCAAAGGATCTTTGCACTTTATGATCTATCATAGCCATATCGGTCTCATTAGTCGAATCTTCCAAATCTTCTTGCTTAAAAACATAAACTGAATTAGCGGTTGATTTTGTTAATTCTCTCGTTTCCCTTGCTGTTAGATTCTTATTTATAACCTGTTCAAATACCTCTATTTGTTTTTCTTTATCTTTTACACTAGCGATTTCTTCAGCTACGCTGCTGTTTAATTGATAATTTTGTACACCTTCCAATATTTCTGCGGGTAAATCGAGTAGAAGGAGTCTTTTACAAACATAAGATTTGCTCTTAGAGATTTTGAATGCCAAATCAGATACGCCACCCCATCCAAAATCACTCACATAGGATTTAAATGCCCGACTTTCTTCGATTGGATTCAATCTTTTGCGTTGAATATTTTCAACCAAACAAATCTCAAAAGCCATTCTATCGTCAATCTCCATAATATGAGCTAATATTTTTCTCCATCCAAGTTTTTTAAAAGCCAAATATCTTCTCATACCTGCAACAATCTCAAAATGATCATCCTTAATTCTGACAACTATGGGATGGATCAAACCATGTTGTCTAATTGAAGGGACTAATTCGTCTATTTCGATCAAATTGGTTTCACGAGAAATAAAATTAGGAATAGTTATTTTATGAATTTCAATTTCCTCAATAAACCCTTTTAAGAATAAAGAATGACAATATTGCTTTTGCATGGAATCTTTAGTTATTGGCTCTATATAACATTATCACACTTCAAGATCATTTGTATAGTTATGGTACCGATCTAATATTAAAGATCATTTTTAATCATTCAAACCATTTTTAAACTCCGTTGACAAATAAAAATAATGACTTAAAATAATTATTTACGAATGTATTTACAACTGTTTATTATATGACGTAAAACATTGTTAAAAAATGAGTGGCAATTTAGATAAAAGTATGATATCAAGTAAAATCCAAATCCTCATTGTAGATGACGATAAACAAATTGTTAAAAAGTTTAAAAATATTCTTGAGGAGGCAGATTTCTATGTAGATGTATATGACAAGCCTACGGTCGCACTAAGTAACTATAAACCTGCATTCTATGATCTGTTAATTATTGATATTAGAATGCCTCTCATGAATGGTTTTGTTCTATATAATAAGATCAAACTTATGGATCCTAATAATATAATTAAGGTGTGTTTTCTAACACATTTTAAATCTTATTTCCTTTATTTAGCTGAGCAGTACAATATTGAAAACTGTTGTTTTATTAGTAAATCAATTTCGAAGAAAAAATTGATAAATAAGATAACTAAATTTATATCGACATAAAATCATTATGGTTACAATAAGATCATTCTTAATCTGACAACATATTTTTACACAAAGGAATGGAAGAGTCTTTCTCATATAACAACCTTAGTAAATGAAAAATTCACTAAAGTTTATCATTCTAAGCTCGATATATCATAATACAAAAATGTAACATAACCATTACCAATGCACATTTTTTGATATATTTTGAACTTAAATATAACTATTTTACAGGGTTAGAAGATAATGTTGATAATATTGTCAAATCAATTCGATCCTTAATCTTGGTATATATATTTAGGCTCTTAATATTCTCATACATTCCTGGGCATCTCTAAATCTAAATCAAAGGCAATTTGGGAATGTACTTTTTTTTCATACCAGCATAGAAAATGAATTTCATCAAATAGATGATCATCAATTGCTATACCCGTTACTAAACCTATCAGAAAAAAGACTTTTGTTCAAAAAACGATTACGCTTTAACAAGTAATAAGACAGCCGAATCCGAATACTCTTTTTGTTTTTAAGAAATTGATGAGACAAGATTAAATGCTGATTTCCATATGGCAAACCAAAATTAAAAGAGACGATTTTCAAATGAGATACTTTGAAAAGGGAAATCGAAGAGTTATCCAATATGCAGGATGTCCTACCGACTATCAAAAGTCCACGCATTGCAGAATATAGTTGCAAATATTGAAGATTTATTTTGGAGGTTACCAGATCTTGTTTTCAATTCTAATTTAAAAATTGAATTCATAAACTAAAACAAATTGTCATAATCATTCTACTCAGTAAATTATGTTTATTGCAATATTCGTAGTTCTAGATTTCTGATGGGGCAGAGAAATTTAAAACCTTTAATGTTTAGTCTAATAATGTTATGTATTGCAATTAACTTTGGGAAACAGTTTAAAACTGGAATTAGAACCCATAAATAGTCAATTTAACCTACCAGAACTTGAGGTTTATTTCTGCGATGTAATGGCCAAATTATATCAACCTATAATATATGGCAGCAAATATTCAATTCCGCCTCCCGAAGGATTGTACTATAGAATTCTGTATAACAATCTGCTTCAGGAATATTGTATACAGTATTATTTGTATTGGTTAGACCAAAATTGTCTCGGAATTATGCCCATTGCTGATCATAAATATGACTATGAACCAATACTGATATTTTTAAAACCACCCAATTTATTTCCTGTTGGAATTGTTAATGCAGGTTACAGTAAATATTTAGGAATGAGCTGTAGATTTCATAAGACGGAGATAAGAAGAATAGAATATATGAATAGGGATGAACATGAACGAGAATTTCATTATTTTACATCACCCTCCCCATACTATCCATATGGCGGTACCGAAGGAAGATCATGCAAGACTTGTGTGAAAAAATATCCACTGTCAGGATCGATATACTTTGAGAAAACTAACCCACTGTTTGCTTTGACAGCGTGTTCTCATGTTTTCAGTGGATCAGAAGCATCAATTAGCGGAGATAGATTAAAAGTAGATTTGAAACTATTGACTGATAAGATTGCAGAGGAATGGTATGGACACTTTGGTCTTGATGAAGAACCCTTTGGTCATGATATTAGCGACCCGTTTTCATTTCCATATATAAAATACTTTAATCCAAAATAGCTTTCATTTGGATTTAGATATATATTATTATAGAGACACTTGCTGATTTAATGGTATGTCCTTTGTCAAAATGTTTAGACAAATTTTCTCTATATTATTTCGTAGAATCCGCTTTAAAATAGTATTATCTATTACCTATATCTGGTAATTGTTTGAGTCAATCGAACATTTTCACCAAAGATACCTTCCTTTTGTTTCAAAAGTTTTTGTACCAGTTATTGATTTTGATCCGTATGTCAAAAAATATACAAAGTATTGAAATATCGAAATGAAGGCGGTTGCGTTTTCTAATAATGATATGGGATTAGTTGTTTGGAAATATAAAAAGATCCCTAAGGGTTTAGGTTTTTGTGTATCTCGGATTGATTTACAGTCCAGAGTTGAAGATATACCTCCTGGCTGGGTTGGCTTCAAAGAACATAATCCATCAGAAGTTTCTGAACCTAGAACCACTATGGAATGCCCAGTACAAAAGTTCAATTGGAGAGACTTTACAGCCAAAAGAGGCGGCTTCTATCAGTATAAGGTCGTACCTATGGTAGGTACCGAAGATAATTTGAAACCACATGAAGATCCTTCCTGTACGTTATTAACAAACCCGGTAAATCTCAATTCTCGATGTGGGGATATTTCTGTATTTTTTAATCGCGGCATTATTGCCACTCAAGCTGTAACTCGTTCGCTTAGTAAATCTACTAGTGGGAACCCAAATTATAAGGAACTGGTTAATCGAATAGATCAGCCAGGCGACCCTCTAAGAATTAGATTGGCACCTAATATGCGAGATACATTATTTGATTTATTGGATACAGCAAAAACCCATAGTGGACACTGTTATGGAGCATTATACGAATTCTCTGATACGGAACTTGAGTCTAAGGTTTTGGGAGCTCCATATGTACATCTAATATTATCAAACACTGGTCCCGACGACAAGGTTAACCGCTCCACTCGACAGGCTTTGCACGAATCTAACGTAGATGTCATTGATAGAATGTTGGGTGGGGGACATATTGGTCACAACAAATTCATGGTTTATGTAGATTCATCGAATCGTCCTAAGGCGGTTCTTACAGGTAGCACCAATTGGACTCCTTCGGGATTATGTGGTCAGACGAATAACGCATTAATAATTGAATCCGCAGAAATAGTTTCAACATATTACAAATATTGGAACCTTTTAAAAGATGATAACACTCAGCAAACAATTGAATTTCGACAACGTAATAATGCGTCTGACAAATTCAAAGTAGAGAAGGGAAACACCAACATTTCATTATGGTTTTCACCAAATACAAAACAAAAGAACAAACCAAAAAATCCCAAGATACCTTCTGACATGACTGAGGTATTTGATATACTCAAAAATGCTAAACAGGCTATACTTTTCCTTGCATTTAAACCCGGTAAACCTAATTTTATTGAAGTCGCTAGACAAGTACAGAAAAGTAACTCAAATATCTTTGTTAGAGGTGCTTTGACTGATGAAGAACTAACCAAGACTAAAGAATCAGAGGTAGTTGATTTATACCATTACTCTGCTGAAAAACCCGAAAGTACAATTCTAAGCTCAGTAGTTATAGATGATCAATTTAGTTATTGGCAAAAGGAATTACTCAAAACTTCTCCAACAGCTCATACTATTGTTCATGATAAGATAATTGTGGTGGATCCATTCTCAGATAATTGCACTGTAATTACTGGTAGTCATAACCTTGGCGTTAGAGCATCATATACCAATGACGAAAATTTACTTATAATTCAAAATAATAGAGCAGTTTGTGAAGCTAATGCAACCCATGTAATGGATATTTATGATCATTACCGCTTGCGAAGGAAAGTAAAAGAGGAAAAAGAAAATACATTGAGTTCCCTAGATGAGGATGATTCGTGGCAGGATAAATACTATAAACCGAATAGGCCGGAATATTCTGCTGTTGATTTCTGGATGAGTGGTTATCAATAAATAGTTCATTAGTCAATCCATTAGAGATAAGGATCTATATGGGATATGGAAATTACATATGATATTATAGATGTCATCAGAAATAACCTGAACCCTATTTCTAAAAAATCTATGATAATGATAAATTTATAATAAATTGTTCAAGGATATATGCTTAATTAACAGAAACCTCATGTCGTAAGGTTTAAAATCTCGCCCAGTCCATTGACAGAATTTCGAGAACAATCCCCTCTATAATTTTAGAACGAATTATAGAAAATGCGGACCATATTTCATTTAGTCGAATAATAATATTATAAAATTAGTTGACCATTTTTCGTCTACATAAATACGTTCCTTAATTTCCAAATTGACAATTGTAATATTGTTTGATGTTGAAACCGCTGCACTAGCAAACTCGTATTTGAATTAATTGAAATATACCACATATGGAATTCCAGAACAAGTACGATTGATGTTATCGCATTCAATTTATCCTAAACTAAAGGGAAGGCTATGAATGCACCATTGACTTTTCAAAATAAGAATGTCAAAATAGCGACAATGCAAATTAATTGTCAACAAGAGGATGAATTGTAATATCCGTAAAACTATCTACGGCCATGACTAACTTGAATAATATTTCAATTGTTAGTAGTAACAACACAAACTTTAATGAAAGGATGTAGAAAATAACTGATTTTCAATCACCGAAACAGAATTGCCATCATCTGTTACAAGTATATTATAATTGCTAGGTGTGTAGGCTATAGGAAGTGGGCCACCACCAATCGTTATTGCCTTAATGATGTTCTTTGCAAATACCGTATTTGGTTTAATATTTGGCGTAAAAAAATAAAGAAAACCTCTATGGATATATATTATATGACTCTGTTGAATCAGCTTTGTTCATGTTATTTTTCTAATTTGAAATTGATATATTTAATAACAATTAATTATTCGACAAATTATTAAGGCAATATTATTTTTGTTGCTAAAAATGATTTAGTTCCAAAAGGAATAATACAATACACTCATAGCCGTATTATCAAAAGATAAAATAATTAATTCAAACACGATTAGAATACAATTTCCGAAAAATTTTTTAATCTTACGTCGTCATGAGCATGTAAATCTTGACTTATGTTAATATTATAACTAAGAGCCTTACATTAAGCACTCCTAATGATAACTGCATTAATACATCAACGGCTGCATGAATTGAAGGGAGTCTGTTGCTGCAGGAAAGATTTTCGTTATAAGCCCCATTTGTTTTTTTTTTGCAATCAGATAGAATGGAATTCTAAATGGCATACAGAGCGCGTGTCAACCCTAATTATCAGAGATTGAACTTCAACTAATTTGAATCAAGACAATAAAATTATCGGATTTAGTAAATATTATCTATTTATGTTTCTAGTAACATTATGTGGACCAAGAATACTAAAGATATATTGTAAAGGAGATGCTGGTTCTGCTCGCATGATGTCTGCATTTTAAGACCATTAAAATGCATTTAACAACTCAAAATTATACCATTAAATATAGTTAAATTCAGGTTTATAATTCTAATCATACTAACATAATTATAAAGAGGGACATTGACAAATATTTCAAATTATTGCTTATATATGAACGGTCGTAGCAAAACTTAAAAATATGGTACTATATTGAATGTATATGATTGAGACTATTGAGGGAGAGCATACACGTTTAATTGTTGGGTATGCCGTCCAAAGCGCAAGTTTTAGAGATTCTATTATAGGAAAAACTGCGGAGGAAATTCAAGCTGCCGTTGAGACGAATGCTGGATCTATAGGTGTAGAGCCAAAGAATATTGCTAGCAATGTATACCAAGCAATAGCGAAGTTGAAATCAGATGACATGTCTGCACTGATCCAAATTTATGAGAAAATTAAAGACCATGGAATCGGAGAGAGAAGTATGCTTTAACCTTCATAGTACTACCCTTCCGATACTCTTTATATTAGCCATCTGGATTTATGTCATTACGGTTATTGAGCCCTTTAGATTGAAGGTTAATAATGATGGTGCTATTAAAATATCAGCTACCACTATGGTTTATAACATTTCATCTCCAACAATACAAATTTTAATCATTGAAGATCCCTGGTCCTATAAAATTCGGACGCAATAATATTCCGTACGGTATATGAAAATTTGACTACATTAATCGTCAAAATATAAATTTGCGAGTATATTTTGGATCAAGACAAATAAATTCTGATGATGGGTCGGAATCTGGTAGCTATCAACAATAAGTATCATCAATAGTTATTATAAAAACAATGTTTGTTCGAAATCTTTTAAAGCCTGATGTTTGAGGAGATATGGACGTCCAGAAGTATGTTATTCATATATAAAAATTAGATGATGAGATTGCAATTAGTTAATCCCAGTTAACAATTCAAATTGCAAGATATCAATAACGGCTCTGTTAACTTAACGATAAATCTATAGCTTAAAGATGGCCTATTTCCAGT
>JANWKP010000195.1 GCA_025451315.1 Nitrososphaerales archaeon | reverse complement strand
TTTTGATTAGCATCACGTTGTAGTTCATCGACTATAAAAGAATCTAAACGGAAAGTTATACTCCTGCTTTTTTTATGAGGAGGAAGAACAGTATTATTATTGGAATTATTCATATTTTTAATTGTGCTGCCAAGTATATGTATTTTTATTGTTGAAAAATTCTATAAAACAGTATTTTGAATATAATTATATTAAATTAATTGCATGTCCTATTTTTATTATGTGTTATTAAACTATTGAAATAATATTCCATTATTTTAGTATTGAGCATCTTTTAAAAGGTTTGATGGGCTGTTATTATTTGTTGTGGAAGAACATAAAAAAAATTGAATTCTAGAATTTATTTGTGGTAAAAAAATAAGGAGATTAGCCTCCTCCTTGAATTTGTCCTCTTATTTCGCCGTTTGGATATTCTTCTGAATGGACATTAACATATGTTTCGCCCAATTCCATCGCTTTCGTTAGATCAATTAGTGTTTTTCCCGCCATTGGACCTTCAAGATCAGCATTAGTGATGTTGCCACTCGTTAGGATCCCATTTATAGGTTTTGACGATGGCGACTCTGTCTTAAATAACGTTACCAGTATAGGTCCATTTGCACCTGTTTTACCACTATGTATATGCGCTGCCGTGACATTATCCATATTTGATACATTTACAGAATAGACGATACTATCGAAATGGGGGGCTGTAAATTCAGCAGATCCGGTAGCTTTAGTGTCAACTGGAGGCACCTCTTCGCTACCTGACAGTTGAACTCTAAATTCTGCTACTGTAGCATATGCATCAAATGCATCCTGCTTTGGATTGAACGAAGTGATTACTGATAATGAAAAAACTGTGGTGATGATTGCTATTAAAGCTAACAAGGAAAGTTTCCTCATTAAATATATAGATATCACACGAAAATAAATAAACATTGCTCAATTAATCGATAACAAGAATTATAATATATTATTATTAAATGATAAATTATAAAAAACAAATCGGTTATCTTACAATCAGTTCAATAAAGGCTAAACAGTTTTTACACCTTAAACAGATTAGATTAGATTAATGACTACCAAAATAACTAAGAATTAATAAAAAATATTTTTGATATGACATTGTAATAGTAGAAAAAAAGAAAAATGTTATTTTTCTAGTATTACGATTTGTGCAGTTATAGTTGGATCAGTTGTTGTATAAAAAGTATAATTACCTGGCGATAGGTTAGCGGCAACATATTCTATAAATCCTTTAGGTTGAATTGTTCCAGAATCAAACATTTTTCCTGCCATTGGATCTTCAGGATTTTTACCATTTGTGAAAGAATGAGCTATGGTATCATTATTTAATACTAATATTTCCTCATCTTGCTTGACTGTTGTGACAGATGGATTAAATATTAAATTTCCATTTTTATCTTGAGTGATTGTAATTATTGCAGCTACAGGAGTAGAATCTATATCTGAGTGAACAGTACTAGTACCAGTAGTATTTGTTTGGGCATTGGCTGATTGAAAAGTCAATGCAGAAATAAAAATTAAAGTCGCCGTAACTAGAAAAAATTTCTCCGAATATTGTATCATTTAATTTGATTATACTCTTCCGAATATTACCTTTTCGTTAAATTCTATCTGTTGTCAATTACACTTCATATATTTTACTTACAAACATTCTTGAATTCTTAATGTAAGAGATATAGAATAGGTATAATCTTTGACGGACCTATTAAATCCATAATAATATAATATTATTATATCAATAACTCTTATTTTTATAAATAAACTTTATTAGATCGACCAGTCTACATACAAAACTCCATTCATTGTCATACCATGACAATATTTTCACATTTTTTCCCTTATCACCTAAAACCATAGTACTTAAGCCATCTACTATAGAGGAATGTGAATCTCCAATAATATCTGATGATACTATTGGTTCTTCTGTATATGATAGAATTCCTTTTAAGTAACTTTCTGAGGCATCTTTGAGCACTTTGTTAACTTCTTCTTTTGTAACTTCATTGTTAAGTGTTAAAACAATATCAGCAATTGACCCATTACTTACTGGTACACGTAATGCAAGACCATCAATCTTTCCTTTTAATTCTGGAATTATTTCACCTATAGCTTTGGCGGCACCAGTGGTTGTCGGTATTATTGACATCAATGCTGAGCGCGATCTGCGTGGATCTTTATGAAAAGAATCAAGTAATCTTTGATCATTGGTATATGCATGTGTAGTAGTCATGTATCCATTTTGTATACCAAATTTGTCATTTAATACTTTGATAACAGGAGCAAGAGAATTGGTTGTACATGAAGCCATGGATATTACGTTATGTTTTTCATCTGTATATTTGAAGTCATTCACTCCTAAAAGCATGGTAATGTCTACACCTTTAGCTGGAGCAGAAATAATTACTTTTTTTGCTCCGGCTTGAATATGTTTTTTGGTATTATTTGCATCGGTGAATTTACCAGATGATTCGATTACAAAATAAATGTCAAGATCTTTCCAGGGCAAGTTTAAGGGATCCTTTTCTGAAAATATTTTAATTTTCAATTCGTTGTTTATTATTAATAACTTATTATTTTCATCAATATTTATTTCTCCATCAAATCTTCCAAATGTTGAATCAAATTTTAAAAGATGTGCAATATTTTTTAAGTCTGTCAAATCGTTTATTGCGACAATATTTATCATATCCATAAATTCTTTGTCTTTAAGAGAGACACGAAGAAAACTTCTTCCTATTCGTCCAAAACCATTAATTGCTAAATTTAATTTCATAATAAAGATATGTTATTACTAGTTATTATTATTTTTATTTTAATAGTATAATAAAATATTAATAGGTTTTAAAAATATACTTTAAAAGACCGTTCAGCTATATATTCAATAAAAGATCGAAAATAACTGATAAATTTTTATTGATGATTTACATACACAACTATGTAGAAAAGCCAAAAATTACTTGGATTTCTTTCCTTTAACAAATTTATTTTACAACTATTACAGGACATGAAGAATAAGTTACAATTCCAGAAGCGGTACTTCCTAGCAACAGTTTTTTTATACCCGAATGACCTCTTGTTCCTACTACAATTAAATCTACATTTTTTTCTTCTGCAAAATCTAGGATACTTTTAACTGTTGACTGAGAAATAGTAATATAAGTTTCTAGTTCTATTTGTTTACCTAATTTCTCATCTATCTTTTTCTTTACTATATTAAACCATTTATTTGCTTCTTTTTTAGCATCCTCTATTATCTCTTTGGATTCTATAGTTTGCTTAACTTCAAAAAATTGTAAAGATGAATAATATTCTGCAACATTTAGGACATGTAGCAAAACTATTTGAGCGTGATGTAGAGTAGATAACATAATTGCATAATCAGCTGCTTCCATCGATGTAGGAGAACCATCTAGTGGAACAAGTATCTTAGATAATTTTTTTTCCATTTGATTACTACCAAACTCTACAATATAAAGATCATTTTATATGGAAAGTTACTTAAATTTATTGAATCGAAAGTGATCTTTAAAGATAAAAATAAAAGATGGATTAAAAGTTTGTATGAATATTGGTTATTTAATATAGATACTTAAAATATATCCTATTGTATAAGCTACTGCAGAAGCTACTCCTCCAATAGATAGTGTATGTAATCCTGACTTGATCCATGACTTTTTTACAATTTTGCCTTTGATTATTCCAATCAAAAAAAATGAAATTGCAGTAAATATGCTAGAAATTATAAATGCATGATTTGATGAGATATCGGTAATTCCTATAATATTTATAACTACGAATGGACTTAATGGGATTATTCCAAGAAGATTAAAGGCAATAAAAGTAGTAATAGCAGTATCTTTTGGTTCTCTTTTATCATATATCAGTCCTAATTCTTCTTTCATCATAGTATCTACCCATACTTTTCTTTTTGAAGTTATAACTTTCACTAAATCATCTAATAAATCATCTTTAAATCCTTTATTTTTGTAAATTTCTCTTATCTCTTCTTTTTCTTCCCTAGTAAGATTATCTATAGAACATTCTTCTTTTTTTCTTTCTTTTTCAATATATTCTTTATGTGTCTTTCCTGAAAGGTAATTTCCTATAGACATAGAAAAACCATCTGCAAACAGATTAGCAAACCCTAGTATCAATATAATTGGTACAGATAAAGAGGCACCATATGCCCCTGATACAATTGCAAATGTGGTTACTGCTCCATCTGTACCCCCATAAACAAAATCTTCAATTGACCAACGCATAAGTGAAATAATATAATATTAGGTTATTAATCATTATATCTTTAAAGAAAATACTACGTAATTTAGTGACAATGCTAATCTTAAAAATCTTAATTATTAGTTCAACTCACCAATAGCATTGAGAATGCGTCAAATAAATCGGTCTTTGATAATTTAGATTGTGTAAAATTTACTTTATTTGTTTGTATTTATCCTTTGCTTCAGAATAATTATATTATTTTATAATAGAAGCACCATAGTTTACTGACTAATATTCATCTGAACAGTTAGAGACAGAGAACAATCTGAATCAAATCTTTTGATAGGTTGTATAATTATATAAGATAGTTATATCATTGTTTATATATTTGGTTACATAAAATTTTATCATATTTATGAAAAAAATTGAATCAAGAAGAGATAAAAATGATGATAGTATAAACAATAATGATTCACCTCTATTACTTACTCATTATAGCTCAGAGGCAGCACGATTAATAAAATCATTTACAAATAATATTGTATTCGTTATAATCATTCTATTTGTTATTGCCACAATGACAATTTTTGATTTATCAATGGATCTTGGATTTATCAATATTTTATCTGATGAAACGATTGATGCAATTATAATTGGTACATCTTTATTTCTTATTGCATTTACTATTTTAATATTGAGACCAGTCTTTAGATCCCAAAAAATATTGGAGAAATGGTCAAATCTATTTGATAAAAATGCAATTAGGACAGGCATAATTCTTTCAATCAACAACAAGAGTAAAGAAGAAGTTTTGATAGCATTATCAGAAACAATTGAACAAATTGCGATCCCTTTACAAGATTATCTTTCAAAATCAGATCATAGAGAATTTTACGATGTTAATATTGAAGGAGCTACTTTTGACATCATAATCGATAAATCAACAATCAAACCATTAGATGCAAATTCGTTAATAACGACCATTCAAGACTATGGAAGCATACTAATCAAAATCACAGAAGGAGTTATTGATAAAGATGTCACTCGAAGTTTTATGGACTCATTGCAAAAGTATAGGAAACAACAAGGAAATAAAGTTGGACTAGCTTTGATTATCGGTGAAAGTATCGCTCAGGAGAGCTATGATTTAATCAATAAAACTAAAGATAAAATTATTAATGAAAATCTAATATTGATAGAAAAACCTACCACAGATCCTGATTTAATGAATTTGAATAATGTGTTAACTTAATCAACATCTTCATTATTTATCATTCTTACAAAAGTCAAAAATTCTTTTATCCATTGCAAATAAGCATCTTGTCCTTTATCTGTGATAAGATAGAATTTCGCATTTGGTGTATCGATTGATTTGATATATCCATTTTGTTCTAATTTATTTAGAATCAAAGAAATTCTATCTGGACGTTGCTGTTTGATTTCACTAATTTTTGTCATTATGTGGTATTTGGTTATTGGTGTTCTTCTGTAATACAAGCAAAGATATTCTATTATGGATAACATAGTATATTCCGATGAGAATCTCTTTGCTTTTTCCAATCATTATTCCTAATTTTTTTAGGTAAATAAAGTATTATATATTTTACAATATACAATATATGGACATTATTTTTAAGAGATGTTTAATCTACTGTTTAGGCCTTACTTAGAATCTCCTCCTGTTTGTTACCTGTCTTTATTTTGTATATCAAATATCCTGATATAGCAATTATGACCCCCTGTAATACTTTAGTTATCATATCATATTTACCAATATAGAATTCTATACCAATTATAGGAACTCCTATCGTTCGAGATGATGCATAGGTAATTATTAGTATCGTAGAAATGGCTATTAGAAGCGTATAAGGCATAATGGTATTTAATTTTTTAACTAAAATCCATCCTAATAATATTAAATAAATTATGCCTGATCCGGTAAACAATGCAATCTCAATTTGAAGTTCAGATATTTCCCCGTCCAATCCTTCTGCAGCAAATTCAACCAAAGATTGATATTCATTTGTTGCCAATATAAAGTATATTATTGAAGTCGATAGGACTATTGCTGCAAGAATAAATACTATAATATGTTGTATTTTCATTTGTTGAACTAGTATAAAAAAAATAGCATAAAACTATTGATGTAACAATATTACGAACACTGATAACTCTGTTACATCACTCTTTTTATATTATCTATTTTTGCAGATAATTATGAAATCATTTACAACCCAACAATTTGTGTTTGTAATAATAACTGTAATTGGATTGTCCATTTTTACAATGGCAAAAACCAATGTATTTGCTCAACAGAATGGATTTACAGAGGAATTAAAGTTCTTAAACCAAGCTATACCGGCCTTAGAAAATCAGGATAAAAATGCAAAAAAGACATTATTTGATGCTGAGGAGATAATGGAAGATAAACTAAAAGATAATCCAGGAGCAGTCAATGCAGAAAAACGAATAGAAGCTGCAATTAAAATGGTGAATGAAGGCAACTTTCAAGCTGCACTGGAACATACAAATGAAGCCATTAAAAGTTTGAATGAACTTAATAAATAAATAGAGATTACTACAAGTAATATCATTTTCTTTTTATTGTAAAATAGATCAAGCTATAATTTTTTATAAAAGTATTGAATAGTTGTTTGTAGTATAAAATCAAAAGAAAAAATAATTAAGGTTCAAAAATAGGTTCAAAAAATATGGTCACGAAATTCTTCTAAGATAGAATAAGAGGGGTTCAAAATTTTTATTATTCTAATAATTAGACAATAAATCTTTGTTACGGAGAATTATTTTAAAGATATCTTTATCAGTGAGTATTCCTACTAATTTTTGTTCGCTGTTGGTTACAGGAAGTCTTCCCAGTAACGAGAACTATTAAGTATGTAATATCCTATGCATCATTTCCACTAAAGTTACACACCTAGGTTTATTAATTATAGTGAGTAAAAATATTTAATTGTAGATTGATCCTAAACATAGTCGGTTTGAAAATTCATTTTGAATATATTAATAATTTCGATTTTTCTCTCAATGATTTTTCTCTCAATTTTTGTAATCTACTTACAGGTATTTTACAGTTCATTGATAGTTTAAATGGCTCTGTTAACTTAAGGATGAAGTAGTGATAAGTTCTACTTTTCTATTATGTTCTGTGCTCAGTTTTAATAGAATTTTTTCAGTTTACTTCCTTATTTTTGCTTAACTTAATAGAGTCTTCTTGTTATAATAATCGTCTACTTTGGCAATCGTAATATTGCGTTTGTAACTACAGACTATCCCTAAAATGCTAATTGCATTAGGTCTTGCTGACTCATAAGTGATTTTAAAAACTCCATTAACGATCTAAGAATATCTTTGGCTGTAATTATTCCTACTAATTTTCCTTTATTGTCCACTATAGGTAATCTTCTAATATTATTTTGTTGCATTAAGTCAGTAACCTCCTTAATCGAAGAATTTTGATTAATTGTTATTAGTGGTTTGCTCATTACTTCTGATATTGCTGTATCTGTAGATAAGTTTGATGAGAATGCTACTAATCGAGCTATATCTC
>JANWKP010000194.1 GCA_025451315.1 Nitrososphaerales archaeon | reverse complement strand
TGTTCCATTGATTACCGAAATATTATTGGATCCGTTATTAGTAACATATATTTTATTTGCTTTCGTGTCAATATCTATTCTTACTGGTTTCTCACCTACATGTATATTTTTTATCCATTCATTTGTTGTTCCATTGATTACCGAAACATTACCATCACCATTGTTAACTACATATACTTCACTAGTAGTTGGATTAACAGCTATATCTACAGGATTTTTACCATCAGGTATACTTATATTCAATTTTACATTATTATTTCCGTCAATAACTGAAACAGAAGGAAGAGGTGATTGATGAAGTACATATACTTTTGCAGTTTCCGGATCAACTGCTATACCTAACGGCTTATCACCTACAGCTATGTCTTTTATCCATTTATTTGTTGTTCCATTAATTACTGAAACACTATCATCACCATTGTTAACTACATATACTTCAGTAGTAGTTGGATTAACAGCTATATCAAGAGGTTTGTTACCAACTTGAATATAATTATAATCTTGATCTTCATATTTTATTATATTAATCGTACCTCGGAAATCACCGATATTAGTTATATATGCAGATTTTATTTGTGGATTAATTTCTATGTCGTAAGGTCTATCACCCGCAATCTTGAGAGTTTTTATGACTGTATCTTTACTCCCATCAATAATTGAAAGAGAATTGGAACCTCGATTAACGACAAAAACTTCTTTAGTATTATAACCAGCAGCTATACGTATAGGGTTCTTACCTACATCTATAGTTTTTATTGAATCGTCGTTTCTACCATTAATAATTGATATAGAGTTATTCAGACTATGAGTTACATATACTTTATTAGTAATTGGATTAATTTCTATGTCTCCAGAATTATAGGGTAGCGGAATAATTTTTCTATTGTCTTTTTCTTTTGTCTCGTTAATAACTAAAACATTATTAGAACCTTCATTGGTTACATATATTTTATTTGTATTTGGATTAACATCTACACTAAATGGTTTCTTATCTACATCTCTTATTTCTTTTTCTATTTGATTGGTAGAATTAATAACAGAAAGAGTATTAGAACCCCAATTGACAACATATACTTTATGAGTAGTTGGATTAACAGCTATATCTACAGGATTTTTACCAACAGGTATACTTATATTCAATTTTACATTATTATTTCCGTCAATAACTGAAACAGAAGGAAGAGGTGATTGATGAAGTACATACACTTTATTTGTTTCCGGATCAACAGCTATATCAAATGGAGGATAAGCTAATTGTATAGAAGATTCTACTTTGAGTTCGGTATCAGTATTTATATTTAAATATTTCAAAAGGGGACTGTAATTTGGTACATTACAATCTATAACTGAAATTGTTCCATCTTTTTCATTAGCAACATATGCTTTATTAGTATTCGGATTAAAATCAATACCTAAAGGATTATTACCTACAGACAGTGTTTCAGATGTAGGTATTGAACAAGGATTTGCCTCCGCAGTCATATAAGCAAAAAGAAATCCAAGTGTAGCCACAACAACTACAGAGACAATTGCTGTTCGTATCATTTTTCTTCTTTTTTTTTCTCTCTCTATTTGTTCTATAGTTTCAAAGACAGTTTGAAATAAAATTTTGTAACTATCTTTAATTCCATATAACAAGTTGATTACATTATGAAGAATTGTCTTTGTAGACTGATCTATATTTTTGTTATTTTGTATTGAATTAACTAATCCTTTAAAGTTCCATTGACTCTCCTCAATTTTGATATCAATAGTAAGGTTCCTATAATAAGCAAGGAATTTTACTATCTCTACCTTACCGTCGTATTTTCTTGTTTGCAAAAAATATGATACCATAATTAAGTATCGAATAATAAGTTGTTTTAAGATTGCCTGTTTTGGAACTTTTTTTAAAATTTCCTTTGCGATTTTCCTTCCTTTTACATAGTTGTTATCACTAATCATATTTTGTGCAATATTTAGTTTGGTTTCCATCTTTGCGTCAGGTTCTGACAAATTTTTTAATAATTGTTCATTTACTTCTATTGCTTTATCATACTGAAAAGTATAATTAGAATATATCTTGTTCAATTCCGTAAGAGATGGTATACCATAATCTGGATTCCCTTCTATTACAATGGAAAAAATTTGAATCGCTTCTTCATATTTATCAAGTCTTTCTAGGGCATAACCTTTTGCATTTAAGGCTTCAATATTTTTAGGATTAATCTCTATTGCATTATGATAGTATTCAGTAATTTGTATATCTGTTAATTCTTGTCCATTTCCTTTTAGCTTCTCTTCGTATCTGTCGAGTTCTATTACTTTATCATAGCATTCTATAGCTTTTTCGTATTTATTTAGTTTGTAAAGAGCAAGACCTTTGTTTAATAAAGCGTAGGAACTATTTTTTGCATCTATTGTTAATAAAATATCGTAACATATTATAGATTCCTCATATTTATTTAATTTTTGATAAGATATAGCCTTTTTCTTTATAATATTTATTTCATTAAAATATTCTTCTGTAACCCTATTGTAAGATTGTTCTGCTTCTTCATATCTACCAAGTCTTTCTAGGGCATACCCTTTTGCATTTAAGGCTTCAATATTTTTAGGATTAATCTCTATTGTCCTCTCATAGTACACTATAGATTCTTCATATCTACCAAGTCTTTCTAGGGCATACCCTTTTGCATTAAGTACATCAGTATTGTTAGAATTTACCATTATTGCTTTATCATAACATTTTATAGCTTTGTAGTACTCTCCTAAATTGCTGAGAGCAAGTCCTTTACTATACCATGCACTGATATTATCAGAATCTTTTTCTAATACTCGATCATATGATCTGATAGCTTCTTGAAATTTCATTAGAGAATTTAGAACATCACCTTTGCTAGTCCAGGCGAGAAGATAGTTTGGATTTATCGCTATTGCTTTATCATAACATTTTATAGCTTTGTAGTACTCTCCTAAATTGCTGAGAGCAAGTCCTTTACTATACCATGAATCTATATCAGTGGGATTGAGTTTTATAGATATATCATAACAGTCTATTGACTTGTTGTACATGGACACTAATTTTTCCTTTGCATGCTCTGACTTTGAATTTGACTTTTCATATAACGCCTTGTAATAATCTCCTTTTTCTAAGAAAACCTTCGCAAATTTTATCCATATGTTATAATCTAACAGATTATTTTCTAAATTTCTAATATCTAAATGTAAAATTCTCTCTTCTGTAATAATTTCATCTCCAATAAGATGTTCTATTTTATATCTTACCTCCGGTAAATTGTTTTGAACCTCTATTAGTATAGATTGCTCCTCGAAGTTTATCAATTAAAATTTTAAGCGTTCGATCTTCTGGTGTTTCAAATTTAGTCTTTCTTCTAACTTCAGAAGATAAATGTATCAAAACAAGTAAGTTAGATTGATCCATTCTTTGTAATTCATTATATGATAAATTATAAATTAGGTTTGGTAATTCTATATCATAAAAATCAGGTTGAATCTCATTTATTTTAAGTCTAGCAACCATCGTATTATTATTTATCCATTCTATTGCATATTGCTTATACATATTTAATGCATCATCTATTATAGCTTGAAGCCTAGGTATCTCTTTATTATTTGGATCTAAATTTATCAATTCATTAACTTTTTTTGCAGCATTATCTATTCCCTGTATATCTATAAGATTAGTTGTTGAATCCTTGATTGCACAAAAATTCTCAGCTGCTTCGATTAGAAATGATATTTTAGTATTAAATTGTTTTTGAGATACTGCAATTTTTATATTTTCTATATTTGATGCTTCGGCAATATAGTACATCGGTTTTTGTTTACCTTCTGATAGCATTTGTCCTTCTATGTATTTCCTAATGTTTTCTATTGTGATAATTCCAGTATCACGATCTGCGGCTTTTCCATCTAACCCCTCTATTAGATGAAAAGAAAATGCTCCATGAGTATGAGGTTTATCTCCATCAATATGGATACAATTATTTTTTTCTCTTGATACTGTATTAGGTTCACTCGATGCTAAAATAATTTTACCTTGACCAGGCAAATCTTGACGTAGATCAGGGTTATATTCGGAGTTAACAATATTTTTAAGATAACCTGCGTATAGATTCTTTGTATTTTGGTGTTCCTGACTAGGAATAGATTTTGTATCCTTGGTCACTATTCCTGCATAGCAACAATCAAGAATAATGATTACACTTGATTTATTTTTAGATTTATAGATGACTTTTTTCAAGTCATCCATATTAATACCATAAACAAAGGGATCTTCTGGATCCATATCATAAGGTGCAATATATCCTTCATTATTTGCCTCATCCACAATACCATGTCCAGAAAAATAAAATGTGACTAAATCAGTTTTATTTTCTTTTCGAAATACTTCACTAACGGCTTTTAAAATATTTCTTCTCGTCGCATCAGGTCCTATCAAAAAATGATTTTTAGGAATCTCAAAATTACCATATTTGACAAGCCTATCACTTATTTCAATTGCATCATTCTCGGCTCCTTCTAATCGTGGAATTTCCGGATCTGATTCATATTTATTAATTCCTATAATTATTGCCTTACGTGTTTCCTGTTCCTTTACACTGGCCAAAAAAAGCAGTATCAACCTCCTCTATTTTATGAATCATAAACTTTTTACAAACAATTGAATTTTTTAAATCGATACGTTGAGCAAAAAAATCTTCTATCTTTTGTGTACTTTTTATAACTAGATTATTTAGAAATTTAAAAAAAAATTTCTCTATATAGAATTTTAATTTTAGAATAAATATTTTCAAACAAATTATCTGTTTACTTACAAAATAATAATTGCAGTGAGAACAGTTTATCATCTATTAAGGCTATTATCACTGATAATTTACTCCTTTTTATAGTTATTTGATACTTATCTGTAGTGCTAAATCAAAGAGTTGCTCACTCAATACTAGCCTATTACAAAAGCAGTCTACTTTATCTGTTTAAAAACATGTTTATAGGCGAACAAAATGTATATCATAAGCTGTTTGTTTATCATAACATTTAGAAAATACTTAATACTTGTTATAATATTTTATAACGGTTTCTTGAATAAAAGTCAATGTTCTTCACCTATGATACTTCTAAATTGTTATGGATATTGATCTTTTCCAGTGGTAACTCAATACTTAATTTTACGTCTTAGCCTATGTCATCTTCTTTCGAAAAAACAGAATTTTTATTTACTATTAGCCTATTTTAGGAAGTATCTATACAAAAAAAAATCTAAACTAATCATTATGTTATGCCATTAATTATGTCTTCATCAGACATTGGTTGATATTGCAACAGTGTTATTAATAATTGGAAGGATTCCAATATTTGACTATAGTAAATAAGACCATACAACGATAGAAAATCGTAGAAAAACAATTTAATTTATTATTGAAATGATGAAACTATAAGAATTAATTATAATAGATAAAATTTGATATTAAATTAGTCACAGGAATTTTTAGGCGCCGAGAAATTATTTGATATTAAATGCATTAATTACCTAAATCAATTTAAACAGTTATCTAAAAAAATTAATACAAAATCGGATTTGAAAGATCGATTAGAGAAATATTGAAGTATATTTTATGGATCAATTTTTCAGAAGTAGTTCCTCCTTCTTGAACTACAAAATTGTGTCAAAATCAGTTCACACACCTCCGCACTC
>JANWKP010000193.1 GCA_025451315.1 Nitrososphaerales archaeon | reverse complement strand
CAAAAACATTACTTACTGTGGATATCAATTCTTCACTAGCTAAAAGTGCTAAGATAATGCTAGATAATAACATTAGTTCTGTCATAGTAGTTGATTCTGAAGGATATCCTAAGGGAATAATTACAAAAACTGATTTTGTAGAATATTATGCCAATCGTGTTAAAAACAAATACAAAATAAAAGACTTGATGTCAAAAAAAGTTTACACTATTTTTCCTGATGAGAATATTCACATGATTATTTTATTGATGAACACTTACAAAATATCTAGAATTGTAGTCATTGAACACAATAAACCAATTGGTATTGTGACTTCTCAAGATTTATTACCTTTGACACCTATTCTCATTGGAAAATTATTAAATACTAAACACTCCACTGTTACCAATATTCAAAGATCTACTCCTTCAGGAGTTAGCTCGATTTTATTAGCTGAAGATATAATGAAAAGATCTCCCTTAGTTGTTTCGATGAATATCCCTTTATCAGATGCAGCAAGAATAATGATAAGAAATAGAATAAGTGGTTTACCTGTTGTTAATAATAAAGGATTATTGAATGGGATAATTACAAAAACTGATATAATTACGGCGTATGTTAAATTGTAATCCTATCTCAATAGTGGATTATTTTATTGTTCTGTTTTTAAATAAATTAAATAGTTGAGGTATGAAGTATGGTTATATCGTTTGTAATTCGTATAATAAACAATGAATGAACTGTAATTGGTTTTATAACTACAATAGATATATTATATAATATTAAAGATGAAAAAGATATAAATAATAACACGATAAGATATACAATGACATTTAACCCAACAGTGATTAAACAAAATAAAGACATTGAGGATCAAACAGTTGGCGTTAAGGATAAAAACGGTATTTCCATGATTCCCGTTCTTGAGGATTATGAACGAATAATTGGAATTTGTTCAAGATCAGACATATTAAAACAAACCTTAAAAGATAGATTTGTAGTCATAGGTACAAAAAAACCTACAACAACAATAACAATAATAGGTGAAGGCTAAGAATAATGAAAGATCAACATACTATAGATTTTGAAAAGTCTCAAAACCCTGTACAAATATTGCAAGATAGATTGTTAAAAGAATTATGTTCTTTAGACTACCATTCTAAACGATTAGGTAAAGTACCTATATTTGACATAGATGAAATTTATAAAAAATCATTCACTGATGTAGAAAAACAATATTTTTTAAAATTTCTTAGATGGTTTGCCCAAGAATCTGAATATGTTCAATTTCTTTTTGAAGGTAAAATTTCCATTACATTTCTTGGCAGAAATTATTGTATCATTTCAAACCAATACAGATAAACAATAAATACTATTTTTTTATTATTTACCTTTGTTAATTAATTTGATTGTCTCTGAATATATCAAACCAGTAGTACCCAATAATATAACAATAATCCAATCAGAAAATGCTAAAGGAACTAAATCAAATATTTCTTGAAGAGGAGGATAGTTCATGATAAAAATAATCAAAGATATTTCACCTAATAAAGAATATATCAGTAATTTATTGCTCAAAAATCCTAATTTATGAACATTATGCCTAAAGGATCTACAGGAAAAAGCAAAGAAAAGTTCAAAAAATACAATTAATGCAAAAGCCATAGTTCTTGCCTTTGCAATACCATATTCTGAATCCCATCCATTGACGTTAAGAGTATTCCAAAATAAAAACAATGTTACGGTCGCAAGTATTATTGGAATTGGTATCAACCATTTTTTTACTCCAAAGAATATAGTTTCATTTGGATTTCTTGGTTTTCTTCGCATAATATCTGGTTCACTAGGTTCCATACTAAGTGCAATTGCAGGTGAGCCGTCTGTTGCCAAATTTATGTATAGAATATGTTTTGCAAGTAAAGGAAATGGCCAACCCATTACTACCGCAAAGGTTAGTATTAATATTTCACTAATGTTGGCAGATAATAGGTAAACTAGGTATTTTTTGATGTTGTCAAAAATTCGTCTCCCTTCTTGAATAGCAGAGACTATAGTTGCAAAATTGTCATCGGCAAGTATCATGGATGATGATTCTTTAGCTACATCAGTACCTGTAATTCCCATAGCTATTCCTATATGGGCTGCCTTCAATGCTGGTGCATCGTTTACACCGTCACCAGTAACTGCAACTATATGTCCATTGTTTTTTAGTGTTTGTACTATCTTTAGTTTTTGCTCAGGTAAGACTCTTGAATAAATCTTGATGTCATTTAATTTATTTTTTTTGTTAAGGGAATCAAAATTTATTTCATCTAGTTCTTGTCCGGATACAATTACTTTTTCTATTTCAGTTTCATACTTGTTCACAATTCCAATTTCTTTTGCTATGGCTAATGCTGTAAATTTCTGGTCACCTGTGATCATAACTACATTGATTCCAGAAGTCTTACACTGGCTTACAGCATCTTTGACTTCTTTTCTAGGTGGATCTATTATGCCTACAAGTCCCAGAAACAAAAAATCATTGTTATTATTATTTGTATTCTTATCTGCCAGAATTTGATCTATTTCAACTTCAATGTTGGTGGTGGCAAGTGCTAGAACTCTGAGCCCTTCACTAGCCATTTTATGATTTATTGAAATGATATGATCTTTAATTTTATCTGTCAAAGGCAAGAATTGACCATCTTTTAGAACTCTATTACAATGATTTAAAATGACCCGTGGTGCACCTTTAGCAAAAACCTCATATTCTTTCTTTTTGTCTGATCTATGAAAGGTTGTCATCATCTTTCTTTCAGCAGTAAAAGGAATTTCTCTTAATCTAGGAGACAACCTAGATAATTCCTCATTTACAATGCCAACTTTCTTTGCAAAGATCAATAATGCAATTTCTGTTGTATCCCCAAACATTTTGATAATATCATCTTGAAGTAATTCTATTTTTGCATCATTGCATAGGACTGCACATTTAACAAGCAACATAAGATCGTTTTTGTTGATGCTTAAATTAAATAGTAAGTTGCCTTTAGTATTATATCCAACCCCAGTAACTTCTATGAAATGATTATCATAAATGTAAACTTGTTTTACTGTCATTTCACCTTTTGTCAACGTCCCTGTTTTATCACTACAAATTATTGTTGTAGAACCTAGTGTCTCAACAGCTGGTAATCGTCTAATTAATGCATTTTTTTTAGCCATCCTATATGCTCCTATTGTAAGTGAAGTTGTAATTATAGCAGGTAGTGCTTCTGGAATTGCCGCAACTGCTAAACTAATACTCCAAATTAGAATATCGAGGACAGGTAAACCGCGGATTAAAGAAATAACAAATACAATACCAACTATTATTAACATAGACAAACTAAGTAATTTTACTGTATGTTTGATCTTTAATTCAAAAGGAGTTTTCTGAGTAGTTATACCTTGAACAACTGTAGTAATTTTTCCTATCTCTGTATTGCTTCCTGTTTCAAAAATCACTGCCTTTCCTCTACCATTCACTATTGTAGTAATTGCATAAAGTATATTCTTTCTATCTTGAATATGTGTCTCCTCTGGCAATACTGTTTGTATCTTTTCTATAGGTAGCGATTCTCCAGTTAATAATGCTTCATTTGCTTCCAGATTATATGCTTCAATAATATATGAATCTGCAGGAATCTTATCTCCTGGATATAAAACAATTATATCTCCAGGTACAAGATATTTGGTCTCCATAATTTTTTCTTTATTATCTCGAAGAACTCTACATGTTGTTGCAGTCATTTTCATCAGAGCGTCAATAGCCTTTTCTGATCTAAACTCTTGAATAAATCCTATAATAGTAGTCATGATTAATATTGCAACTATAATAATTCCATCTATGATTTCTCCTAAAACAAATGAAATGAATGTTGCTACAAAAAGTATTAACACCATTGGATCTTTAAGTTGTCTTATAAATATAAAAAATGGAGATCTCTGTTTTTCTTTTTCAATCTGATTAAGACCATATTTTTCTAATCTATCTTTTGCTTCTGATTCTATAAGACCATCTAAATGACTATGAAGATTGTCCAAAACTTGTTGTGCAGTTAAACTGTGCCATTTGGTGTTGGAGGACATCATATGAAGATATTATGATATAAAAAAAGAGGTTGAAATAAGAGTTACTATCATTACACATCACTTATTTTAGAATACAGCCTGCTCCAACTGCTTTCTATAGATTTCGTCTCCTATTGTTATCCTTTCTCTCGCCGTTATCATCAACTGTTTTATAGTTTATTATTGATGACGTCTTTTAGTAATCAAAGACAAAATTTTCTTGCTTTTTTAAGTTGTACTATATAACTTCTGGCCTGATAGGCTGACATCATTTTATTGATAAAAAAAGTTTCATTTACTATATCACTCCTATCAAATGTGGTATTCCAATATTGTTTATACCAATTATATTATGCTATAGGAATAATATGTTCTAAATAAGTATAAAATAATAGTATATCGTAAATAACTTTTAATGATATAATTTTGTAAAAGTATTATATTCTCAGTAAAACTATAAATACAAAATCTAAAAATAATTTCTTCATCCTTTTTAAAATCTATGATCTTTTCTTCAACCAATCTCCAACAGTTGGCCATAACTCTTCATGTGCTCGAGAACTTATACATGCACCAACATGACCTGAATTAAACTCTATGATTGATTTATCATAGCTTCCTATTGCATCATTTAATGCTTTACTTGAGGCCGGTGCAACCAAATCATCTTTTGATGCTATTATATTTAAGAATGGGTGTTTAATTTCGCCTAGATCTATTGCATTATTTCCGCTTATCACCATTTCATTTTTTATAAATAGATTTTTTTGATAGCAATCCTGTACAAATTGTTTGTATATTTGGCCTATTACAGGAGGACTATCGCGCAACCATATTTCTGTAGCAACAAATTCTACTAAGGATTCAATATCTCTCAATTGCCCTTCAAGGAAGAAATGAGGATATTTATGAAGATAATCTATAGGGCTTCGTAAC
Organism: Nitrososphaerales archaeon; assembly: GCA_025451315.1. Lineage (GTDB taxonomy): Archaea > Thermoproteota > Nitrososphaeria > Nitrososphaerales > Nitrososphaeraceae > TH1177. The sequence continues at coordinate 1,175 of JANWKP010000193.1, read as the reverse complement.
AAAAATGCACTATTAATAAAGGAACCAGGTACATTGCCAAAAGCATAAACAAGTGAGTCTGTATTTATGCTTCTTGTCCATACACTTAAAAGATTATTATCAATGCTAAAATCTCCTGGCGTTGCAAAAGCTATTACATTTTTTATCTTTTCTGGATGAAGTGCCGCAAGCATAAGTGCTAAATCTCCTCCCCAACAGTAACCAAAAAGCGATACTTTATCAGAACCAGTATGCTCCCTTATGTAATCTATAGTTTTAGCGAGATAGTTATTTACATAATGGCCAATAGTTAATTCCTTATCATAAGCACTTGGAGTACCCCAATCTGTTGCAAATACATTGAAGCCTTGTCGTTGAAAATTTTGTACAATGCTTGAATTAGGTAATAGGTCAAGTATATAATGTCTGTTTATAAACGAATAGATTATCAGCAAGGGAGTAGTAATAGAAGTTTCAGAAGATTTCTCTCCCTCATTTGTTTTTTCTTTTTTCCTTATTTTTGATTTTTGCTTTATATTGTTACTTTCTGAACTATAACTTTCTTCTTCTTCTTCTTGTTGTTGTTGACGCATATCATAATGGATCAATGAATATTTATCACCAAGATTAACATTGTGAGAAGATGTTCTTCCCAGTGTATCTCTTAGTGGTTCAATAAACACATTGTTGCAAAAGGAGTTTAAATTAGATATATTCTGATAAAGATATCCTATACCTGTAATATTTCCTAAATTGCAGAAGGATTCTATAAATTCTGAAAGAGAATCTATAAAGGTTTTTTCTCTAAAGTTTGTATCAAATTTATCACGTATTTTAGATAAAGTGATTTTTTCAATCTTTCTATAAAATTCCTGCGCCTGCGGTTGCTGATAGTAAATAAAAAATTCTTCAGGCTTGATTTCATTTCTTATCTCTCTAATCTCTTCTCTTGCATCAGTAAATGGTACAGAAAGAGCATCAATAAATGCACTATTTAATCTAGAATAAAATTCAATTGAAGACGTATAAGCATCAATATATGTATCTACAAAATTAGATGTTAGATGATAATTATGATTCTTATAATTATCATTTTTTTTAATATTATTCTTGATATCAGTATATGAATTCATATTCTTTTTTTATTGAAGCAGGAAGTTAAATATTCTTTTGTATCGAGTACAAAAGAATAAAAT
>JANWKP010000192.1 GCA_025451315.1 Nitrososphaerales archaeon | reverse complement strand
TTGAAATTGCATAAATTTCAATATAGAAGAAAAGATCCATGGGGCATCCTTCTCTTTGTATTTCATAATAAAACATTTGCTTTTTTCTTCTGGTGTTGCACCTTCAAGTTCTAAATAATCCAAAAAACCTGCTGTCTTCCGATATACTTTTGCCTGATCATTGGAGATTTCATCGCCTACAAATACAATGACTAAAGGTCATCAATAACTGCTTGTGCTACTGCACTATTAGGATTATTTTTTTGTAGTTCTACCACCTTTTCTAAATATCTTTTTATTCGTAGAACCCAATTAAAAGAACCTATGTCGTTGCGGGCTTGTGGGGATTGAGTTCCTTGAGGTAACAAGGTTCTAATACACTTTAGCGTTTTTCGACTATTCGACATCCTCCACCTACTAATATATTTCAAAATACAGGATGATTAGTAGAATAATTTCAGTATATTTCTTATCATGGGTGAAACAATTGTGTCTATTTTTTATAGATTTTTGAAAATGAATTGATTAATAATTTAAGAAATAACAATATTTATATAATTATTCTTAAGGATAAAATTAGACTGTGTATTATGACTGCGAATGAAAAATTCAAAAACATGATTGAAACTGCCTATCTTCAGTATATACAAACGATCGAATTAAATTATACTCAATTCAAAAACATGATTGAAACTGCCTATCTTCAGCATTTACAAATGATCAAAACGAATGCTTCTATAATGAAAACCTATTCTAGCATGTTTGGAAATAGCGAGATAGCAAGAAATATTGAAAAGATGGAATCAGATTATTTAAATCTAAATGAGGAATCAAAAAAATCAATGATCAGCCAGTTGGACCTCATTAAAGATAATTACCTATCTAATGCTGCTAGAATAAATGAAGGATATCAAAAGATGCCTAACATTGATAAGTTTATTCCCAATCCTGATGGCTCAGTGGAATCCAATAGAAATTTAAAGAAATAATATTAGTTGGATAGTTTATTTCTCTATTCACTCTATGAATTGTTGATTATCAGTTCCAAAGTGATAAAAATGAGTTAGAAGTAGATGGACACAAATTAAACAATATACCCAATGAAAAAGTAAATCCCAAGCAACATCAAAGTAGTATTACTTCTCGTTTCGTTGCAAGGGGTTTCGTATAAACATATTACAAGTCTGATTTCAATGTCCCAAAAAATTTCTTCTGACATACGAAATCTATTCATATTAATATTACAATCATACATAAGTGGTAACTACTAACAGGTGTCTATTTTGGCCATTTATGATTTAGAAATGTACCTAATCAAAACGATTATTACATCGCTTAAAAGGGGTTAAAAAAATACGCTAGGATGGAGAGTAACAGTTAAATACTATTTTAATTAAATACTATATAATGGTAACATAATTCTAAGAAAATTTATACAAGGCATGAAAACTGCATTAAGACCACATGCACCTGTTGATGAGTAATTTTCTACGTGGTCTAAATATGTTCTTAGATTATGATATCATTTGTCAAGGTTTAGTCTACTACTACAATTAATTACATTAAGGAACGGGTTAATTAATGGATTTGATTTAAGGCGGTTTTATCCGTCAACTTATTTAGGATTTATCAATCTCTTCCTATTTGATGTTGTACGCACTAATTATGTTATTTCAGTTGCGGTGCGAAAAGCGAAAAAAAGATTAGATAAAACAGATTAATAAAAAATGATTCTATCAAAAAAAACGAAAAAGCAATTTTTGAGATGGTTTTCTATTCAGACTTAAATCCAGAACTTAGGGTTCAGAGTGTTTTGCTATTCTTCATTTTAGGATGTTTTGGTTGTTCTTGATTGGTAGTTGGTTCAACCTCTTCAATTTCTTGTTTTTGTACTTTCTCACTCAAGTTGTTTGTATCGTACTTTTATCCATTCTAGTGAATTACGATAATAATAGTATTAATAATCAACAAGTTTGACTATTGGAACTTTCATTTCTAAGATATGGTAGATAAAGTAGAGGTAACAGTTACAGATTTAGAAAAAAACATAGAGGTAAAGCAGGATATGAGAACATGTATTCTGTCGCTAAACATGTCTACATGGATGATGGAGTAGTAGATACAATTGGTTTTGCAATTGATAAAAAGAATCTCAAAATCTTGAAAGCTAAGATTGATGCGATGTTAATTGATGAGACTATTTAAAAATGTACATATGATAAATTGAAGCATACTATACATACTTAAAATTTTCCTAACTTTATGAAGTCAAAGTCTCGGTTGAGTTTAACGGAACTATATTAAGATGATACGTCCAGTCTGCAGCATAATTATATTGAGGGTTAATTGGGTTTGCTACGCTTACCGTAAGATGCAGGTCATGTTTACCTGGGGTTGGTGGTTCTAGAAAGACGAAATAACCATTGGTAAAGGCCCTATATGGACCGCCAGCCGGTAAATCATAGATATTGTCGGCTACGTGTGTTATATTATAGAATCCGGAATCTGTTCTATATTTATCTAAATTCTTGAGAGGTACTCCGTCGAGAGTTCCGCCGATTACTTCATACTCATTACCTTCAGTAGCACATTTACGAATATCTTCATCAGTACGCACTGATGAATCACCGGTGTCACATTGTCCATTCAACGTAGCGGCCAAAATGGGCATTCCAGCGGGTATCGTACAAGTCCTCTCTTGCTTCCCACTGAGAGGCGCTTCAAGAAACCACACCTGCTCCTTTTGTCCGTTTGCGCATTTTTCAGGAGTATAATTCTCTCGTGGATGTTGATCGGCAGTTAATGAAAACAACCACTGCCAAAACCTTTCAGTCCACTCTTGATATGGGACACCCTTCGGTGAGGAGTCAGTTGAATATATACCTGGATTAAGGTTATCACCCCTTACCAAGTTTACTGATGAGAAAGACGTTAGAAGTGATAGCAATATTATTGAAAATAGAAACGTAAATGCATATGCGTGGAACCTATGACATCTTACCTTGGTCAAACTATAGATGTAAACTGCTAGGTTTTATAAATAGATTAAAAATAATAGTTCCTGTCACCTCGCATGAGATTTAGAACTCCGAATTTACATCTACCACTTAACAACATATATGAGTTATAAACATATTTGTATAGAAATGGCTAAAGCGCAAGGAAAAATTGGATTGCTTGGGCCTAAGTTTATTTTCATTTTAATCTCTTTCATAATAATTCTTACAGCAGTAGATACATCGATTGTGAAAATTTCTGCTTTTACAGGCGGACTTGTTTTATCAACTTCAAGCATTGCTCTCTTTACTGCTATGGCTATAACATTTTCGGTGAGTCAATATTTTATTTTGTCATTTGTTAGAACTAGATATAATGAAAGTGTTCAGCACAATAGTGCATGGTTTAGAAGAATAAACCGCTTAGTGGTAACAATCCAATATGTCTTGATAGCAATCCTTGCTGCTTTGATCATGCAAATGGTATTTACATCAAGTTACTATACTTTCTTCTTGGAAGTGGTCATTTGGATAAATTATGTTCTGTGTATAGGATTATTAGGGTTTCTTGCATATCGGTTCCTATTATGGTTTAAGTCTAAACATAATTCTGTAGTATTAGCATATTTTTTAGCCATGATGTTAATTTGTATAAATGCACTGTTTGCACTTATTTATTTGACCGATCAGTTCAAACATACACCGGCAGGGCCGCTAGTATTCCCTTCCTTAACTCCTCTGGCCACTTACGCTAGTGGACATAATATTTTCTATGGGGGATATATCGCAACATCCATTATTTCTTTCATCTTGACCTGGATTGCGACAGTGCTATTGCTTCATAGTTACTCTAAAAGAATCGGACGAGCAAAATACTGGATTCTTGTGAGTATCCCTTTGGTATATTTTCTGAGCCAATTTCAAATTTTCTTTGTGGATCTGTTTACTTCTTTTCGTATGTCGGATCCAATTCTGTTTGGAATTGTTTACACATTATTCTTCCATGCGACTATTCTTGCAGGCGGAGTATTATTTGGTATCGCATTTTGGAGTGTCGGCCGGAAAGTTCAAAGCGACACAGTTAAACAATATATGATGATTTCGGCATTTGGTATGATGTTGCTGTTTTCTTCAAATCAGGCCTCTGACCTTGGTAATGTTCCTTATCCTCCCTTTGGACTCGTAACGATATCATTTTTTGGCCTGGCTTCTTTCTTAGTATTCGTCGGTATCTATTCCTCCGCAATATCTGTAGCACAAGACTCTGAATTACGTAAATCAATTCGAGGTTTTGCAATGAGCGATTCAAGATTACTAGACACTATAGCCACAGCCCAAAGGGAACAAGATATCGAGAAAAAGGTAATAGCCCTTACAAAAAGATATCAAATTAGAATGACTCAAGAGACTGGAATTCAATCTTCTTACTCGGAAGATGATATTAAGGAATATTTGGAACAAGTGATACAAGAGGTAAAAGCGAAATCAAATTGTTCTTGAATAATTATATTCACTCTCAACAATGTTTTCCGTTTTTTAATGTTGAATCTATAAGTTCAAAATTATTACCAATTTAGGATTAACAGATGAAATTATTCCCAAGAATATTAATCCTCAACGTATAGTCCATTTGCACAGGACCTATTTAGCAATTGTTATCCTTGGTTGACTTAATCTAATACAAATCGTTAAAATGACATGTGAGATCGATGGCTAGTGGGCTCGACTCGCTATAATATGATTTATGTTAACAAAGATATAGAATAACCTCCCAAATAGGTTATTTGTGTTTTTGATGAATCGACCACCTGTCATTCGTCAGATAACTTTTCACAATCCTATCAAGTTGATCCAATCCTATTGGTTTCTTAAGGATTTCTCTGACTCCAACATCCATATAGTCAGCGATATCATCTATCTTCAAATTGGAGCCAGTTAATATTATTATGCATTTATGTCGCACACCTTGTTTTTTCAATTCTCTTAATATATCAAATCCTGTGTAAAATGGCATTTCAATATCCAAAAGTATTAGATCGTAATGCCGATTTTGAATCTCAAACAATCCCTTTTGACCATCATTGACCTCCTTACAATCAATTTCCTTCCCCGTACAATACCCCGCCAACAAGCGAGTAATGTCGGTGTTGTCATCAATTGTCAGTAATTTCAATGAATATCATACTCTTGATCAAACTTATAAATATTGATTGAAATTGAAATAATTAAAGAAAATATAGAATTCATGAATTCCATTTTAATATTCGAATATAATTATTGAGCAAGCAAGAATTAGGATGATAAGGATTATTTACCCTAATACTCGAAATTCTTCAAATTTGTTGAGGTCGATTCTACGTATTATCATATACCTTCTAGATCTTCAGTTAGAGTGTGGAAAGACAAAACCCCTGAAGATTTTAAATTTTCATTGAAATTTCCCAAAATCATAACTCATGAAAAGAAATTGACAGATGTTGTTAAACCTCTTTCAATATTATTTTACTCACTAGAGCCCTTAATTGAAAAAACACTAACATTGTTGATACAACTTCCACCTTTTCTTTCAGAGAAGAAAGGATTTAGTCCTTTACAAGGTATGATTCGACATCTGGATAAAAGATTCAGATATTCTTTAGAAGTACGCCATTCATCATGGTTCAATGAAAAAGTGTATAATTTATTAAAAGAAAATAACATTACTTTAGTTTGGAGTGTAAGGGATAAACTACAATCTCCTTCAATTGTAACTTCAGATCAGGTCTATATCAGGTTCATAGGTGATAGAAGCATCTCAGAAAAAGACTTTGGCAAGATAGTGAAGGACAGAAAAAAAGATATGTTTGAATATGTTAAAATGATTAGAGAAACACAAAATGAAAATTCAAATATCAGTGATGTTCTAATTGCATTTAACAACCATTTTGCTGGCTTTGGTCCTCAATCAGTGAATGATTTTTTGAATTTGATGAATATGTCCGAAATAGAGTAGAAGTCTGAATTGGAGCATTATGAAAATAATTCTGGTCAATCTTTTTAAGTAAACTCCATAAATTCTACTTAGACAATAATAGATACAAAAAGGATAGTAAGGACATAAATTTCTGATTTATTTGTTATAAAGGTGCCGCCGCGCTGGGAGTGACGCTCATATCCATCAACTGAACCGAAGTCACTGAATTCAGTAATAACATTTGGGGGGAGGAAGCTGCTCATGTTAAACTATCGTAATACAATGAAATACATCATATGTTTAAGCTAGACTACAACTGGTGTAATCCTATTCTGCTATTATATTATATTTAATATCTTGACCAAAATTGGGCTCCGCACAATCAGGGTCTAAGCAAAGCAAACTAGATTTATAATGAACTGTGTGATTGCCCTTAGAAAGTGGTTCAGTCAATATGTAAAATCCATCAGCCACAGTTTTTGAGGGGCCTCCCTCCAGAACTCCAAAAGCCGGATTATCTGGAAATACGACATCGAACGGCTCAGTATTAGTTCTATGCTTTATGAGATCATCATAACTATATTCCTTATC
>JANWKP010000191.1 GCA_025451315.1 Nitrososphaerales archaeon | reverse complement strand
TAGATCAGTACTTTCTCTTTTATATTGGTAATAAATTATTTAAATTATAATTTATTTATTTTATCTCATACACTTATTTGAAAATCTATACCTTTTTTCTTCATAAAACTAATTAAAAGTTCACAATGTTTTGCATTTTCCAATTCTAAACTTAGATACACACCTGCAGTTCCTGCCGATACATTGGCACTAAGCCTATCATGTACCACCTCTACAATATTTATACTTAAATCTGAAATACCATCTACTACCGTCTTTAATGCTCCTGGCTTGTCTGGTAATTGAATAAATATTTTTAACAATCTGTTCATCTGTAAAAGACCTTTTGCTACCACTTGTCCAAGCAGATACATATCTACATTACCACCTGATAAGATCGATACTATTTTCTTATTTCGATTCTTATGTCCGTTACTTAGTAAATATGCAAGGCTAGCAGCACCTGCAGGTTCTACTACTAGTTTGGATCGTTCCATTAATAAGAACATAGTTTTAACAATTGAATTATCATCAATCAGTACAATATCATCCAAATATTTTTTTGCTATCTCAAAGGTTAATTTTCCTGGAGATTTCACTGATATTCCATCTGCAATTGTAAATTCTCCTTTTTTTGTTTGAAGAGATCCTTTTTCTAGAGATTCTTTCATTGCTGGAAAAGATTTAGATTCTACTCCAATTATCTTGATATCTCTTTTTTTTGATTTTATAGCAATTGCAACTCCTGCAGCTAAACCACCACCACCTACAGGAATGTAAATTTCATCTAAATCTGGCAAGTCTTCTAATAATTCTAAACCTATTGAACCCTGCCCTGCTATTACCTCTGGGTCATCGAATGCATGAATAATTGTCTTATTTTCATTTCGGGCTATCTCTTTAGCTGCTATCCATGCTTCGTCGTAATCAGCACCTTTGAGGATAATTCGTGCATTGTATGATCTGGTAGCTGCTATCTTTGCCGGAGATGCACTAATTGGCATTACTATTGTACATGGAATCTTTCTAATAGTGGCTGCATAAGCTACGCCTTGTGCATGATTTCCTGCAGAAGCAGCTATTATTCCATATTTCAGTTCCTCTTCAGAGAGGGAGTTGATTTTGTATAAGGCTCCTCTTACCTTAAACGATCCAGTTTTTTGAAAAGCCTCATTTTTTAAGAAAATATTTGTACCAATTAAATTAGAAAAAGTATTTGATTTAGAAAGAGGAGTCTTACCTATAAAATTTTTTAATAATTCCCTACCTTTAATTATTTCATCATAAGTAGGTAAGTTTTTTGTTTCTAAATTTAATTCATTATTCATTATTATATCTTAGATTACAGATATCAATTGTAATTATAATTTGCTATTTCTTTACTATTAGTAAATCTCATCTGGTATGTTATTTAAGGTCTTGATCAACTTTCTTATTAGTATTAGTTCTTAATTCCTTCAATGATAATACTATTTCACTTAATTTACTAGTTACAATTTCAGTGATGTCCTTGTTAAATTTTTTAGTATCAAGATACGGCTCTCGTTTTCCAGTTTTTTTATTCTTAATAATTTCAATTTCAAAATATGATACAACTCCTTCCTCTCCTTGCATTAGTTTATTGTAGTCAATTTTTACAGGCATTATGTGATACAATTTAATAATCATATCAGTTAATTCTGAAATCAATTGTTCTCTTTTATTTTCGCTATCTTGAACTATAGGAAATCCTTTTTCTAGTTTTAAAACTTTCTGTTCAAGACTGTCCATTAAATTACTATTTCCATATAATTTGGAAAATAATTCTTCAAATGATAGGTTATCTAATCCCTGTCTTCGTAATTCCTCTTCTATTAAGGCATTTCCTTTGTCTGCAAGTGAAATAAAAGAGTCTGATACGTCTTGATTTAATTTTATCAACTCTCTTTGAATTTTTATAACTTCTTTATCTAATTTGTAATAATTCAAAACATGAAATTGTATTCCAAAATATCCATATATATAGAATTTATCAACATTACATGTTATTTGAAAATACAATCTATACAAATCTTCGGTTTTAGACTCAGAAATATCCATAAAAGTCCAATCTTTTAGACTTTGTAAAATTCGTCTGAATTCATTTGTAATTTCTATGGGATCAAAAGTTTCTGCAGTTGTTATTGTCCCGTCCCCTAACATTACATCCACTTTTTTCATTTGCAATTTTGGCTTTAAAAAATCAAAGAATTCGTCATCAATTGTTTTAACAGTTTCATTAACTTTTGTAACGAAATAATCACTATCTTTCAGGGGTAACCTCATATTTTCAAATTATAATTTTCAATACATATAGATTTGTAATATTGTGTAATAAATTGTTAATTTTATTGCCAATTTAACTAAAAATTTATCATCATATCTATTATACATTGCTAAAAAAAACAAAACTAAAATATTAATAAATCTAAATTAAGCTATGCCAACAGCATATATTTTAGTTAATTGTACATTAGGTTCTGAGGAAAAAATTATCAGCGAATTAACAAATTTGCCAGATGTCAAAGAGGTGAGGGGAACTTATGGAGTTCATGATGTTTTCGTAAAGGTTAGATCTAGTGATACAGAATCTATGAATAATACTATAACGAACAAAATAAGAAAAGTGCCTGGCATTACATCTACTGTTACTCTTGTAGTAATAGAGGAACAAGGCGGAAAAGAAAGTCTTTAAATTTGTTTTATAGTGATTTAGTCCTTTTATCTTCTTCTTTTATCTTCTTTATTTCATAGATTATAAGTATAGTACTTATAAAAATTATCGACCATCCGATCCCTCCAACTATAATATGATGAATATATATAGGAAGTAAAAATGAGAATAATGCTGTAGCTGCACCCAACCACCAACTAATTATTAAGATTTGAAGATTAATCCTTAATACCAATCAAAAATCATCCTCTTAGATCCTCATCAAATCCCTTGAAATAATCAAGTGTTTTACCGCATTTTGTACATTTGTTATATTCGCTAAAATCAAAATCATTATACACTCTAAAGGAAAAGGTATCGTCATGAGAACAAAATATTCTTCTAAATATTTGTATTATGCTTTCCAATAATACGACATTTCTAAGTTCTATGATATAATATAAATTAATGCCGTCGGTGAGATTTGAGCTCACGACAGCTCGGTCTTCAGCTTCACCCTTGAATAATTAAATAATCAATCAAGTCGAGTGCTCTCCCAGGCTGAGCTACGACGGCATTGAATAATCATTTAAATTGACTCAATATATATTCTATTTTGTATAGGTATCGCTTTTATAATTAATAAAAAATATTCATAAAAAAAATATATAATTTTTTACATAATCAATCTAACATAACTATTATTCTAAAACTAAATAAAGATTAAAAATTATTTTCTAGGAGAAATCATAATGAATAATTCCCCTAATCCTGAACCCAATCAGGTAGTCGAAACTGCAGAAGAGAGGAAACAACGATTTCTCTTGGAATTCGATCAACCTTTTAAATGTGACAAATGCAATGAAAGGTTCAAGAAGAAGAAATATTTAAGAGAGCATAAAGCTGAAGTACATTCTTATTAATTATTAATTATTAATTATTTAATTAATTAGTCAGTCAGTCAAAGTATAGGATATTATTTCTCTGAATTCAAGTTTAGTTATATATGAAAATATATACGAAAACTGGAGATAAGGGATTAACAGGTCTTATTGACGGAAAAAGAATTCCAAAGAGTGATATTAGAATAATAGCCTATGGCTCAATAGATGAACTGAATTCATATATCGGTTTTTCAATATCTCTTTTGTCACAGCATAAAACTAATAATAACAATAATCAATCTTTTTTTGATATTCTAATTACGCTTAATAGAATTCAAAATGATTTATTCATTATAGGTTCTGATTTAGCTGATCCAGACCTTTCAAAGTCTACTTCTTTAAGAGTTCAATCTACTATGATTACAATATTGGAAAATGATATCGATAACTACGAAAAAGAATTATCTCCTATTACCTATTTTATTCTCCCAGGCGGGTCTGTTGAATCCTCTAGTCTCCATATTGCTAGAAGTATTGCACGAAGAGCAGAAACCAACGTTTCAAAATTATTGTTGAATGAAGAAATTAACAATCTGGTTCTGATATATTTGAATAGACTTTCGGATCTACTCTTTGTACTAAGTAGAACAGTAAACAAAAGACTCCAGATATCGGATATAGCATGGAAATCTTAAATAATTTATTTAGTAGAAAAGAAAGAGTAGTGTCTTTAAATGGGACAAATACAAAATGTTCTAATAATAATCATTGTCACTGTAATGTTAGCTATTGTTACTTTAGGCTTAGCATATCTATTTGATTTGTATCTAAATCCATTTATTATTATAGTAATGACATATTTACATTTACTAAATTTAGAAATCTTTTATGTAATCTTATCATCTATCTCACCACTATTTTTACTTATTATGATAGTATAATAGTAATAATAATTAGACATGAATAATTTAATTTATTGATATAAATAATGAATGTAATAACGAATGATAATAAATTCGGTAATCTTATAGATTATATTCTAAAGTTAAAAACTGTTAAAAGAACAGGATGGATATCCAAAGCCAAAATTCTAAAAGCTGAATCGGTTGCAGACCATAGCTATTCATTAACTGCTTTGTCAATGGTTTTTTCTGATTTATTAGGTCTTGATACGGAAAAAGTAATGAAATTGTGTATAATACATGACTTGGCGGAATCCATAATCGGAGATTATATGCCCGAAGAAATTTCTGTTAGAGAAAAACGTATCAGAGAAAATAATGCAATGAAAGTAATAATATCTTCTTTTCCAAGTAAAATAGCGTTACTTTACTCTGAGTTATGGAAAGAATATGCATTAAATCAAACAAAAGAAGTACATCTTGTAAAGCAACTAGATAAGATAGAAATGTTTTTACAATCTAATCAATATCTTAGAAATGGCTATCCGTTTGAATTTTTATCTCCTTTTTTGAAGGTTCTTGATAATATGGGAGAATCTAATTTTCAGCCTACCCTTGCAAATATACTAAAACATTTAGATAAGAATTTATAATATATTCTTGCTATGCAATATTTTATAGCCCTCAAGTTAGGAGAAAAACGTGTTAAACAATCCCAGGATTTGTTAAATTTATATACTGGAAATGCAGCAATGCCTGCTTTAGCTTTGAAGGATACAAAAACAAATGTATGGTTTCCAGTTGGGGAGGAAAACTTAATTGCTGTATTCAAAGAAACCAGTGGTTATGTTATTGTAATTTGCGATAAAAATGGAATAGCCAAAACTATGGCCCAATGGTTTTCAGAAGAAGATAAAGATAATATTGTATCAAGGATCAAGAAAGATCATAGTTTATCAGAATATACCGGAAAACTTTCTCTTCCAATTTGATTAATGCTTAATTACCTAAAATTATATCTATCTATATTACATTTGTCGTCATCAAATAATGATAATAAGTTTGAGCAGGAAATTGAAGTCAAAGGGCATCTTATAGACTCAATGATTTTAACTAGTATTTTTGATAATATAATGGATTTAAAAGGCGAATTTAGAGTAATGGAATTTACTGTTGGTAAGAATAAAACTGATCCTAGTTATGCTAGACTTATTGTTGAAGGTAAAGATAAAAAACATCTTAATCAATTATTAGAATCTATTTACAGAGCTGGTGCTCAACCGATTTATACACAAAATGTATTGTTGGAACCGGCACCAAATGATATGGTCATGCCTGACTTATTTTATAGTACAACCAATAAACCAACACAGATTTTTTATGATGGTGTTTGGATAGATGTCAAAAATATTATGATGGATAAGTGTATAGTCGTTGATACATATAATAAAACAGCCGAGTGTAAAATGATTAGAGATATAAAAAAATATGATATGATTGTAATCCAAGAGAGAGGTATACGCATTATACCTGACGAACGTCCTCGTCAGGGAGTTGACATATTTCAATTCATGAGCAGCACTACTTCAAGTGAAAGACCTACTCAACACATTATTAAAAAAGTTGCATATGATATTTATAAAGTAGCAGCAAGACAAAAAGGGAAAATAGTAGTTGTGGGAGGACCAGTTATAGTTCATTCAGGAGCCTCCCAATCGTTATCTAAACTAATAAAAATGGGATATATACATGGATTACTGACTGGAAATGCCCTAGCTGTTCATGATATTGAAAATGCACTTTTAGGAACTTCTTTAGGTATGAATATAGACGATGGAACTTTGGCGGTACGTGGTCATAGAAATCATATGCAATCGATTAATGAAGTTTTTAAGGCTGGTTCCATCAAAAATATGGTAGAACAAGGTATACTAAAAAAAGGAATTATGTATGAATGTATTAAAAACGATATACCCTTTGTATTATCTGGTTCAATTAGAGACGATGGTCCTCTTCCAGACGTGGTTATAGATATTGTAGAAGCACAAAGAAAATATAAAGAAGTTTTAAAAGATGCCAAAATGGTGATAATGCTTTCTTCAATGTTACATTCAATTGCTGTAGGAAATATGTTACCTTCATATGTTAAAGTGATTGCAGTAGATATTAACCAATCAGTAGTTACTAAATTATTGGATAGAGGAACAACCCAAGCTATAGGAATTGTGACAGATGTAGGTGTATTTCTTCCGATGGTTTTGCAATATTTACAGGAAATCAATCAAGGAAAAAATAGCAATAGTGAAAACAATATGTTATGAACAAATATTATTGACTGTACCTATCATCTTATTCTCTGTATTTTTCCCTATAGTTGCTTTTGCTATTACATCATCGATTTTGATTGCCATTTTAAGTTGATACCATCTTTTTCATCGTATAATTTCAAGAATCAATAGATCAATCAATCAATATATGTTTGAATATCATCTTTTCGATGCACCTAGATTTCTTGTTTATGCTTCCACTGACATCCTGTTCTTGTAATCTAAAAGATAGTAATTATTTATTTTCTATCCTCATTCTAGGACTATCTGTCCTTTACTTTTACCTTCTTGATTTGTATGCTAGCATAATTTGATTACATACTTCATTTGGTATTTCATAAGACGATTTCATTATAGAAATTTCTGATATAACGATAATAATAATCGTTGAAGCAGAAGACGATAAAATAGATATATACAAGCAATGGGGATTTTAAATCAATAGAAATTTTGAAAAAATAAAATGCTTCTAAAAATTGGGTAGTTAATATTAAACCTATTCATAAGAGTATGAATTGAGGATAATCAATTGATTTTAACACAATTTTGTAGGTCAGAAAAAGTATTTAAAAATAATATTCGCTAATTTAGCATATTTTTTACAGTATTTGTAAATAGCTTTTTATCAACAGGTTTTCTCATAATTTGTTCTTTTGTCAATCCTGGAATTATAGTTAATAACTCATCTAATATATCTAAAACAGTAACAAAAAGAATCTTAATTGTTGGATCTATAGATTTTATTTGTTGGTGTAATTGAAATCCATTTAAATGTTCCATTCTAATATCGAGTATTACTAGTAGATTATCAAAATCTGTACTCTCTTTAATATAGTTCAGTGCAAGAAAGGGATCTGTAAAAGAGGTTATATGATAATTGTAACCTTCGAGAAATAGTCTATATGTAAAAAGTACTTCTTGATTATCATCAACTATGATTATTTTTTTGTTATTATTATTTTTTTTATGTAAAAAGAAACCTCTTTTTTTATTCTTATTTTTTATAAAATCTTCTTTAGCAGATGAATTTAACTGTTTCTCCATAATAGGATGTGTACAATTAGTTACATCATTCGTCAAAATATTATCTCTTCTTTTTAGGTTATATGTAGGGTATCCAATATTTTCTGTTACCTTGAATTCACCATTATTTGAAAAATTATAATTGGTTACAATATTAGAAAAAGATTTTAAAATTCTATAAAAATTATTTCCAATAATTATTTCATTTGGAAGGGATAAAGATGGTGAAGAATTTATCTTTGAACATATATTTACTGTAGAACCAAATATATCTATCTGATAATTATCACCAGCTAAGGCTAAATCTACTACACCATAATCCAAACAAATCTTGTAGCTATCTACTGGTGGTAAATCATCCTTTAACAGTTCTTTATTTAACACTTCTCGCTCTTCTAAAATCTCTAATCCACATTGAATTAATTCTTCAAATGCTTTTTCATTATTAATATCTGAAAAGTTCAAGAAATAACACAATAGACGATCACCAAGACTTTTTACAATCTTACCGTTATTACGTTTAATTATTTGCGCCAATGAGTTTATAACAGTAGAATAGTATTCTCGTATATGTGAAGAATCATAGGTTAAGGAACTATTGTTTATAAGACTTTGAAACTCTATAAAGCATACACAACACTTTAATGAATCATCAGTAAATTTGATACTTTTATTGCCTTTATTGCTATGATGCCACATTTTGTCTCTACGATCCACTAAAATAACTATTGAGAATTAGAAGAACATTATTCATATTATACACTTATCATTAGAAGTAGAGTTTTTACAGCAACATACCCACTCTTTTTTGGTTTAGAAATTCTATCATTTGGTAAAGAATTCATTATAATTTATTCTCCTTAAATTTAGGAATAAATATTCTATCCATAAAATACACATTATCTTTAATAAAATTTAAAGAAATTGGTCTAATTAGATGGATATAAAATGAAAAAGATGAAAAAATCAATTATTTTCGGCGCCTAAAAATTTTTATTTTTTAAAAGTGGATTGATGTCTGTTTGTTCAGTCCTTTTTCTACCACTAAAATATAATCTAGGAGAATCGCTAAATGCATTTGACATAATTTTATGGCCCTATAAATAATGTAAAATATATCAAATAAAAATAAAACAAAGAAAATAATTCAATATATAAGATTTTAGTCTATTGTAGAATAGTTCCAGAATTTCTAGATAAAATAAATGAATTTACAAAAAATACAATATTAAATATTTTTTTATATTTAATGGTGCGCTGTTTCGCATCTCGTTTAATTAAAATTTTACAGATTAATAAAATGTTAGAACTAACGAACATCAGGAATAATGAAATAAGTTTTGCCTCCATCCATCAAAGGATAGTCCTAAAATGAGAATTTAATCTCTAAGATTAAAGGAATTCATAGGTGTATGCGAAATATCATACAATAATTATCTTTATTTGAGGATTCTTTTATTGCGTTTGTTGTTTATTAGTTGTTAATGTGTTTAACAGCTATATTATTTGGTGAGGAGCTATCAAAATATGGATTTGGAAGATTACATCCTTGGAACAATGAAAGAATCTATTATTTTTGGTCCAAATTCCAACAAATGGGTTTAGATAAAAATTCAAAAATTTTAATTGAACAACCAGAATTGGGCTTGGAAGAGTCTATACTATCCTTTCATGACAAAGATTATGTAGAACTTGTTAAGAAGGCTGGAAAAACTGGTAATGGCTATTTAGATGCTGGTGATACCCCTGCTTTTAGAGGAATATTTGAAGCATCTTCGTATGTTGTAGGATCAACTTTAAAAGCATTAGATATAGTAATGAGAAAAAACAATGGGATAGAACATGCATTTAGTCCTATCGGTGGACTACATCATTCAAAAAGAACTAATGCAGCCGGGTTTTGTGTTTTTAATGATATTGGAATTGCCATACTTGAAGCAAGAAGAAAGTATGGTATTAAGAAGATAGCCTACATTGACATAGACGCACACCATGGGGACGGTGTCTATTATGAATTTGATGATGATCCTCTTCTATACATTGCAGACATCCATGAAGACGGCAAGTTTCTCTACCCTGGTACTGGGTCAGAATGGGAATCTGGTAGAGGCAATGCTACAGGTACGAAATTAAATATTCCATTAAATCCTAATTCAACAGATCAAGATTTTATTGCATCTTTTAAAATAGTGGAAGATTTTATTGATAACAAAGTACAACCAGAGTTAATTATCTTGCAATGCGGTGCAGATTCACTAAAACACGATCCATTAGCACATTTAAACTTGACACATAATAGTCATAAATATGCAGCATGTAAATTACACAGTCTTGCTCATAAGCATAGCAATGGAAGAATAGTTGCTCTGGGTGGAGGAGGTTATAATAAAATAAATATTGGTGATGCATGGACTGCAGTAGTAGAAGCTTTCATTGAAAATTAGAGATTAATTAATGAATTATAGTGAAAATAAAAACGATTCAATCTCTATGGAAAAGCTTTTACTATATTGTGAAAATTCTAAAAAATTTTAGTAATAGATTTTTATATATTTAAAATTCGATAATAATCTAGCAGTATTCATTTGGTAATTCTTACAGGTAATACCAATACTAAGAATCCCAATATTATAGTCTCAATCTATATAAGATAACAACTATTATCATTTTATTTGTTATAGAATAACTATATAGAATGATTTACAACAAACTATAATAAAATAAAAATCAAGATTATTTTGGAATTCAATTCACACTATTTGGAGAATGCTCATGCAAGGTGATAATACCCATTCTCCATAGTAGTAAGAGATTAGACTCACAATTTGTGTCCCACCATCATATCCCGATACAAGAATAAGCCAATTAATATACTGCTTTAAATCTCTATATATAAATTCAAGTAATTATTTATATAGTATATTATTAACTAGAAATGTTATGAATTCAAATTCATACGCTGATAATATCATCAATTCTTGCATTTAGTTTAATTGCAGGACTACCCACCATACTTGCACAAAATGATACCATGTCAATGGACAATTCTACAAGTTTTAACTAAATCTTATAATAAAAAATATTATGGTTGGTTCTCCAAAGTCACTGAAATATCAAACCTTCTGCCATATCTATTTACAGACAACAGAGTTTTTTCGTTTACCTTTTTCTTTTTAATTCGAGATGAAAGCTCTGTTATTTCTTCTATCCTCTTTTCATCAATCTCTTCAATAATATCACCTTGTCTTATTCCTGCATCTGCTGCTGGACTATATTCTTCTACCTTCACAACTAATGCTCCTTCGTTAGTTGGTAATCGATAATAACTTGCTATTCTACTAGTTATCTTGATTGTAGAAACACCTAACCATGGACGATTCACTTTCCCATATTGTATTAGCTCTTGTAATATTGTTTTAGCAGTATTAACAGGAACGGCAAATCCTATTCCATGAGCATAAGGTATTTTTGCAGTATTGATAGCAATTATTTCTCCGTTAGTATTTAC
>JANWKP010000190.1 GCA_025451315.1 Nitrososphaerales archaeon | reverse complement strand
TTACTGTTGGAAATGGGGGAGCCAATCCACACCAAGATTCAGGAGAAACTGGTTCTCCACCAAAACAATATGTCAAAAGTAATGGAGCTTTACATTGTGATGTCAATAACGAAACAATAAGTTGTAAGATGATATCAAATGAAGGAAAAGTATGGGATGAATTTACCATAACCCCTGGTAATCCTCCGAAATCACAACAAGACCCAGCGCAAGCCCCAAAAATAATTACACAACACATACCATTAATAGAAAAGCAATCTCAACCAGGGTATATTATCTTAACAACAAATATTATCAATGATAATGGAGGTACAAAACTTGCATCAGACTTTACAATAAACATAGCAGGGAATACATCAACTCCTTCTTTTCAAGGAATTCAAACACCTGAAATTAAAACTGTCTCCATTGAAGAAGGTGAATATTCAGTATATGTAAACAATATTCAAGGATATAGTGTCTCTCAACAGAATCAATGTGAAGGTGGTATTAAATCTGGAGAGGTTAAAACTTGTTTGATTACTATAGATGATGTTGATACAACAATACCATTGTCGTCATCATCTAAATTACCATAATCACAAATTAACGATGGAGAGTATTTTGTCTAGACTTGCATATCACATTGACTTGAGCATAAATAATTAGATAATTTTTATAATTGTATTATACTTTCAACTATCTTTATTTAGATATTAAAAATTTGATTTGAATCCTGTAAAAAATTTGCTACTAATACAATATGTTGCCATAAAAAATAAAATTACTTGTTACATGATCTGCTGTATCAATTACCAAAATAGTTTGACCAAACTCGCTTGGTAAATCTATAGAAGTTACACTATCTGATGCTATTCCATATTTTAATGTCTTTTTATCCATTTCATAAACTGGATTAGTCTCAAGTAAAAAATTTGATATTATTGATTTTTCAATAAAATTCAACTATTTCAATCCAGTTTGGTTCATTACCTGACTCAAAACGATCCAAGAGTTTTAATTCACCAGTTTCTGGATTGATCGCATGTACTGCTACATGATCTGATTTCTGTCCTGCAACAATTACAAAATTACCATTAGGATCAATGTTGAATCCACGTGGAATCTCTTCAGTATCATAACTTCCAATATAAGTAAGGTTACCTGTGTTATCGTCAACAGAAAATGCGGTAATTGTGTTGGTTGCTCTTTCACTTACATATAACCATTTACCATTAGGTGTTATGTGAATATCTGCAATTTTTATAGTAGTATCTTGACTATCTGATGATAGTTCATTATTCATAGTATGAGGAGGAAATACTGAAATTTTTTGTATTTCAGTTAAAATCCCTGTCTTGTTATTTATTTCATAAGAATAGACCGTACCATCCAATTCATTTGATACATAAAGAAAATTGTTATTTGGTGAAAAAACAAAATGCCGTGGTCCAGAACCATCTTTAGTATATACCACGTCAGGATCATTTGGTGTAAGAGTTCCAGTGGATGCGTTAAACAAAAATTGTTTTACCTGATCATTTCCTAAATGAGGTACATATACAAATCGGTTGGATGGATCAACTAAAATTGAATGAGGATTTGGACCAGTGGGAATTACTTGAATAGGCTCTGCTTGGACTAAACCATTGGATTCTATTGGATTTACAGCAATCTTCGCACCAGTGTACGATACTGATAATAGAAAACGACCGGTTTGATCTACTGAGATATAAGCCATGTTATCTGGTAACAATTCTTTAGAAAGATAAGTTAGCTTACCAGTCTCTGAATTAATTGAATAAGAAATTATTGAAAAAGGTTCTGAACGAACAGAGGCATAAAGAAAACGATGATCTGGACTTAGAGCCATATGCATTACATTTGGACCAGCAGGCACCTTTTCTACCATTGTTAAATTTCCTGTTTCATGGTTTAACTTCATCACATCTATATTTCCATCACCACCATTAGAAATATACAAAAAGAGTCTATATGAATTAGGATACACAAACTGAATATCTGAATTAAGATGATTTATTACCACAAATAGAATTGGAATCATTAGTACCGCCATAAAGATTCGGAGCATTAAACTATAAAGTAGTTTTTTGTTATTATTAATTTATTGATATTGTTATTTTTAATAAATATTATAGCTTCAACCTATTTTTGAAAGAATTGATTTTAGTTCCCTTTATTAGACTAACAATCAGAGCTAGGCCCAACATAGATTAGCATATCATGCGCCGGAAAATAGTTTTCATGTCTTTGATTAATAACATTTATTCTCCGAAGGTTTTCTATCAATCATCCAGAACTATTTTTGATTTAGTAAGGTTCAATAGCTCTTGTTATTAAAAACGATAAATTCTAATAAACTTTTTTTACTAACTCAATACAATGTTAGAAAATAATAATAATAAATTACAAAACAAAATAACAACTCTAATAATAATAGTTGCAACAGTTTTCATATTATTTGCAAATACCGAAACAAATTTAGAAAAAATATATGCGTAGGAAGACGGATCAAATACATCTATCGAACTAACTGCTAAACTGGTAAATAATGAATATAGATGAATTGGTTCCAACAATTCTACAAATCCTACTTTAAACATTACATTAGAAGTAGACAATCAAATCACTATAAAAAATATAAAAGGTGATCCAGATGGATCTATTAATTTTATTTAATAAAATAGATTTAGCTAAATGCTTATCTCAAATCTATGGCAATTAGGTTATTTGTGAACGAAATAAAAGATATCATAAGTTACTTCAAATACTTTTCAAGAAAAGATACTGTCTTTTGCCAAGCATCTTGAGTTTCTTGTGGAGCATAATTATCGCCAGATGGGTTTGCAAATGCATGTCCTACTCCTTTGTAGATGTAAATTTCATTTGTTATTCCATTTGTATTTAATGCATCCTCAAATTTTTTTACAGAATCCACAGGAATGGATTTGTCTTGATCTCCAAAGATTCCTAATACAGGCCACTTTATCTTTGAAAGAGACTCTTGATCAGATACCAAATTACCATAATAAATTATAGTTGCAGCTAATGGATATCCTGGTTCTGTGTTTAATGCTAGTTGAAGAGATTGTCCACCACCAAAACACCAACCTAGAGAAGCGATTTTAGAGGAATTAACATTTTCTAAAGATGCTAGGTATCTTACAGCATGTTGGAGATTGTTTATTGATTCAGAAGGATTTTCTCTTACTTTACTAACTAGATTCTGAGCTGATTCTGTAGTATTAGCCACCTGACCATTATACAAATCTACTGCTAAAACAACATATCCTTCTTTGGCTAGAGATTCAGCCATATTTTTTATATTTTTATTAAGTCCCCACCATTCATGGATCATTACCACTGCTGGGAAAGTATCATTGTTATTATTTGTAGATATATTGCTTTCAACTGACGGTAATGTTGTTGTTGTAGAGATTGGATAAACAAGATAACCATTAGCATTCTCAAAATAGTTAACAGTTTTATTTTCTAACATGATTGATGAGTTTTTACTATTTGATTTACTAAGTTCAGTTACATTCTTTGTATTACCGTTATTGACAGATTGTTGTTGTTGTCCTTCCGCCCATGAAACAATATTATTTAATGACGTCAAAGAACTTGTCAGGATAATAAAAAGTACAAAAACTATTGTAATATATGGTTTATACAATGATGTATCAATTACAATATTATATTTAATACTTGAGTCATGCATTTAAACAAAATATATCACATTATAATTTCTCTCTATCTAACCTACAATATTAATAAACTTTTGAAATCTATACAGATAATTTGGTAATTTTTTTTATAGTTTGTTTAATTACCTATTAAATAGAGAAATGGTAAAAAAGTTTACTATATTACTATATTCAGCCGCTGCAACTACTTTGATTGCAGGGTCACTGCATATAAATAAATTTATAGATACAATTAGTAGTGGTGAACATATCAGTAATCCTGATGTTTTATTCTTAATTGGAGGAATAGCTCAAGTATTTTGGGTCGTACCTATAATTAGACAATGGGGCAAAATATGGTATTCCATAGGTATAGCAGGAACAGCAGTCTTTATGTTATTATGGGTAATTACTAGAATACCTGAAAATCCAATAACAGGTAAAGCAGGTCCAATCAGTGCAGAAGCAATAATTATACAAGTATTTCAAATTGCGTTTATTATCCTTAGTGGAATCATATTAGTTAAAAGTACCAAAGCTGAGAATACTAGAATTAAAGCTACTTGAATTTAACAAATACACAATAAATATTATTTAATTTTTTATTTTTTATAACTCTAAATATAGCGAAGGTACAAAATATAAAGAGAATTAATAATATAATCATAAAATAAAAAAATTATACCATTTCAGATATCTAAATAATGAGACTGTAAATAAAACCCAATAAAAGAATTTGATGATAATAAACATATTCATTCGAAAAATAGGGCAAACCAACATAGATGCATATCTTCGTTCTTGATCTACAAATCTTTTTTTAAAAGTCGATTGTTTCTATAGCATTCACCTAT
The DNA here is from genome assembly GCA_025451315.1 of Nitrososphaerales archaeon. Lineage (GTDB taxonomy): Archaea > Thermoproteota > Nitrososphaeria > Nitrososphaerales > Nitrososphaeraceae > TH1177. The sequence continues at coordinate 8,900 of JANWKP010000190.1, read as the reverse complement.
GTCGGATCTAATAACCATAGATTGAATTTGTGATATTTAGAACCTACATATATCAAAATACCACTTTATGTTAATTTATTTATTCCTTCTGAAATAAGATAAAATTGCTCTTTCATCCTTGATTTCTGGTACTAAAAATATCTTCTCATAATCTAATCTTATCGATAAATTTAGGCTTGTATATAACAGGATTTCTATAATCTTCAACCATTACAGCTGTAGTATTTAACAATCAATTATTTAGGTATAATAGTTTTCATGCACAATGTAATACATAATATCTTAACTCATTTTCTATTGTCTTTTTATATCAACAAATACAATTTGTTTATTGAGTCAACTTTTCTGAGTTGTTTTTATCATGAACTTATAAAATATAGTGAAAAGAATGCTCTACTAATATTGGATACCTATTATAAATTATTATTTTCCAATATTCTTTCTAGGTATCATATCTTTTGTTTCAATAGGTGACTTTAATCTTGTTAAATTTCTTCCAAAAATCAGATCTACTCCCCAATCTATCATAACTCTTATTTTATTTTCTAGAGTTGGTAAATGAGTCAAGTAAAAAAATCTCCATATTCCCCATGCAAAAATTCCTTTTATCGAATGTCCAAAAATCATGGCTACTCCATTTCTTTTTCCTATTGTAGCCATTATTCCTCTAGTTTTATATAAATATTCTTTTTTGCCTGATTCTATGAATTCTCCCTTCTTCTGTTCATTTTCTTTTATTTCTATAACCTTTGAAGATTTTAATTCTTTTTTTAGTGATGTAATTATATTTTCTGCAGTAACTTGTCCTTCACGTATAGCATGTTGTGCTGTTGGTGGATATGGATTTCCAGTCTTTGGATCAATGATAAATGCACAATCGCCTATAGCATAGGTATCCTTAAATCCTTTAATCTGTAAATATTTGTCAGTTACAATTCTACCATTTTTATCATGTTCACAAGCAATATTTATAACTGATTTCTCTGGTACAACTCCTGCAGTCCAGATAAGCGTATCTGCTATTATATAGCTATTATCTTTTAAACTAATCTTCTTTGGGCCACGAAGACTCAATTGATTTTCTTCACTTGAGTTATCTTCTGATAAGGACTCTACATCGATAACTCTATTATTCAAAATAACTTCTACATTCTTTTTCTTCAATTCTTCTAAAGCAAAATTACCAAGTTGTTCATCCATTTCAGGCAAAATTCTAGAACCAGAATTAATTAGAATAACTCGAACATCTTTTATATCTATATTTTGGTAATAATCTTTGATAGATTCTTTTATAAAATCATTTATTTCTCCTATTGTTTCAACACCTGCAAAACCACCGCCTACTACAACATATGTTGTTAAACTCTTTCTCATGTTTTCAATTCTATTAACATTATCTTGAGAATTTGAATGAGAGATTTTAATTGGAGTACTATTTTTAATTTCTTGTTCTATTACTACAGTTTTTTTTTCTTCAAATAACAACATATCTGTTCTAAAGTATCAATAATATGACTTCTAATAGAAAATGCATCGTAAAGACTTTTCATTGTGAATGATGCATTTTCTAAATTTTTATTTCCAAAGAAGTTTGTATTACTTCCCAATGCCAATACTAGATAATCATAATCTATTGATTTAATATAATGATTATTATTTGTATTAATATTACTTCTATTGTTATCATTATAATCGTTTCTTATATTCTCATTGAACCTATTTGAAGAATTCAAAGGCATATTATATGTTAATAATCTGCTAGTTTTATTATGTTCATATTTTTTGGTTATATTATTTTGAGTACCAGCAAATCTTGCTTCCAAAACTTGATTTGCAAAATCAATTTTTCTGTTTTCTAAATCGATTGATTTAATTTCAGACTCGATAAATCTAGCTCTTTTACAAAATGCTCTCAATGGTGATGCTACATGTCTAGGCTCTATCATACCAGAAGATACTTCATGTAACATGGGAGTAAAAAGAAAGTAATTATCTTTGCTAATTAGAGTAATATCCACTCTAATATCATTTTGAAATTCTTTTTGTAGTTTAGTAAGAACTTCAACTCCAGCAAAACCTCCTCCAAGTATCGCAATCTTCTTTTGTAGTATTGGTTCTCTACGGTGGACTAATTGTAAATGTTTTCTTATAATGTCTATTCTAGAAAAGGACACATTGCAGATTTTACATTTATATCGTGCACCAAATTTTATAGATAAAAAAGAAGATACAAGACCAACAGTAATTCCAAATAAGAGATTGAGAAACAAGGAGTTCAGAAAAATATTTGATTTATTGCTTTGAATGTTTTGAGATACTTCTTGTTGTGTGAATGTTGGATTTATATCGGCAGTAGTTTTAATGTTTTCTGGAATTAAAATAAATTCATTTATTGGAATCGCCCATACAACAAAGATTATGGTTCCTGCAAAAATACCGTAGATAAGACCGTTTATAGGTTTACTAATATTTAGAATATTTGTTTTGTATAAGAAGATACCTACTACTATTCCAATAGAAGCTGCTGTAATTAAATGGATTATAAATCCTGCAATAGCAGCATCTGAAGAATAAACTCCTATTACATGACCAAATATTATCCATGATGTATAATAAGGTAAACCAGTAAGGAACTCATAAATAGTTCTTGGGAGAGTCATTGTTATTGCACCTATTAAGGCTCCTGTTACAACATACAAAACTTCTCTTTTAAGGGAAAAATCAATTTTTATCAAGTTAGAGACATTTTGAAAATTTGGATTTTTTATATTTCTTTGTACCAATGAATTTTTATCCTCTGTATATAAGTATTATTTGATTTTATTTAATCATTTGATATGACTGTGTTAACTTAGGAAAATAGTTTTTAGTTGTGAATGTTCTATATCTAGAATACTCTGCTACTATTACTAATCGTTTCAATGTTACATTGATAGTATTTTGACAGTTGTGATAGTTATGATAGACATATAATTTGATAGTGATTGCAAAAGAAAGGATAGCGATTGACGGTTGATCGTCGTCAGTAAAATATAGTGATTGTCAAGACCATTTAGACATATTTTATTCTATTTTTCGCTCTTTTCTTAAAGATTTATATTACTTTTAAAAAGAAAAATATATTAGCTAAAAACCCACATTTCACTATTGACAAATATTTTTCTTAAATAACAAAACCAAGGTAGTGTTTTTTGACTATTATGTAACTTTACAAAAATTACAATCATATAGTTCTAAATCTAGATCGACTTAATCATACCAATTTATATAATTTGTGATCAATATCAAAAAATTATTATATGGTGTAATAATAATTCTTATTATAGGATCTTACAATGCTGTATTTTTGCATATTAGAAATTTATATAAAACTTTTCTAGAATCTTACTTTTTTACATTTTTATTTTTTCGATAGAATAGGAATTCTTTATTAATAATTCAAGTTTTGATCTGATATAGATTTTGTATCTTTATTATTATTAGAACCTTTAATAGGTTGTGTTAGGTTACCAACGAAAATAGAAAGTGTGATCTACAAGTTGTATGTCTACAGTTGGATAATAATAAGCTTAATTGTTATCTATCTTTATAATGCAATTAGAAATACGATTCTATTCAAAATTATTGGAACTGAAATAATCTTTACTTAACAGGATCTTTGATAGTCTCAATATTGAGCTAAATACCATATATAATAATATTAATCATAATGAAGTTAATATAAAAATTATTTAAATAATTATATCACAATACTTATTCTACAATAATATAATCCAAAAGTATTTAATTTATTATCATACACAAATTTATTTCTCATATCTTTTATCAAAGCTATTTTCGACATTTGTAGCATTTTATTATCAGTAATAATCACAGAACAATTTTAAAATTAATCTCATAACTCATATGTTCTTTTTTTACTTTTACTCAATCAACAGATTGAAAAAAAATGTTATATAGTTGCTATATGAAGGAGACAGCACATGTCAAAGAATATCAAAAATGTACCTACCCAGGACTTTGAAGACGTCGTTGAGACTGTTTCCAAATATGTCGAGGGGCTACGTGTCGGCAGCATAGACGGGCTCACCAAGGCCTTCCACAAGGACGCCGTAATGTATGGCTTCACCAATGACAATCTGCTCGGTGGCCCAATTAAGAACCTATATGACTTTGTAGAGAAAAATGGTACCGCTCCTGACATCAAGACTCGACTCGACGTGCTAGCGATCACGCCAACGACCGCGGTAGTACGCGTCGACATGGAGAAGGACGCGATAGGTGCCAACTATACCGACTTTCATACGCTCATCAAGATCGAAGGAACCTGGCAAATCATCGCCAAAGTATATCACATGTATGAAGGGTAAAGACCATAAGATGAATCCATATTTACTTTGATTTTATTACCTTATGGTTCACCATTTATTAGGTATTAGATAAGTATTCGTTTCAAATTAAAGTAATTAAAAAGAATTCTAAAAGTCTTAAAACACAATATTATTCAATAATAATTAAATAAAAATTATTTTTAGGAATATCTAATTAATTCTTTCTGTTTATAGATTATGAGTCTATTTTTAGTACTGATATTACAGCGGAAATCACGGATCCCATTTCCTCCATAATCTCTCATTAAAAATACAAAAACATGAAACAAGACTAAAATTAATCAATAATAGAGTATAATGTGAAATGTGTTTGTTTATATTATATAATTTAATTAACAAATAGTAGAATACAGATATTGAGTTAATAATTTTTTTCGAAGCATGTATATTTTTTCTTTGAAAGGACCAAAATTTATGTTATTATAATACATTTGATTTTCTAAAAGAAGCAATTTCTAGTTACTATAAAATCAGAAAGTTCAATCTAAATTGTTCAATATCTCACTAGAACAATAGATTAGGGAATTTATTTTAGTCAGTATATTATCACTTCAGTTTAGGAGAGTTTGTGTTAGCTCAATTGCAAGATCTATCCTAGGATAGAAATACTACCTGCGTTAGTGTTAGCTACATATACGTTTTCATTATTAGAATTGAATGTTATTCCAGTAAGATTATTGTCACTAGCAAATACATCAATAGTATCAATTACTGTATTAAGAAGTCCATCAATAACTGTAACTGTCCCGTTTATTGAATTTGTAACATAAATGTTACCGTTATATTCATTATATGTTATCCCTATTGGTCCAGCACCTGTTGAAATATTTTTAACAACATTATTTGTGGTACCATTTATAACGGATACTGTACCTGAACCAGTATTTGCGACATATAAGTAATTGTTAACTGGATTATAAATTATAGAAGAAGGAGCTATCCCACCAGTAGATATTATTTTTACCAAAGTTTTTGTTGTACTGTTAATTACTGAAACAGTATCTGATCCCCTGTTAGTAACATATAGGTTACCATTATCATAATTATATGCAATTCCGTCAGGGCTAAAAAATTTTCCTATTGTTTGACTGATATTACCCATTATAATATTATAAGTACCATTTATTATCGATATTATATTCAATCCGCTATTGGTCACATATATTGTATTGTTAAAAGGATTTACTTCTATTCCTGAAAGACCTGTTCCAAGGAAATTACCAATATTAATTGTATCGGTTATTAAATTAGTTGTAGTATTAATTATTGATATTATTCCTGAATTATAATTTGTGACATAAATTAAGTCATTAGCGGAATTGTAAATAATTGCCTTAGGATTATCATCTACCGGTATACTTGCGTCAAAATTATTAGTTGTAGTATTTATCACTGAAATTGAGGCATTACTATTAAGCACCCCAGAATTTGTGACATAAAGCAAATTGTTATCTGATTTAAATGCCATTCCATAAGGTGAGGTAAAACCAGATATTGTACCTGTTACAGAGAGTTGGGATTGTGGAGGAATGACAGGTTGGGGTGGATTAACTACATTTGTTATAATACAAACTTTTGTTTGACCTGATTTTATTTTCCCTTCACAGCCATTTGAGTAATTTGTCGAGTATCCTAGTGGACCTTTTTCCGTCACGCTGTAGCTGCCAGGATCCAAAGTAACAGTGATACCGCTTCCAGATCTTCCTGGAAAAGACCTGGGTGATGGATCGTTCCCACTTACTTTGATAGTAAATGCAGTAGGTTTTAATTTTGTAGCAGAGTCATCATTGTTGGAGTTATTGACTACATTCTTTATGACTATCAATTGTGCAGATTGATCTTCAGGTTGATATAAATTTGTAATAGTACATGTAATTTTGTCTCCTGGGTTCATTGTACCTAGACAACCGCTAGAATAGTCTGCATTATAATCTGAAAGACTTACCTCAGTAACAGAATAACTCCCTTTCTTCAAATTCACATTCACACCAGCTGAACTTCCAGGAAATGATGTTGGCTGAGGATCTTTACCATTCACTGTAATAGTAAAATTAGATGGTCTCTTAGATCCTCCTCCATTATTAACGACTTTTTTCACAACTTTTAATGTACCTGTAAGTACGGGTGAATTGTACGTATTAGTAATAGTACAGGTCTTTGTTTGTCCAGGGTTTATCGTTCCAGAACACGAACCTGATTTACTGACGGTATAGTCAGATGGTCCACTTTCACTAACACTGTATTTTCCTTGATCTAGCTTTACGATTATACCTTCAGAATCCCCAGGAAATGATGATGGATTAGGATTATTACCGTCTACTTGTGTTGTAAAATCAGATGGGTTCTTTTTACCACCTCCTTCATTGTTTACTTGGGTAACTACAGTCAATTCACTTGGTAATAGTTTTGTTAATCCATCCTTAGTTTCTTCATCTTTTATTTTTGAATTTTCAGGTAGTGACGAGTTTTTATTTATTTTTTCATTCAGTTTTTGATCTGATATCACAGGATCAGAAAAACTAGGAATTTTATCAGCAAGTTTTTTATCATGAAAAATGCCATAAGCGTTAATATCACCTGATGTTGAGAATGTTAATAATGATAGGATGAGTAAATATATTGTGACAATGAGCATGGAATAGTCTTTGAATATAAGCATGCAAATCATAAAAGATCCTACTCGCAAATATACTATTTGGTTTTTTAATATATTTATTAAAATATAAGAAATTAATATCTATAATTTGCATAATCATTTGAATTCTGAAATATAAAAATTTCAAATAATAAAATATAAAATAGAAAAACAAGTATTTTAATTTTATAAAGAAAAAAATTATTACATTGATAATTATTAAAATGACCTAGATTCCATTATAACTGTCTCACTTTATCGAATGGTTCAAATCCCACCAATCTAGCTTAAAAGCAGTACTGAACCCATTTGATCAGCTGGTCCATTTTAAAAGAGTAAAATAATATGGTAACATATTCAATATTCCCTATTCAAAAATATTGAACCCTTTTTTATGACTGATATCCAGCAAATATTAATTCAATGGAAATAATCATTATTTGTGTTACAATAAAGAATGTAATTACTAATTCAATCACTTAAACGAATACTTCTTTACTAATATGATTCAGTCATAGCCTCACTCTCATACGTAGCATGTGAACTATGAATCTAGCCAACAAACGGTAATGAAACACACTAAAAGATTTTCATATCGTCAGAGCTGAAAATATTTATTTTGAGGTATTTCTTAAATACTCATAAATAGAAAATGTAGTCCTGAGAGAATGATGAGAGAATCAAAAAAAAGTTATATAAGTACAAGTCATAGTCAAATTATTTATTAATTAATTTTCATTCTTTGATTTTGTGCTAATCTTTATACTATTTTGGGAAAGTGGATTTTTGATCTAATTTTTATTGATGTTTTGTTTATTTATTAACTTATGAAATAATGATATAATTTTTTTAAAATCATCTTCGGTAGCATTAGATTTAGCAAATTCTACTAGATCGGTAATTTTCAAAGATTCTCTAATATCAGATATAGGATAATTATGTTTTCGTATTAATCTTATTAATTCTTCACTAGTTATTTCTCTTTTAAGATCTGCGTCATAGCTCAAAAATAATTTAATTGCTTTGCCTGCAGTTCCAAAAGCTTCCTTGTATTCTCCTTTATCATAATACTGTTGAGCTTGAGATATTAGTTTTTTTGATTCAATAATATGTTCAAAGGATTTTAATTTTGGAATTGGAGATGAATCATTAATAGTAAATATTTTCTTCTTTTTTAAGAATTTTTTAATTACAAAATAGATAGATACTGCTGATACTATACCCACAGCCAATAATATTAACAAAGTTAGATTAGATGAGTTAGAAATGTTATCTTCTAATGTAACACGTTTTATTTCGTCATTTTCAAAATTTGCTGTGATTTTTGCGTTATCGTGTTTTTGATTCTCATATTGAAGTATTATATTAGTTTCATTTTCATTGTCTTGAAAATTGATATCATTTTGAGAAAATCCTTCTCTGACTAACTGATTATGAAATTGTTGAAATAGTGTATTTTGTTTTAATTTTTCTAAAAGTTTTTCTTGTTGATCTTGTGTTCGTTGTTTGAGCTCAGTTATTGTTCCGTTTTTCATAGTACCTTGTAATGTAGCCCATTTTCCATCTGTATTTTTGTATTTCATATCAAAACTGCCAGTATCATTAGACAAAGGATTCAAAATACTATCTGTAATGTTATAACCATTTTCTAAGAGTTTTTGGTGTCTATTTAGAAAATTATTATTAGAATATAGTTGCTTTTCAAACTCTTTTTTAATTTGTTCTTGTTGTTGTAGCTGTTTTTGTATTTGTTGTTTTAATGCATTGCTGTCTTGAGATAATTGGTTGTTTTGAAGACGTTGTTGTTGAGTTTGTGATGGATTTTGTTGATTTCCAAGTAGTTCATTTAGTCTTTGTTCCATCTGTTGTTGTTG
>JANWKP010000189.1 GCA_025451315.1 Nitrososphaerales archaeon | reverse complement strand
TTTGTTCCATTAGTGGAGTAAGAAAATACGTAGAACCATAAATCTCTTTCTCATCTGTAATAATCAATCCATTTTTTATCAAGACATTCAAATGATGAATCACAGTTTTATAATTTAGATCTAGTATTGTAGATATTTGATTGGCATTTGCTGGCATATCATTGATTAAACTTATAATTTTAGCACGGGTAGATCCTCCTCTAGTGCTTGCAAAAAGGAACCAAAGGATTCTCTTAAATCTAGGATCAAAGTATTTGTTAGCATTATCACGGTTATTTGGATATGGATACCGCCCACGGCTTGGAACATTCCCATCGTAACCCAAATAACACCATTAGTATTATCAAAAAAGGGATATAAATTACTAGCAATAATAAAAGTATAAACAAGTAGTTAAAATCTCAAATATACCTAATCTATCAGTTGGAACAGAGTTTGGTCCTAATAGATGTACATTTTATTATGTTATATAATATTAAAAGAATATTTTTATGATTTGATAGTTCAGGATAGAATCTGTCAATTTAGGGACCAAAAAGATGAGAATCCAATTTGCCGACCTACTTGAAGGTACTTTTGACAATTAGAAAATTACAATTATATAAAAATTTTTTTGAAAATTATTTATCATAAGTAATACTAATCGTTAAAGTCATCATTCAACAAAATTTGGTTCGTGGAATAATCTACATCAATTGCTATTATAACAGGTACAGATGTTGATTCTTTTGCTTTTTTCAAGGTTTTAGAAAACTCTTCCGTGGATTTAACATAATATCCAATAGCTCCAAAACTTTTAGCAAGTGTAACAAAGTCAGGATTATTAAATCGAGTAAACACACTCTTTCCAAATTCATCAATTTGTTTAAGAGAAATCATACCATATTCTGAGTCACACCAGATAATGACTATTATTGGTAATTGTAAACGAACAGCAGTTTCCAATTCCTGAATATTCATCAAAAAAGCACCGTCACCACACATGACAACAATCTTTTGATTTGGTCTCACAAGTTGAGCTGCGATACCACCTGGAAGGGCAAAACCCATGGAACAAAAACCATTAGTTATGAGACAGGTATTTGGAATATACGTATTGTAAGTTTTTGCTATCCATAATTTATGGACCCCTACATCCGATATAACAATATCATTATCATCCAAAATATTTCTTACATCAATAACTAACTTTGTAGGTTTTATTGGATAAGCAAAATCATCTTTAAATTTTTCTATTCTTTCTGTAATTTGTTTCTTGATTTTTCTGAAAAGATCTGGTATTTCAAAATATGGTATGTCTATAGAATTTTGAGTGTTATTGGTTTTTATTTTTTTCTGTTTTTCTACTTTTACTTTTGCTTTATTTAATTCAAGTAAAATCGCATCTACTGTGTAACCTATATCTGCAGCAATCTCAATGTTTGGAGGGTAATATGTTTCTACTTCAGATGGAGTAAAATCAATATGAATAATTTTCTTGTCTAAATTTCTATTCCAATTTTTTGGGCTGTACTCTACTAGATCATATCCTATAGCAATAACCAAATCAGCTTCTCTCAAGGCGATGAGGGCATGATCTGCTTCTTTGATTCCAATTGTTTGCAGATGTCTTTCAGATTTGTCCGATATGACACCTTTTGCCATGAATGTGTTCATTGAAAATATCCCAGTTCGTTCCACGAACTTTCTTATGTGTGAGCTAGCACTTCCTCTTATACATCCGTTTCCCACTAAAATCACCGGCATTTTGGCACTAAATATCATTTTAACTGCATTTTTTATCAAACTGTGAGACGGTCTTGATCTTAATGTTCGATGAGGTTTTATAATTGGTTTAATATCGGATTTACCTTTTGCTATATCCTCTGGCAGTTCAAGATGTACTGCTCCAGCTTTTTCCTCAATTGAGATTTTGAAGGCTCTTCTTACTATCTCTGCAATAACGTCAGCATTGTGGATTGACCATCTCCATTTTGTTATTGGTTTAAATATTGATACAACGTCCATGTTTTGATGAGATTCCTTATGGCGTAGGTTTGAATCTGTTTGACCTGTAATAGCCAAGATAGGAGATCTATCCATATTTGCGCTTGCAACACCTGTTATCAAGTTTGTCGCACCAGGACCGAGTGTAGAGAGGCATACTCCAACTTTTTGAGTTAGTCTCCCGTAAACATCAGCCATAAAAGCAGCACCTTGTTCATGTCTCACTAGAATAAACTTAATCTGTGAATTTGCTAGCGAAAACATTAAATCATTAGTCTCTTCACCAGGCAAACCGAATATATATTCCACTCCTTCCGATTCCAAGCATCTTATGAATAGATCTGATGCCTTCATATCATTTATCATATATGATAAGATAGTATTTCATTATTGTTATAGTTTGAAATATAGGAGACGTTCAAAACAAGACAAATAAGCGTATAACCTGAATTCATACCATGATCAGATTAATTGCGAATTCTTATAAACAAAAGAAATTATATTAGTAATATTTAGAATTATAATTTTACTATTTATTCTAGATAGAATGAAAAAATAAAGATCTTAGCAATATTTTATATACCTTCTGTAAACACATACTTACCTGCTTGGATATTCTAATCTCAGCAATGGTGCTAACAATTTGCATTTTATGTCTTTTTAGTATTATGAAATTAAAAGTAACCTTTGTTTACCGATCCAATTCATCATCTACATGTCATTTTCATATCACCCTTCGAATCGTAATATTATAGTTTATGTTACAGATTTCTATCACATATAATGCCTTTAGCTCATTCTCTAGTTCCAAAGTAGATTTGATGAGAAAACCAAACCGAAAATATAACTTTTCATATTCTATATCACTCAACGTAGTAATCATTTGTTATAACAATACTCAAATCAGTAATCATTCGATCTTTTTCTTCCAAAAAGATAAGAATGATTAATTCTTTAAGTAATTTCAGATTTGATTGTGGTATTTAAGGATGCGTCACAGGCTGTGTCCTAATTGTTTCGGTCCATGTAGGGCTGATGTCCTGGAAATCTAATGATTCAGATCCTAAAGTATCAACATTCTTTATATAAAATCGTTCTTGGTATTTATCATATCCTAGATCATCAATAGTTATAACTTTGAATCCATTATCAGATAAATACTGCATCTCTAGATAAAATAGTTCTGGTGATGTAGCGTCTTCTGCATCTTTTGTTACTTCATGATATCCAACAATTGGAATGGCATTTATATTTCCAGGCTTATTGAATTTGATTTGGCTATTAACTACTTCTACAAATTTTTTATATAATAAATATGAAACATCTATTCCATGGGGATCTTGATTTGTCGTCTGCATAATATCATCATGTTCTCTATCATGTGACCATTCCTTCATGGCAAATCTATTTGTAGGGGTTGGAGTTCCATCAGAAAAATATGGTCTACAATCAGTGATTCCTTCATAGTTTTTCTTATCGTAACCAAAATTCTCCCATCCATCACAATTAAGAAACATTAATTCAGAATGTCCTGTAAATGCTAAATTAAAATATTTACCTATAGTATCTACAATAAATGGATCTTCTCCACCTTTATTGTAAGGGGCTTGGAAAACAGTTGGACTAAAACCATTCTGTTGTAAACATTCTTTCCCTCCACTAATGACAGACTGAATTTCTTCTTCTGATTTGAGGTCTTGAAGGTTTGTATGTTTTAATCCATGAGATTGAATGTCGTATCCATCATTATATAATTGTCTCACTTGATTCCAATTCATACCTTCTCCATTTGCTATATAATCACAGGCTATGAATACACTTGCTTTAAAACCAAAGTTATCCATAATCGGTTTTGCTTTTGAGAATATTGATTCATATCCCCTATCGAACATTAGTATTACAAACTTGTCCTCTTTTTCTTTTTGTTCCTTGGCATATAGAGAAGATATATAATCAAAGACTAACAGGTCATTATCAGCATTATTAGTAGAGGAGTTGTTGTGTTGGTAATTATCTTCAAAGGGAGTCCCTATTATTCCATAAGCAGAGAAAATATTTGAAGATAATACACTGCCACTAACTCCTAAAGTTACTACTACAAAAATTAGGATTGCAAAACCAATAGAAATATTCACAAAGAAGAACTATTAATTATCTTAATATAGGATGTGCAGAAATTATATATAGTATAATATCTGATCTTGACATCAAATTCTTTTACTAACAAATATAATAGTAATTACATAATTAAAAATTTAATAAAGAAAGATAAATATGCAATAATTTCAGAACCATGAAACCATACCATTTTTCTCTGCAATATTTATTTTTATAGATTTGAATTTGATTGCCCATAGTCTTTTCATTTAAGCGATGCTCGAAAATACTTTATTGGAATATGATGTTTGGCAATACAAAATATACTATCCCAAAATACGTGCAGTCAAGAATTCAACATTATTTAAATTGCACTTCTTCCTGAATGATTCAATCATACTTAAGATAGATAATATTTAGTACAAATCTATTATCTTTTGTTCTTATCTAATTGATAGAATCTGTTAGTAATTACATGTGGAATTGATTCTCATTTGTTTCCCTTTCATTATTATTAATTATTGAGTTTTCTTTGTAATTTTGATGGCTACTATGTTTAAAAGGCCGTTTTGCTTACTTGCCGATTGGAGCATCAGCAGAGTATAGACCATATTATGAAAGGAAACAATATTCATCCATTGTATTAACATATTTTTAACTATTTTTAACATTTTTAATATTCTTTAGATGGATAAAAGAACTATTCTTTATAGAAGATTCATTAATCTCATATTTGTCAAAACATATCCAAGAATTTGTTTATGCTAATGTTGAATCCTATTTCTGATATTACACTTGCACCTTCATAATTCTGATTTAAGAATAATGTTTTCTGTGATCCATGGTTTCACCTCTATTTGTTAGTTATTTTTTCACTTTCTTCTTTAGATATTAATAATCTAGTATATGTTCCAATTTCAGTTTTGTCTGTATCAATCAATTTTTTTATCTGTATCATAAAAGTCTAAAACAACCAAAGGAACGAAAACAATGCTACATTTAGAATTGAATCTTTTTGTAGGAAAAGTAATTCCTGAAGGGTTAACAACAATAATATAAAACTCATACAAGTACAATTAAAAATATTTTACGTAATGAATGCATCTATTTATCATATAGCCTTTAATATACTATCTAAATCTAAAAAATGAAAATGAATAAGATAAAAGAAACACTGGCATTTTCTAGAATAAACCTGATTACAGTTTTTACATCAGTTTCACTTTCAATCTTAATGTTGTTGACTTGGATATCATTTGGAGATTATGGTGGTAATTATTTAAGTCCAGCATATGCTGCTAAGGAACAATCTAATTCTGAAGGACCAATTATTGACGATCCAAACCTTGTTGTTCAGCCTGTCTATCAAGGGCTTAAATCACCTACTGCCATGGCATTTATAGCACCAAATGATATACTGGTTTTGGAAAAAGACGAAGGTACTGTACAGAGAATCGTAAATGGTAAAATTTTACAAGAACCACTACTTCAGGTTGTTGTTGATTCTAAAGATGAAAGAGGGATGCTGGGAATTGCAATTGCTACAAAGGATGCTGCTCCTATTGGAACTGAACCTAGACATTCTCCTACTAACGTTTTCGTGTTCTTTACTGAAGCTAAACTAGGTGAATTTCCTATGGGTAACCGTGTTTACAAGTATGAATTATTAGATGATAATACTAAACTAGCAAATCCCAAATTGCTTTTAAACTTACCAGCTTTGCCAGATGATTCTCATGTTGGAGGAGCGGTAGCTATTGGACCTGATAATAATGTATACTTCACGGTTGGTGATCAAAGACCAACTGCTTTTAATCGAATAGTTTACCCTGATTCTCATACTAAAGCTCAAAATTATGTAAATGGGATAGAACCTGATGGAAGATCTGGTATACTAAGAATTACTCAAGATGGTGGGACAGTAGATGGCCAAGGAATTCTTGGAGATAGACATCCACTCAATAAATATTAAGCATATGGAATAAAGAATAGCTTTGGAATTGATTTTGATCCTGTTACAGGCAATCTATGGGATACAGAGAATGGACCGACCTTTGGCGATGAAATTAATCTTGTATCTCCAGGGTTTAATAGTGGATGGGCCAATATACAGGGATTTTGGACATTAGATGATGATTGGAATAAAGGGGAAGAAGTTGTAACTCCGCTAAATCCAAAGGATTATACATTGATAGATTTTGGTGGGAAAGGAAAATACAGTTCACCTGAATTTACATGGGATGTTGCTCCTACTGCTTTGAAGTTTCTTAATTCTGATAAATTAGGTAAACAATATGAAAATGATATGTTTGTTGGAGATATCAAAAATGGTAACCTGTATCATTTTGATCTAAACCAACAAAGAACTGGACTACTACTTGATGGACCACTTGCCGATAAAGTTGCGAGTAAAGACGAAATTAATCAGGCAATCTTTGCCCAAGGATTTGGTGGTATTACAGATATAGAAGTAGGACCAGATGGTTATCTGTATATACTTACATTTGGTGAAGAGGATGGTACAATATATAAAATAGTACCCACCACAACTGGTGATAAAGGACAAGTTTTCTAAGATTTTAGATAGGATGTGGATATAATGAAAATATTAAGATCTGGAATAATAACAATATCTATTATTTTTTTATCTCTAATTATAATGACAATATCTTCAATCAGCATAGAAAAAAATGTAATCAGTATAAAAAATCATAATGCATATTCTTCTCCTTCTCCTTCAACTTCAGATCCTCCTTCTTATTCTTCAACGTCGGCTGTTACTTTAGGAGATTTTAATTTTGGTGCAGCAGGAGACTGGGGTTGTACATCTAACACAATAGATACTGTACAAAATATCATAGATCGAGATCCAGAATTTGTTTTGGCATTGGGAGATCTCTCATATGACAGTAGTTCCAAATGTTGGTTTGATATCATATCTCCCATAGCAAACAAAACTATGATTGCAATTGGTAATCACGATACTGACCCGTCTATGCTTAAAGAGTATATGGAGTTTTTTGGATTAAAAGGACAATACTATTCTTTTAACTATCAAAATGTTCACTTCATTGTGATGTCAACTGAACTCCCATATGAAGACGGGTCTGAGCAGTATAACTTTGTAAATAATGATCTTTCAAAAGTATCTTTAAATCCTAATATTGACTGGATTGTTGTGGATTACCATAGTTTAGCATATACATCTCCAGCAAATATTGGTAAAGGCAATAGTGCGGAAAAGGAATTGAGAGATATTTATCATCCGCTATTCATGAAATATAACGTAGATTTAGTATTACAGGCACATAATCACAACTATCAAAGATCATATCCAATAATCTATAATAGTAATAATTCAGAGACTCCCATAATAACGGACACCAACAGTAACAACTACCATGATCCAAAAGGAATGATATTTGGTACAGTTGGTACTGGTGGTGAAAGCCTTTACCCTTTAACAGGACAAGCACCTTATGTTGCTACCCAGTATGTAGGCTTTGGCTTTTTGAATGTGGATGTAATAAATGATGGAACAACTCTTAGTGGCAAGTTCTTTGCTAACGATGGAACAATAAAAGACCAATTTACTTTTACAAAATCAGTTAATGTTAGTAAAAACAATTAATAAATGCAAATCAAGGATACCAAAGAATAGTAACATAGAAAGTTTATTTTTATTTTGTTGAATCTGAGCCTTGACTATAAGAATGCACCACTTTATGACATACCCAAGTAATATAATTTAAGATGAAAAATAGTTTTGATAACTTTTAATTGTACAAATAGTTTTATCTTCGAACTACCAACAACTATTTAACTAAATCTGTACCAGTAGGTTATTTACCTGAAGCTTTGAATTATTGTGGTTTTTGTGTCGTCAATTCGTCTATTATTTTTTTATAAGAGTCAATAAAACTTTTTGCATACTTATTAGCATATTTCTCTGATCCCCTGTGAATACCCCCTTTTGTTCGTATATGATGATAAAACTCATGTAATATTATAAATGGATTGGAAAATATATCAGAGTTTATGCAATAAATCTTACTTTCTCTTTGAACATAAACTGCATAGACAGTCTTTCTTTTCCCTTTTATGGTTCCAACGGTTATTTCAGGTGGATTAATTTTATAGAATTTACTCAAATTGTTTAATGCTTCTTCTGTTTTTTTATTAAGTATCATATTGACTACTTTAGCCTTAGTCATTTCATCAAGATGCATAATATTAGACATTGTATATATTCCACGTTGAAA
>JANWKP010000188.1 GCA_025451315.1 Nitrososphaerales archaeon | reverse complement strand
CATTCTTTCTCATGTATTAAATTAAATTTTGTTTGTAATTCTATTTTGATTATACACTTCCTAGCAGACTAGAAAGTGTTACCCATGTGTGTAAATGAAATTGTAACCTATGTATGTAAGTACAACATCTAGTAATACTAAATAAGAATAAAAATTTTTCAAGTGAAATAAAAATATAGTTAGTTATCCTTAATAAATTATAATAAAGATGATAGATAAAGTTGATATTAACCTTACTATAAAACAGAATTGATGAATGCATAGTGACAGAAAACTCTGTCAGACATATTGACACGATAAAAGAAATGGAATCTATGAAATTAGAATATCAAATACGTTGCAGTCATTATGAGCTTGAATTTTTACATGGTGAGAAAAAAATAACATGTGTTATTTGTAGAAAAAATTGGTTATTTTTAGAAGAAAGAGGATTTTCAAAAATAAAATCAGCGTATGTAGCAGAAAAAAATATTTCTGCGTTAACAGAATAAATAATTAGAATGGATCGTCTAAAACATGTCCCTCGATTGTAATATTTTCTTGTATATATTTTCTAATCTGTTCAACTGAAGAAATACTAAAAAATCGGTTATTCCATTTATTAATAACTGCATCAGTAGTATTGTATTCTAAACAAAGAGCTTTTCTAGATCTACAAAAAGCCTTCCATAAATTGATAACATATTTATCATCAGCAGTATTTGATAAATTTGAGTTCGATACATCCATTTATCATAAGTTTTAATTACGATTGAATTTTAATTTATTGAAATAATAATGTAATAATAATAAAAAATAGATATTATTCTATATGCAATTTTTTTTGGATGTAAAGCTTCTTTAAATAATTCAAAAAGGCTATCAACATTAATACTATCAATATAGCTATCGTTGCCTGTAATATTGAAGTTATATACAAGTCTGTTCTATTATTAAAAATTACAACATCTATTGGTGCAATAAAAATTACTAAAAATGCAGATATTACTAAAAGAGTAAACCAAATAACTCCGATAAGCAAAAATAGACTGGACATTTTAAATTTTTCCCCCTAGGACAAAATAATATTGAATAACGATTGAAATTAATGCTAAAATCGAGGAAAAGATTGCAAGTTTAAAGATTTTATTAACTAATTCATTTTCTGAAAGTGGACCATCTACTAAAAGCAGTCTTAAGAGTGTAATTGGAGCTTTTTTATCTGTAGATGCGGCTAGTTTAAAATCATCCGTTAAAGACGTAGGCCTAGCTGTAATTTCTCTATGTTCAACTACCCTTTTTACACTAGAAAGGAATAGAAAGGAGTTAAATATTGCAGGAAGTAATGCAATAATTGCAATAAGTTCTGATTTGCCTGTTATGGCTATTGCACCATACATTGCACCTAACAGCAAAGTACCCGAGTCTCCTGGAAATATTTTACTTGGAAATTTGTGAAATTTATAAAAAGCAAGAGTTCCGAAAAATAAAGCAAGGGATGCTAAAAAAACTTCTACGCTTCCAAATATATAGACACTAATCATTAATGGAATACATACAATTAGTATAAAACCACTAGCTACACCATTCAATACATCAATAGAATTAATAGTATTTCCAATTACAGGTATAGCTATTAGAATAAGTGGTATGTATAAAAGCGGAATAAAAGCATGGCCAAATATAAGATTTAGATTAGTATCGTATGCCCCTAATAATAGAATAGGCAAAGCAGCAATCAATAATGCAACAGGTTTGAACCAACCGGGCATTACTCTTTTGTCGTCTATAAACCCTATGAGGAAAGCAATAATAGTAGTTAACAATATTGCGAGAATTTTTTCGTTGAATGTTAAGAAATAAATTACTATTAACGATAGTGTAATTCCTATTATTAGAATTGGACCTGCCGGCCTAGGAATCTTTGGTCTTTCCGATTTATGATAATCTTGTACTATCATACCCTTTTCAACTAGAAATGCAATTGCTTTTGGCATGGTAAAATAAACAGTCAAAAAGGAAATAGCAGAAGCAAATATTCCATAAACAAGTACCATAATAAGTGAATTGATGTCAGAAAATATCATATAGTATAGCCACTAGTTTGTTTTCATTATTATATGTATATTTTTTGCTGAATTATATATAAAATAATTCTTTTTATTAGATGAATGAATAGTAAATATTGGCGTTCATGTTAATTGTTTTTTGATCTTTTTTGCGATTGATGGCCCAATTTTAGATATACTAGATATAGTTGATTCTGCTGTTGATTTCAATATTTTAATATCGATAAATCCAGCATTATACAACGCTCTGGCTCGTATTCTTCCTACACCTTCTAACTTTATTAGTGGAAGCAGTTCTTGTTTAACTCCATACTTTGTTCTAATTCGAAGATCGGCTAAAGTTCCAAGAATCTCATTTCTATTAAACAATTTTGCAAATTCATATAATGTATATAATAACCAATCAGCTGATTCTGCAATTCTATGCATATCACCAGGTTCAATTCCCAGTCTATCACTTAGATTTCTTTCACTACCCTCATTAATCCATTCATACAAAGCCAAGAGACTCCTTGAGCAATTGTATTCAGTTAGGTCAAATAATAAATTCTCATCCATATATTTATTGACAAAGTTATAAAAATATTCCATATCCTTTTTCCTTAAGGAAAGCTTTGGATAAAAGTCTGAACACTCAGATATAATATGTAGAAATTTTATAATGAGATTATTATACTCATTTTGTGTATGTTGATTTATAGCCTTTAACGATTCATTTGTATTTATTTCGTTTAATGTATCTAATTCATTTTTAAATTCGATAGCTGTCAGAGGATCTATATATAAAACAGAAGTTTTTTTTCCAAAATCGGTTGCAATATACCTTTCATTTTTTGATTTAACAAGCTCCCACTTTTCAAGCGATTCTAGTGCAACATCTATTTTGAAAACAATAGTCGATTTTCTATAATTCTGAGCAAACAACGTATTTAAAAATAAATCATATAATTCTGATTTTTTCATACCAGGAATAGTAGAAATAGTACTTAAAATATGGAAACGTAATGCCTTTTCATTAAAAAGTTTTGAATTAACAGGTTCTGGAGTTCCAAGGATGTAATGATCATATAATTCTTCAGAATTCATACCTGATTCTGGTATAATTATTGCTTCTCCAAAAGTATCATATTTTGGCCTTCCTGCTCTACCGCAAAATTGTTTATAATCCAAAATACTAATTGGAATATTTGTTCCAATATCGTAATCATATCGTAAAATACTTGATAATACTACTCTACGTGCTGGTAAATTTACACCAGCTGCTAAGGTTGGAGTTGCTACCAGTAATTTAATTACTCCTTGTTTAAATGAGTCTTCAATTATTTCTCTTATGGGTTGACTTAATCCAGCATGATGAAAACCTACACCTTGGGATACTAATTGGATAAGATTTTTAGTAATATCAGTATCGTCTGAAATTTTTGACATTTGTAATGATGATTTTTTAGCTTTTTCTTTCTGATCCTTATCTAATAATCTAAAAACACCCTCAACAGACTTTGCAGCAAGCGATGCTGCACGCTTACGAGTCTCAGCAAAAATTATAGCTTGACCGCCGCTTTCCAAAGAATCTATTGCAACTGACACAGGAAGAGATTGAAAATTATAATAAGTTTTTATTTTAATGCGGGTATTATTATTCATACGTACTATACCGTTATCATATACACCTTCAAGTAGTTCAGTTGGTCTCCAATTACTTTCTATTAATTTGCAATCTAACCATTCTGCTATGTCTTTGGAATTGGACACTGTTGCACTTAAAGCAAGTATTTGAGCTTCTTGATAGAATCTTTTGATTTTTGTTATCATCATTTCTAGAGTAGGACCACGATCTTTGTCACCCATTAAATGAACTTCGTCTATAACAAATAATCCCACATTTGATAATAGTTCGCTGTCATTTCTAATTAGTGCATCCAATTTTTCGTTAGTTAAAATTACAATATCTGCATTTAGAAGATCGTTACCTGCAGAATCATAATTTCCCATTGCAAGCTTTACAATAAAACTTTTCTTTTTGTATCCTTTTTTATTTTTTGTTAAAGACTTTTTTTCAAAGTCTATATTTTTAGTAACTGTTGCTATATCTTTATTGTTGTTAATAAGATTACTCGAGTTAAATTCTAAAAAATCATGATATTTTTCAGTTGCCAAAGATCTCAGGGGTGTCATATAGATCACTTTCTCTTTTTTCTCTATTTTTTTAAGAGCAGCCATAATTGCTATGAGTGTCTTTCCACTAGCTGTAGGAGATGTTATAAGTAAATTTTCGCCTGTTAAAAGTCCACTAGAAATGGCTTGTTCTTGAATTGGATAAAGTGAATCATATCCAACCTCTGAAAGAATTTTTTGTAAGTTTTCGTCTTTTAGTGATGATAGCGTCATGGCTCCTTATCAAACCATATAATTTTTGATTATTATTTGTTAGTTTGAATGATCTCATGAATTTATAAAAATCAATTTTAAATTTGCGATTTGTTTTAAATTTCTCTATGTATTAAATTTATTGGAAATCAGAAAAATGTAATGAGAACTGGAAACCTGGAAATAAAGTAAGTATTATTGATATGTTAAATATATAATATCAAAGAAATATTTTAATGATGCCGGGGTACCCAAGCTAGGTAAGTCAAATGACCTTAAAAGGGGTCAGCCTCGAGATCTATCTAAATTGACGTGCTAGCTGATGTCCTTGGACTCGTGGGTTCGAGTCCCACTCCCGGCGTTATATTCGCGGGTTTATACATAATATTTTTATTTATTGTGCGCAAATCGTATTTGAAAGACGTTATTTTATGTTCACACAAAATTCAGCAGATAACCAGCAGCAGACTTCTACTAGCATGAGTAATCAACTATTCAAGGAGAATAATAAAGAAACTGCTGTTACTTCTTTTACTAATAATAAATCAATCAATGAAATAGACATCGAAGTTTTAAAAAGAAAGATTAATGGTATAACTCAGTATCAAAAACCATACATATCAAAATTATTTTATGAGCTTCTTGCCAAAAAACCTGAAAATGCAAAAATATTATGCGACTACATACTAGCTGAACAAAATGAGTTCAATATTAAAGAATCTACGAAAGAAGATAAAATAAAAAGATTATTTCAACTTTCTAGATTTTTTAATCATAATAAATCATTTTTTGAAATGACTAAAGAAGATATTTTAGATTTTCTTAATACTCTTAGAAAACCTTCTCATTTAGATCCTACTCACAAATCTATTGGAACATGGAATGGCAGACAAATGCTTTTTCTCAAATTCTTTAGATGGTTATACAATCCTGATGAACCAGACCCTAAAAAAAGAGAAACACCAATTTGCATGAAAGGAATAAAACAGCTTCCCAGAAAGGAAATTTCAGCTTATAAACCTGATGATATGTGGACTAGCCAAGAACATGCCATATTTTTAAAATATTGTCCTAATCCACGAGATAGGTGTTATCATGCAATGGCGTTTGACACTTCATGTAGGCCTTCAGAGCTAATTTCAAGAAAAATTTCTGATATAAAATTCAAAGTTTCATCAGAAGGAATACAATATGCTGAAATTACTGTTAATGGAAAGACTGGTCGTAGAACTGTTCCTCTAATAGAGAGTATTCCTTATGTCAAAGAATGGATTCAATCTCATCCTACAGGAACTAATCCAGATTCATGGCTTTTTGTTTCAATGAGTAATAAGAATAAATCAATCTGTCCTTTGACTCGTGATGGATTATTAAAGCATTACAAGGAACAATATAGAGATCGTCTATTTCCTAAATTGCTTGAAGACAAAAATGTTCCAGAAGTTGATAAATCATATATTAGAAATATGTTAACAAAACCTTTTAGTTT
>JANWKP010000187.1 GCA_025451315.1 Nitrososphaerales archaeon | reverse complement strand
TTTTAATAAGACATTAACTGATATGATTAAAAAAAGTCAATGCATAGTAGAAGATTTTCTTTATTACACTATAGTTTACTAATCCGATGATTCATTATACGATAATACTACTGATGAATTATAATAAAAGATTAGATAAAATTTTTAATGCAGTTTGAAAACAATATTGAGGATTGAAAACACTAATTCTAAAATATAAGATCATCTTATAGAAAAATGCAAATATTTCCTCGTCAAAAGATATTCTTGAAAAAATATATAATTGTTGAATTATCAAATAGAATAGTATTTCAAACATGACATTTTTTTTCGAAAATAAATGAAAACAATGAAAATGCATGAAAACAATGAAACCAATATTAAGAAAAAACAAGAATAAAAAAATGATAAAAGCAGTATGTGACAAAAATATTTTAGATAAATGAAATTACCAATACAAGGACGGAAAAAATATGTTATAACATTGGATAAAAGAGGATATACAATAAGACAAATTGCCATAGAACTGCATATGTCAACCAGAGATGTAAACGAAATTCTTAAACAATATAAAAGAGAGGAAAAAGAAGTAATAGAAAAAGAAGTAATAGAAAAAGAGAGATTATTTTCATCAGAGATCAAAAGCATTGCAATTATATAAAAAAGGAACAAATCTTTTAGATGTCGCTATAGAATTAGATATTAGTGCAGAAGAAGCAAAAGCGTTTTATCATGAATATTGCTCACTTCAATATCCTCATCAGTTCCTGCATATATATATGGATTTAAACAAGACTAATTCATTCAATCATTTTACTGACTTATTTCATCTTATTAGAGAAAAAGGTCTGAATATTGAAGAAGGTATTCAGTCAATTGAAATGATTAATAATATTGTTTTGATTAAGAAAGAATACAAAGATCTTTCTAATAAGATAGCAAACCTTGAAAAAAGGCAAGAACTCCTCAAAGCCGATAATAATTCTTTAAAATATCAAAATGAGGAAATGGAACGAATTCTGTATTCTAAACAAGAAAAAATAGATATAAAAGAAAAAGCGTTAGAAATTATTACTAAAAAATTAAGGCAACAACAAGAAGAACTTCATAAAATAAATTCTGGCGAGGCTTACTTTACAGCTAGAAAAAAAATTAAATTACTTGTAGAAGAATTTTTAAGTAATAAAACAAAAGTAATTTCAATATCAGTTACATCTATCATTACTGCTTTAAAAGAAGATCCTAATAAACAAATTATAATAGATAGCATACTAAATTCTTCAGATAAAAATCAATCAGATCCTGAAGTTACCGTGTTTCTTCGAGAAAAATTGAGAGGATATGCTGAAAAAATTTACAATGAAATTTCAGAAGCCTGTATTGACAGTGTTCTTCATCCTTGATCAACAACATTCAATATACAATATAAAATGTATCTAAGATCATTTATTATTACCAAGTAAAATGGAAATTATATAATTCTATATACTATAAGATCACATATAGAATTAAGGTAATCCGAAAAATATAGTTGAAGAAATTATATAGTCAAAATGATTAGGTTATTGCTCTATAACTTATTAAAATTAATATTCTCAACTACTAACAAAATGATCAAGAAATTTCTTATATCACTATGACATAACTACTAATATAAAAAACATGACTTTGATAAATTCAGTAGAAACCACTCCTCAATTGGTTTCTGCTGTTTATAAAAAATCTAGGGAAAATATTTCATACTATAAAAAAAATATCAAGAATGTCTGTCTTACATTAAGTGAAAAAATATTGATAGGTCACCTTTTTGATATAGAGAACGATGATCAAAATAAAAAGTTAGAAAGGGGAAAAAGTTATGCATTATTACGTCCTGATAGAGTTGCATTACAAGATGTAACAGGTCAAATGACTCTTTTACAGTTTATGCAATCAGGTTTAAAGCGAACTGTTTTACCTACTACTGTTCATTGTGATCATTTAATTCAAGCAAGACTAGAAGGAGTGTCTGATACGAAGGCTGCATTATATGAGAACAATGAAGTTTTTAAATTCTTAGAATCTGCATCAAGAAAATATGGAGTAGGGTTTTGGAACCCTGGCGCAGGAATAATTCATCAAGTAGTCTTGGAAAATTATGCATTTCCAGGTGGTTTAATGATAGGCACTGATTCTCATACTCCTAATGCAGGTGGATTAGGAATGATAGCTGTAGGGGTTGGTGGTTTAGATGCTGCAGAAACTATGGCAGGTATGCCATGGGAAATTTTATATCCAAAACGAATAGGAGTTTATCTTACAGGAAAGTTAAATGGATGGACAGCTCCCAAAGATATCATTTTGTACGTAGCAACAAAATTAACTGTTTCTGGTGGTACAAATGCAATAATAGAATATTTTGGTCCTGGTTCACAATCAATTAGTTGTACTGGAAAAGCTACTATTACTAACATGGGCGCAGAGATTGGAGCAACATGTTCAGTTTTTGAATATGATAAGAGAATGGAGACATATCTTCGATCTACAAATCGAACAGATATTGCAGAGATTGCTAACCAAAATCTCGATATTTTAACACAGGACAGAGAAGTTAATGACAATCCTGAAAAATATTTTGATCATATAATTAGAATTGATTTATCCACTTTAGAACCATACATAGTTGGTCCGCATACTCCAGATTTAGGTAGACCGATTTCCCAGATGAAAGATGATGTTTCAAGAAATAATTATATCGATAAAATTTCAGTTGCTCTCATCGGTAGTTGTACAAACTCTTCTTATGAGGATATGTCAAGAGCATCAGGTATTGCACAACAGGCTGATAGAAAAGGTGCTAAAACCAAAACTTCTCTTTTAGTTACACCTGGATCTGAGATGATTAGGGCAACAATTGAAAGAGATGGACAAATGAAAGCCCTCAAAGATATTGGTGCAACTGTTTTAGCAAATGCTTGTGGTCCATGTATTGGCCAGTGGAGTAGACCCGAAATCAAAATTGGAGAACCTAATACTATTGTTACATCATACAACAGGAATTTTCCTGGTAGAAATGATGGTAAGAGAGATACAATGAATTTCATAGCCAGCCCTGAAATTGTAATTGCCTTGGCTATTGGTGGAAAACTCTCGTTTAATCCACTTACAGATATAATTGAAGCAAAAGATGGAACGAAATTCAAACTTGAACCTCCACAATTGTCTCCCGAAGTTCCATCAAACGGCTTTGCAAATGTAAAGGAGGTGTATGTAGAACCATCTGCAGATCCCGATAATATTGATGTTATAATAGATAGCAATAGTGAACGATTACAAAAGCTAGAACCATTTTCCCGATGGGATGGAAAAGACTTTATAGAAATTCCAGTTCTTGCAAAAGTTAAAGGAAAATGTACTACTGATCATATTTCTCCGGCAGGTCCATGGCTAATGTATAGAGGACATCTTGACAGAATAAGTGATAATTTGTTATTAGGTGCGGTAAATGCATTTAACGATAAACTTATTGGAAATGGGAAGAATTTATTGAATGGAAAAATAGAGTCGTTTCCTCATATTGCAAGAGAGTACAAAGAAAAAGATCTTAAATGGCTAATAATAGGAGATACAAACTACGGAGAGGGAAGTAGTAGAGAACATGCAGCAATGACTCCTCGATATTTGGGGTGTGTCACAGTTATATCTAAGAGTTTTGCCAGGATACATGAAACAAATCTAAAAAAACAGGGGATTTTAGCACTCACGTTTGAAAATGCTTCAGACTATGATAAGATAAATGAAGATGATAGGATAAGTATATTGGGACTAGATAAATTAGAACCATCGAAACCTATAAAATGTAAAATCATCCATAATGGGGAAGAAGGCAAAAAAATAAAAGAGGAAATAAATTTGAAACATTCTTACAACCATAATCAAATAGAATGGTTTCGTTATGGCTCTGCACTAAATGTTCTAAAATCCAAGGCTCTACAATAATAATTAATGAGATTTTATCATTAATAAATTGTCCTTGTTATTTTTTGAATTGACTAATCCTATAAGTACTGTAATATCAGAATGGAGATTACAGATTTATTTACTCTAGATAGGTGATAAAAAATATAGAGAATTATTCATTTATAGCTGATGCGATGTTAGGAAAAATCGCAAAAAAATTAAGAATACTGGGTTTTGATACCATTTATATTTTATCTAGTACAAATGACACAAAAATATTAGATCTACTTATTAATACAAAAAGGATTTTACTAACCAGTGACAAGGAGTTATTTTATAGAGCAAAACAATACAAATATAATTCGATATTTATTAATAAAAATACAGAAATTGAAAATTTAATTACCATATTTAGTAACTTAGAAATAAAGTTTATAGATCCTCGCTTAACATACAATCGTTGTTCTATTTGTAATGATAAACTTGAGATTATAGAAGATGCAGACTTGATAAAAAATCAGGTTTATCAGACAATATTTAAAAATAATAAGGAATTTTATAGATGTAAGAGATGTAATAAATTGTATTGGCATGGAAGTCACATTAAGAATATAATATTATTGATAGAAAAAATTAATAAAATTCTTGATTCTAGTAAATATTTATGATTTTTATCCAAATAGTAAATGAAAGCAAGTTTGAGTAATTAAGATTTAGTAGGAAGCTCCCTGAATATTATGAATATTATATTTTATTGTTAATAATATAACATTCATATCACAAAAATACAAGAAGAATAGATCTAATCGATTCTATATTTATTAAGGTTATATAAAAATATGAGAGTACAAAGTACAAGAAATGATTTAAAAAAATTAAAATATATAGTCTAAACAGGAAAATCTTAATAATCCTTTTTTCTACTATCTTTGCTAATGTATAAAAAATCTCTGGATTCAAGCATAATTTCAAATCCTGTTAATTATGTTGCAAAGGCAATTTTTTTTACAAAAGGTAAAGGTATACACAAGGATCATTTAACGAGTTTTGAGCTTGCATTAAGAGATGCTAAAATTTCTGATCTAAATCTAGTAACGGTGTCCAGTATTAAGCCCTCACAGTGTAAAATAATTAGTATTCAGGAAGGTAGAAAATACCTTCTACCTGGCCAAATCACATTTGCAGTAATGGCTCGATCATCAACCAATGAACCAAATCGACTTATTGCATCTTCTATAGGCTTAGCATATCCTGCTGACAATGATCAATACGGCTACCTTTCTGAACATCACTCCACAGGAGAGACCGCACTAAAGGCAGGTGATTACGCAGAAGATATGGCTATGGAAATGCTTGCTACGATAATGGGTTTACCAAATGATTCTTCGTTAACTTGGAATGAAAAAGAAGAACAGTGGAAATTATCTGGTAAGATTTACAAAACTCAGAATTTCACTCAATCAGCAGAAGGACATAAAGATGGATTGTGGACTACAGTTCTGAGTGCTGCAGTTTTCATCCTCTAGGGTACTTTTTAAATTCTAAATTTTAGAACATAAAATAAGGTTAAACATTGATTTCCATAATTTTTTATTTATAAAGTATTCGATATTTATTATAATTATAAACATCGTTTTAGAATATTTGAGAAATAAAATTTAAAATTATAACGGACTAAATGAATTTGAAATACATTTTAAATGTTTTTGATATAGTGTATCTCATTACGGGTATTTAATAGTAACAACATAATATTAATGAGAATAGGTAGATAAACGTAAAAATATAAAGCAACATTATTAATTTTAGAGAAAGGAACAAAATAATGAAAAAAATAGTATTTATATTTATATTAGTAGGTTTTTTTCTCTTTTGAGATTGATTACAACTTTTACATCTATTAATGGTGAATATCTTCAAACTTCTATCAATAGTACTATTAATAAAATTAATGAGTTAGAGCCGTTTTATGTATCGACAGCAATTGACTGTATAAATTCAAAACAATTGAAATCTCATCCCTATATAATTTTTCAAGATACTTGTGTGGAAAAAGCTAAAATCAAAGGAGTAGGAAAAATAGTTAATAAACTGACTTTTTTGAATACAGTTTTAGAAAATAAAACAGTATTTGGGCAAGGAAACGGAACAATTTCTACTGAAGATGGACAGTCCATCAATTGGAAATCTTTTGATGTAAATTTACTAAAAGGTGGATATCCTGGTTATAGAGGTATAATATATTTTAATTCTACTTTAGATAATAAATTCGCTTTTCTTAATAACACAGTGGCTATCTATGAAAGTGATTCAGATACTATTAGATCAATTTGGCTGTGGGAATAACCTCCACATTCTTTAGGCTTCTCACATTTTAATTAAAAACAAGTTTTTTTCATTTTGATATTAACAATACAATTGTTAATTACTATAGTTTTCTCTTTCCAAAATTTTCCATTATTTTACTAATCCATTTGGTTGTCTTATTTAACAGATCTAATCGAGCAAATTCATTAGGTGAATGAGACTTACCATATTTATATGAAGATCCGATACAGACACATGGGACATTTAGAATATCAATAAAATAATACATTGGCCCCGTTGCAGCGGATGAAATACTTTTTATTGTAGATCCAAATATAGCAGTGGCAGATTCTTCAACAACTTTTATAAAAGGATGATCAACCGGCGTTGTCCTCGCTGGCCATTCTTTCTGTAATATTTTTATTTTAAGCAAATCTTTATCAAATCCATGGTCTTTCATATGGTCACAAAGCCTTTTAAATTGATTGACTGGATCCATATGAGGCACTAAACGGAAATCTAGCTTTGCTATAGCTTTATTTGGAATAATAGTTTTAGAACCTTCGCCAACATATCCAGATATCAAACTACTGATATTACACGTTGGCATTCCTTCATAGAACTTTTTAGCTTCAATACCCTTTACATTATTTAAAAATTTACTAATACCATATTCTTTTTTAAATATTTCTTCATCGAAAGGTTCTTTATCTAATATATTGAGTTCTTCATGGGAAAATTCCCTTACTTCTTTATACCAGTTTTTTATTAAAATTTTTCCGTTTATATCGCGAAGAGTCTTTAAAGCATCTACAAGGATCCAAGCAGGATTTTCTATCAGTGTTGCAAGACTGGAGTGAACATCTCGTGATGGACCTCCGGTAGATATTAATTCTACATATAAGATACCTTTTAGGCCTAACATAATAATTGGCCTTTCTTTTTCATCTATGTAACCAAATTCCCATATCACCCCATCACAATCTAGTTTTTCTTTATTTTGTATAAGAAATCTTTCTAGGTTAGGACTCCCAATTTCCTCTTCACCTTCGACTATAAATTTTATATTACATGGAACATCTCCAGAACTTTTTAAAAAATATTCAACTGCTTTTATTCTTGTAATTAATTCACCTTTATCATCCGATGAGCCTCTTCCATAAATATAATTTCCTTTAACTTTACCACTATAAGCTTCTTTATTTTCCCATAATTCGATAGGATCTTCTGGTTGTACATCATAATGATTGTAAAATAATAAAGTTTTACCTTGAGGATTTTTTTTTGATTTAACTTCTCCATATACTATTGGAGGTATAAAATGAGGTTTGTTAATTTCAGTGACATTATCAAAATTGTTATCTTTATAGCTCTCATTTTTTAGTGGGGGAAAAAGTAATTCCGTTTTTATACCAGCATTTTCCATTATTTTTTTTACTAAATGAGAACATTCGATCATGCCCTTATTCTTAGCAGAAACACTTGGTTGCCTTATCAAGAGTTGAAGATCTGAAATAAGATCATTCATATGTAAATCTATAATAGAGTTAATATTAGTCAAACTTGATATTCTTATAAATTTTAATAATATATAGTTAAATTTCGAAATATCAGTAAAAATAAAAAAGAATTAATGAATAGTAATTTATTATATAAACAAAATTACTATATTACATTATAGGGTCATTATTTTTTGTTCTTTCCCACATGTGTGAAATTACCTCGAATATAGTTTGGTTAACTGAACCATTAAACTTCTTGTCCCATAATGAGGCAACATATTGACTTGGAGAGATTTTATTTTCTACTCTACTATCTAATATATTTAAAAACTCGGGTTTAACATTTAGGTCAGACAATCCTTTTCTTGCATAATCAAGTTGGAGTTTTATTGTATCTATCATATTAAAATGAGATGTAGCTTGAAAACCAGACTGCACTGATGCTTGTCTTTCTTCTCTCAAGATGGACAGACTTCTTAGAAGCTTCTCACCATAAAAGTCTTCAAGGATAGCCTTATATATATAGCCAACAAAAAATTCGATCATAGCCATCAATGCCTTTGGTGTTGGTTGTACGGATATTATCCTTGTTTCAACCCTGTAAAATTCGGAATTCAACCGTATTCGTACATCATCATGTCTCTCTTTTTCAAGGTCAAAGTAATCTCTTGCAATTATAGGCTTTCTTGATCTAATATAATCGATATAGTCCTCTATATTATTTAGATATGTTGTAATTGCAGGAAATCCTGAATTTTGTTGTTCAGATTGATCATAGAGATATATCCTTGGTTCATGAAAGGAAAATACTTTGCCTGCAAAAAGTTTACTGTTAGCCCCAAGTACTATAGAAGATGAAATAAGATTTAAAATATGGTTAAACATTAATACTGCATAATTAGGATTTCGTCCCTGCAAATGAAAATGAAATCCCTGTATTCCTGCAGCTATATGTGCAGACTTAAACTTTTTGCCCTCAAGTTCTATATCCGAAAATTGATATTGCCATTCAAATAATTTCTTATATCTATCATGAGGTGTGACTATATTATCTTGAAGAATATTTGGTGATGGATTAGCACCAAGGAAAACTGGAATAACAATTTTCTCCTTGTAAACCTTTTTAATGGCTTTTTCTAAATGTTCAATTATAAATTCTTCATATAATACTTCCAGATCTAATAAATTTGTAATAGGTATTGGAGAAGTTTTAAATTCAAACTGACCTGATCCATATTCATAATCTATCATACAACCTGAATTTCGAAAAAATTTAGAAATTTGTAATTCTTCGATGAGTGGGGAAGCATTCACAGAGTTTCCTTTACTATCTAACAAACAGGCTTCAACTTCGGTGCCAACCTTGAATAGTGGGTCATATCTGGCACTATCTTTTCGCGCTCTAGACTTTAGTTCTTCTGCCTGCTCATCTATAAGCATAACATCCTTTTCCATGTTACATAAATGTCACACTGCCATATGAAATTTCAGGTATTCAAACAGAAGAAGAAGATCGCTCAAGTAATAGATGGTAAAAATTACAAGATGACTTTGGATAGTGATATAGTCACTTTTTTCAATGGTAAGATGCTCAAAAACTATTAAAGAAGATGAATATTTATTGAATTAAAAGAGTACCCCTAGATATTGGATCAAATACTTGGATACTGCTTGTGAACCCCTAAAGTAGAAAAGATCGAGGTTATTGAAATATGAAAATAAGAAGAATAGCTTCAAAGGTTTGAATTCGTTTAACAATAGTAAAATACTAAAAAATCTCTCATTATGTAATTATTATAGCGAAATAAACCGTGATCCAAGAAACAAATTATGAAACATTTTTAGGCATTATTTTGAGGAATATGATTAGTTGACTTGATTATTGATTGTAGTTATTTAATCTATCGTTATAAAATTTATTATTTTATATAGTTGTTTCAAATTCTTTATATATTTTTGAGGCCATTATATCTCTACTATTTTGATATTTATCGTTAATATTATATTCCTTATCAATTTCTCCGGTAATATCAGAATAATAAATTTGACAGATAGTAACAAAAGGATAAACTTTAGTTTTCTTTAATACAGAAATAGGTATAGTCCAATGACCGGAATAACCTATATCTCCAAATCCTGCACTATTAATTATATTTATGTGAAGTCTTGCTATAGATGAACGTGCTTTGATAATTGGGACTAAATTTTTAGTTACTGTATATTCAATTGTCCTTCCTAGATAGGTTTCTCCAGGTTCAAGCCAAAGCCCATCATTTGGAATTTTTATAATTTTTGTTGGGTTGTCTTTTTTCATATCTAAGAAATCACAGTCATAAAATTTTATTTCATCATGCAGAGTCAAATTATAACTATTAGGATTTAAATTTTTTATATTGAATGGATCGATTATGATATCTTTATTTAAACTATTTAGAATTTCTCTACCAGTAAGGATACTCATTGACTCATTATCTATTATAAATAACTTAAAATTCTTCTGAATAATAATAATTTTAATAAACTAAATTAATATGAAAATAGAAAATCTCGAGTTATAAATAGTGAAAGAAAAGATAATGAAAATGTAGCTAAATACAAAATAATTAGAAAACACATTTTCTGGCAAGATATGATAAAAAAGGAAAAGTTAGATAATATTCCAGTTTACAATATTTTATTTCTCCAATACTTTCCAGAGATCACAAAGAATTATTATTTGTAATTGCAGATATATCTTTTTGAGTTCTCTTAATTAAATATTCAATTAAAGATAAAAGTTTACTTTTTTGTTCTTGTTACTATTCCCTGTAAACAATTTCTCCTTCTGCAAATACAGTTTTTGCATAGCTAGATAGCAAAAATGGATCGTTGTTCCAAAGAGTAATTGATGCTTTATAACCTGGTTTTACTTGTCCTAAATTGGTTGCACCAATAATATCTGCAGGTTCTTTTGTTATCTTTGAAATAGCTTCTGCTTTTGAGGTACCAAATCTTAATAAATGTCTCAAACAGTAAAAGAGATTTCTTTGCAATAGTACAGGATGATCGGTCATTAATGCAAATTTAGACTTTGATCTTAATAATTTTCCTACATTTCTCCAACTTTCGTGTTTCAATTCTACTTTATATGGGAATGAATCTAAAGGTCCATAAATAATAGGAATATCATTCAACCGTAACTGCTGAAAAATGTTTTCATTATGAACATCACATAAATGGTTTGCAATCGCCTTTATTTTGAATTCTTTAATCAACTCTATCATAATCATAACATCATCCTCTTTGTGAACATGTATCATCAATTTGTATTTTTTTTTCAAAATATCTAAGAAAAGTTCTAATTGAGGATCAATTTCCTCGATCAATTTTTTCTTTTTCTCTAAAAGTATCAATGTTTTTTTAGCTTTCAACAAATTTTCACGAAGAACTGCTATTGCACCCATTCGAGTAGATGGTCGTGTCCCTTTCCATTTTACAGTGCTTCTTGGATTATATCCTAAAGCCGTTTTTATTCCTATATCTGAAATAAATGCATTTCTTATATTTGATGAAAAATTTCGGATTAAAACTGCTTTACCACTTATTATATTTCCACTTCCAGGCAACACTACTGAATAGAGAACTCCTGATTCGATAGATTCCTGAAATGAGGTATCATCCATATATATACTATTTAAAGCGTTAGATAGAGGAGAAATTGAATCCATGTGTTCATTTGCTTCTTCTTCATTTGAAGGTTCGCCAGCCCTAATCATACCTATGTGACTATGAGCATCAATAAATGATGGAGTGACAGCCTCACAACTTTCTACAATTTCGTTTTTTCCAGATGGTTTGGTATTACCGACAAATTTAATTTCATTTCCTTCAATTCCGATATAACAATTTTTTTTCTCATTAATGCCATCAAATAATAATTTAGTTTGTATTATTTTCAAAGTTATTTCTATATTTTTCTTTCACTTTTAATATTTATAATATTCATATTAATTATTAACGTGTTTTATTATAGTAATTTGTCATTTAAATAAATTTTATTAAAAACATGTAAGTATTGGATAGAAGACATGTATTATGAATTTTTTATCTGCTTTGTTATTAAGTTTACCAAAAGTAAAACTTCATATTGTTAAATATTCTTTTACAATGCTGTTTATTATAGTTTTTTATATTTTTTATAGGAATGTCCCACTGTTAACTTTAGAGTTAAAAGAATAATATGTTCTATTTTTCTATTATGTTTCGTTCCTAATTTTGGTAAATTTTCATTTTTTATCCATAATTTTCCTTCACTTAAGAGAGCCAGTCATGCTATTCAGTTTATATCTTTTAAATTAAAATAAATAAATTATTTTGACTTGTTACTTTTGAGTTTTTTTATACCTTCAATATTTTTCATCTCTAACAGTTTTTTTCTCAATTGTTTACTACTGTTGACATAGAGTATTGTTGAAGCAGCTACTGCAATAATAATAAATGGACCGAATAGATCGTTAAATGTAAGTGAATTAAATATTTTGTTATTCGTCATGTTCTCTTCTGTTT
>JANWKP010000186.1 GCA_025451315.1 Nitrososphaerales archaeon | reverse complement strand
GTCATTGGTTTTGCATAATTTAACTTGATTTTATTATCCTTGAAATATTTTTCTTTTCTGTTTATTTCATTCATTTTTTCTTCAATTACTACCATATAGGGTAAACCCTGAAACAATTCAATTCTCTTGTCATAACAGTCTTTTATAAAACTCATGGCTTTCAATTTAGTTTTGTTATCTGTTTTAGGGTTTTCTAGAATCTTCCATGCTTGTTTGAGTAGTTCTGCAGAGCCATTTACACAGTCAAAATGAATTTCAAATATTACTTTCCCGTAATCATTAATCTCTTTTTCTCGCTGCGAGTATAAGAGAGCAATATCCCTACATATGGTAGGTTGACCAACATGTAAAATGGATACGATTTCCTGTTGATTGTATCCTTTGAATAAAAGCTCTTTTACTTTCTCTCTTCTCCAGTTAATTTGCTTTTGATATTTTCTTTTACTTATATTGGACCTAGGATTTATTGGTTTAATTGGATTTGTAACCACTTTATCTGCCATGGTAACATCCAGACCCGTTGCTAAATTTTTGTCTTCCTTCTCGTTAGCGTCCATATGATGATAAAATTTTTGACCATTAGTAATAAACATTTGCCGTTTATGAGATCAATAAAAATGATATTTCAAAAAGTGCATAAATTAGCTGTAGCGTAACTTTAAGTCGACTCAATTGACATGGCATTTTAGATATTTAAAATGTTCAGTTTATGATATGAACATCAAATAGGAGTTTACAAATTATATTAGTTTTCTTTTTATTTGTTCTTTTCGGATTAACCTCTAAAAAGAACATCTGAAAGGCGTTCATGATTTTTTAAGCCTAACTACATTTATTTGACAAGGTGGAAGTGAATTCAAAAGTATCATCTTAGAAAGATGATATCAAAAAGAATTATCTATTAATCATTTGAAAATATCATGCCCTGATCAAAATAGTGTTAATAGTTTTGTTTTTATTTTACTACTACTTTTCCTACCATAGAAGGATGATAAATGCAATAGTATGGATATTCACCAGAATCATCAAATTTGATACTAAAATATTGATTAGGTACAATTGCGTTTGAATCAAAGTCTTCTGCATCATTATCGTTATCTTGTCCAGAAGTAACGGTGTGTGATATAGCGTCACCGTTATACCATGTAATTGTTTGACCCTTTTCTATTGTGATAGGATTTGGAGAGTGGAGCTATCACCATTTATCCCAACTATGACTGCCGGAATAGAATTGGCATTCTGTGAATCAACTTGATCACTATTTTCAGACTGTTCCTGTTGCTTTCGATCATCAATTGTCATACTAACAGGAGGAGTGTTAGTACTATTTGTTGCGCGAATTCAAAGATGGTTTTTTGTGAATTTGTATCCTTTCAAGAAAATATAAAATACTTAGAAATAATATTCATGGATACTTATTTAGACTGTATTCACTTAGAATAGGATTTGTTTACGTGTCAGGTAGTCTTGGCTTTAATTCAATTTATCATATTTAGGAACAAAAGAAAATAGATCAGGATTAAAATCCATATTATATGGGGGTAATTACAGCGATTTTTATTTGAAGGCTAATACTCAAGATATGCATATTATTATCTGAATGTTCGCAAATTTCATAAAAGCACATGTCATGATTTAGTTAGTTATTTTGAGCGATTTCGAGAATTTTTTTTACTCAGCATGTAGATGAAATTAGAAGATGTACTCCTAGAGTTGGATCAAAAATTATGGGTTGTGTGCGAAAATTTGGTTCATATTATCTTTTCAGGTATAACAATGAAGAATGTATTGACCTTGTAGAAAAGATAATAAGAAATAAATTATCTGCAGGACAGACAGAACACGGCAAGTTATATATTGTAGACGATAATTATCTTGAAGAAAGGCCAAAACAGCTCTTCTCAATAGGCGAAGGGGAAATAGAAACTATCATAAGATTTGGTATTTTCTGTGGTTCATGTATAGATGAAATGCTATATGTGTATAATAAACCCATTTGTCCTGATAAATTAGGATGTGCTTGTTCTAAACCCTATAATTGAAAAGCTTAATGGTATTTCAGTTGTTCTCATTCAATGGCATAGAGGACATAAGAAGTGTATTTTTCTTTCGTTCCAACTGCCATTTTTGAAACGTTTAAAACCATGAATGCATTTGAATATAGACCTCATTCTTTCTGCCTACGAATACATGAAAGTGAAAACAAAGTATGATAACATTACATTCATGTGGCTTCGAAAGGCACATTATAGTGTGTCGTGTTATGAAACCCTTCAAAGCCAATGTTCTAGGAGGAAGAGCTAAACCGGTAGACTCAAAGCATTATGCGATGTATGATTTAAATGAAATGTCAGAAAAATATACCTGGGCATAGAGAAAGTTTGACGCAAATACTAAGTAGCTAGTAAAACGTTTTCCATCTCTGATGGGCTCCGTTCACTTAGTCACATCTAATTCACTGTTGTAATAATCGACAAACAAGTTCAGCCAGATTATTAAATGCTTTAGTTACAGTCCTTTGCATTGCAAGGAAAGTAATCGTCGAAACCTTCTGTTCTGTCCTTAATATGTTGCATAGTCCTTTCGATGATACTTTTCTCATAAGGGGAATAAATGGTAGAGGAGGTCTAAGAACCTGCAGGCTTGAGGGTTCTATGTTCCACCATAATGCTGAAACCGAATGTATTCCATGTTTCGAGACCAAGCCCGAAATTAATTTCTCTGCTATGAGTATGTTTCTTTCAATGGATATAGCTAGTACGAGAATCTGCTTATTTTTAGGCTCCCTTGCAACTCAAAGGCCGATGTAATTGAACCCAAACTTGATCAATATCTCATCAATAATACACTGATTTCATTCTTTTCTTGAGGTTTTCTTTTGAGGCTGACAGTTTCAAGAAATTACTTAAATTGCCACAAGTTATTATCTATATAATGGTTTTATCCCTGATGTTTTTATCCTATCCATATTGTGTATTAGCACAAGCAAGTGATGCTGAGGAGGGTGGTAATTCTGCTTTAAATAGTCAGGCCGGTACAGGCTCTTCCGGTTCTGCTTTAAATAGTCAGGCCGGTACAGGCTCTTCCGGTTCTGCTTTAAATAGTCAGGCCGGTACAGGCTCTTCCGGTTCTGCTTTAAATAGTCAGGCCGGTACAGGCTCTTCCGACTTAAACAATATTAGAACAGATGATAATATCTTTACCAAATTTTTGAATTGGCTTGCCTCTCTGTTGAGCGTACATCCTGATGTAATCATTTATCAAAGGTGACAAACCAAAATACTATGACATCAAACCCATCTTAAAGGAGAAGGTCGCTACCTATATTCCTACTTTGAAATATAGACTAGTTGACATTCTCGGTCCAATCGATGGTTTTTGGAGAAGATGACTTGACAAGCCTGACTCACCATTTTAGGATAACAGAAGGTTTCTTGGCGATGTGGTAAATCCACATGGTTATAGAGAGAATTAGAATTAAATATTCAACACCGTGAGAAGATTGGATTGATGTGGTCCGATCTTGCCCAATTTGTACCTAGATTTTTTAAACTAGAACAAGTAGAAAGAATTTTAGTTCCAATTAGTTGCCACTTGAATGGAACTGTTTTCGAAGGCTCTAAAAACCTGCAAGTTACAAAGATTGTTTTCAACACTATTTCGAACAGGATACCGAGGTCAACCGATTAAAAAATTGTCTCGATGTGTTCTATTCAATGACAAATATGAGTCAATTTTGTTTTACACACCACCACCGAACCCTTCTATCATAGGGAACTTAATCCCACAGTTCTCATGTTTTTTATATAAAACTGTTAAATCCGAACGTTAGTACATGAATATACATTATGCATATAAATACCAAAATAATACAAAACATATATGATTCTTTTGGATGGAGTCAATTTACTTACCTAATCACGGTTTTCCCTTAATGAGCATATATAAATAATGAAATCCTTGAAATAATAGCGTAGCCCTAATTAATAGATTGGATGAATTATCTATGACGAATCAAGATTTATCTTTTTACTATTTCATCAATTCTGTATGCCAAATTTGTTAATAGCATCCTTGGACCCAAACTGATTAGTCGCTTCAGAACAGCCATTGTTGAATAATACTAAGCTCCATAATGTAGGCGGTATTGTATGCCTAAATACTAAGGCAACCCCCTAGTGCCAAAAAATGAGTTTGATACTTTTACAAATAATATCTTCATAAAGTCAAGTCTAATATTCACCCTAGTCAAGAGCAAGATTAGAAGCTCCAGGAGATATACTATTAGATACAGGCTACACAAACTCCTACGTTAAGATAGATTAGGAAATTATTGAGGAGAGAAAGGTTACTGCTAATGATGGGATCCAAGAAAATTGAAGAGACTGATGTTATGATGTCAAGTAGAAAAACAGGAAAAAATAACTTTTCGGGTTTCGAACTGGTCATAAAGATAAGACAAGGATGGACACAGCAAAAGATATCTATTTTCTCAGAAAATCCTTAGAAAATAATTAATTATTCAAGAAATTCAAATTTTTTTAGTTAATGTTGTAATGCAATAGTCTAAAATGTATTTCTCCTTATTATTTGTGCTGATACGTATTTGCTTGATCTTGCGTCTTCATACCAATATCTATAAATATCAGATCATATTATTCTAACTGTGGAGAGTTTTATGAAACTAGAAACTAAAACTGTGAAGAAAACTAATCTAGTTGGTATTCTATGCAATAAGATTTATGAATTCATGGATTTTGGGTACCTTAATCTTCTTATTATATACTCAACACAATATTTCTTCCGCAGACCAGGCCGTAAGAAGTTCCTGGATCCTAAGTCATATACATACATTCTATGTAGAGGCACCAAAGATTTATTATTTGTACTTAATACCTGTAAGTATATCAATTCGAAATTTGGTAAAGGATTAGAATATTTACTTTTAAGAAAAACCATCTGTGGTTATTCTTCAAAATTTATGGTGTAAGGTTTATGGAAAGGATTGTTGAAAGGCAAAAGAGTAATAGAAAATTGTTATTTTTTGTTGGGTTGATCGTTTCGGTTACTGTAGCAAATTTAGTCATATATTTAACTGAACCCATAGAGAAAAAAATTGTCCAAACAAATTGGATCTTAATAATTAATTCTTCTATAGCAACAGGTCTATGTCTTTTTTTAGTATCCATTAGACTATTGAAATTTAAGAAAATAGATCATCAAACTAGAATATATATTTCCATTGCAATAGGATTAGCCCTATGGCTTTGTGCAAATATTCAATGGTTTGAATATGAAGAAGAAGGCATAGTTCCTGAAATTCCATCATATGCTGACTTTCTATGGATATCGGCTTATCCCTTTTTTGGATACGCACTTTATTCTGAATTTAGGTTGCTATATAAGAAGCACAGAAATAAGAAGATTCTTTTCATAACTGTATGCTGTAGCATATTATTGGTAGCATATATTTCATATGTTGCAATCAATTTATCAGTACTATCATCACCAAGAGGTATTGTTTTGCTTTCTATAGT
The DNA here is from genome assembly GCA_025451315.1 of Nitrososphaerales archaeon. GTDB lineage: Archaea > Thermoproteota > Nitrososphaeria > Nitrososphaerales > Nitrososphaeraceae > TH1177. Next base: position 5,410 of record JANWKP010000186.1, on the reverse strand, counting down.
CATATTATATCCCATTTTAAATGTAATACTAATAGTACCTGCAATAGTAATGCTTGCATGCATAAAAACAGAAAAAGAATTGTCCATACCACGGATGCTTGAATCAATATCACTGATAAGTCTTGTTATGGCTGATAGCTGGTTTACTGTCATATACTTATCAAATATTATTGAGGCAATATGGTATTCAAATTTTCTGATAGTTAACCACTACCTAATCATTGCTGCAGGATTATTGTGGAGTATTCTATTTCTCAATTCAGATTATCAAGTATTTTCAAAAATAAAAAATTGGGCAAGTCATAAATACAACTCTACAAAAATTTTATTGGTCGCTGCTACCATTATAACGTTGACCAGTCTTTTGTTATTTCCATTCTTTGATGAGATGATAAGTTCCAATTCCAATACTGACACTATGCCAAATTTGTCGCTTCCCAATAATTTTAGCGAAATCCACATTGGTGTGCTATTAGGCTTAAGCGGATCATCCTACGAGAGTGGAGTTACCCAGAAGGCAGTTCTAATGAGAGCGGTCGAGGAGATAAATAACAATTTTTCAATGTCTAACTTAAACAAGAGAATTATTTTGGATATCGAAGATACGGAAATAAAACCTGACCTAGCTTTAGCAAAAACAAAAGAGCTGGTCGATAAAGGTATAAGAATTATAATAGGACCACAGACGAGTGCAGAGTTAAAAAAAATAAAAGATTATATTGACGAACACAACGTAATACTAATAAGTCATTCGAGCACTGCACCATCATTGTCCATCAAAGATAATATTTTCAGATTATTGCAAAATGATAACAATCAGGGAAAGTATATTGCTAAAAAAATATTTGATGAAGGAATACGATTGGTCATACCGTTGTGGCGAGATGATCAATATGGAAATGAACTCTATAATGTCACCAAGACAAGTTTTGAAGAACTAGGTGGAATTTTTGACAGTGGAATAACATATGATCCTCATTTAGGTAAATTTGCAGGAAGTCTGAATAGAATTAATTTTATTACATGGGATCAAAAACTCAAAGATCTAGGCTTGGAGATAGAAAAAACAAAAAATCTCTATAATATTGACTCCTCAAAAATAGGGATATTTGTAATATCTTTTGGAGAATTGGTGCCAATTTTATTACAATCTCCATCTCATGAAGTCCTAGATGAGGTAAAATGGTATGGTAGTGAAGCAACAGCGAAAAACGAAAGACTTATGAAACATTCTGCAGCTGTGGAGTTTGCTGGCAAGACTAATCTTACCAGTCCAATGTTTAGGATTGATAATGAAAATAAGATATTTGAATCACTAGAGAAATCACTTGAGATGGGTTTGAATACAAATGATGCCAATATATACGATGCATTATGGATAGCTGCTTTGACCGAAAACATTTCAACAAATACATCCTTTAGTTTACTAAAGGACAACCTTAACAAAACGTTCTCCTCCTATAATGGCGCTAGTGGCGGCATACAATTAGATGTATATGGCGATAGGATAGGCGATTATGATTTTTGGACAGTAAAAGCGAACCCTATTAACAAGGACAAATATGAATGGATCAGATTGAATGAGTAAATATAAAAGAAATAAATTGAATATATACCAAATCGATTTTTTAAGACTTGATTTCTTTTAATTCAGGTAATCTAGATAATTTTGATAACTACCTTTTTTTTGGCAGCTACTTTGTCCCAAACAAATGTATTGGTTGCTTATGTTATGTTATTAATCAACAAGATTAGATAAAGAATGATTCTAGCATAATTTCAGCTTCCTTAAATATTTATGACCATACTAATTCCAATATCATTTACATAATATTTGACTGTTAAGAATTATTTAGTATATGAGAAGTAACTATTAATACATTCCTAATTAAATAGGATTTATTTTACTAAAATTGGACTATTAAATTAGGTAGTAACAAATTGTAATAATAAAAAAAAATAAGAGAATAAATAAATTTTTACCTTCGATATGTTTTAAGATCACCCTTCAAATATCCTCCTCATCTTAACCTTTTTATCATGGTTAAGATTGCGGTTCCAGCAAGTCCTCCAACTCCATATGCAATTATTTGACGCATACGTCCCCTTTTTTGATTGTATACATACTCATCCGGATTGTAATCAGGTGCTTCGTTATTTTTTTTATTCTCTTCATTTGTTGTCATATGATTAATATATAGTAAAACCATTATTTAAGGGTTTTGTTAATTATTTGCAATCTTTAACAATCAATCTACCTTAACACCATTTGTATTGCGAATAATCTTCTAACAACATTAAATGTTACACCTTCATCGGAATATGATCTTTTGTACATGACAAATTGGTAGAATTGAAACAAGGACAATTCTATATGCTATCCTATTTGTATATTTAATATAAATCGATGCAATGATCCTTTATGGTCCTGGTAAACGTAGAATAGTGGCAGTATAATCTTTATCAAGTGCATTAATTATCAATTAAAAAATAGGAAAGTCTTTCTATTTGCATTTCTATGGTTGGTGTCGCTAGCATACTATTAATTTGGGACCAGGTTGTATGAATTAAAGATAAAGTTAAGAGAGATTAATTACAACGATCTTGATAGAAGTTGTCTCTATGAGTATATCATTTTTTGACTAATGGACCAAACCAATCTTTTGTAAACTATATTTACCAAAGTTAAACTTTACTATCAAACCTTATATCTCATTTTCAAGAGATGTATTCCGGAACCAGATAATTTCCCCTTTATTAGGTACGTTCTGACCCTACTATGACCAGTCCTATTAGTAATATCTATTTGGTCAACATCCGAATACATTGGGAGACACGATCAACCAAATACAAATTATTATTTGAACCTATGGTAATACCTTCAAGGTAACCAAAATTTCCATTCCATTCTGTGATAAAAGAGCCATTCTTGTCAAATTCTTCGATACGATTATTTCCCGAGTCAGTTACATAAACATTATCAAAAGAGTCAATGGCAACAAATCGTGGTGAGTTAAATTCTCCGCCTAGATTCCCAAAAGAGCCCCACATCGTAATAAATTCTCCATTACTTGTAAACTTTTGAACCCGGTGATTCTTGCTATCTACTACATATATATTTCCAGAAGAATCAGCAGCAATACCGGTAGGAAGTTTGAATTCGCCCACTCTGGATCCTCCTGAACCCCATTGTTTAAGGGACTTCCCCTCACTGTTGTATTTTTTAATCTGACTATGCCCACTATCTACTACATATATATTTCCAGAAGAATCAGCAGCAATACCGGTAGGATAACTAGTTTCGGGATTACCATAAAATACTCTAATAGTATGCCACTCCTTGACAAATATTCCATCACTGCTGAACTTTTGCACAGCGAAGCTACTATAAGATTCCAGAACATATACCCAGCCAGTTTTATCAACGGCCACGGCAATTGGGTTCTTAAAATCACTCTTAGATTTTGAACCCCATTTTGTCATAAATTCTCCATTACTTGTAAACTTTTGAACCCGGTGATTCTTGTTATCTACTACATATATATTTCCAGAAGAATCAGCAGCAATACCAATGGGACTACTAAATTGTCCATCAGCGTTGCCAAAAGAGCCCCATGAAAATAATGATGGCAACTCTGAAGACCGTCTAACGTTAGTTTTAGTAGTTTTATCAACCGAACCATGCTTATACAAAATTTTCTCGTACAAGTCTCTAGCTAGTTCAAATTTATCATTGAATTCAATTCCTTGAATATTCTCTAGTCCCCACTTGATATCGCTTTGTCTCACTCCTTTATGAAAGCATGGAATAATTTTCTTATTTTCCTTCTGGGCTTGGTGGAGTTCACTTTCAACATAAGAGCTCTGCAGTGATCCAGGTGTGACTATAATTACGAAATAATCACAATTAGTTATGTTATCTTCTATTACCTTACTCCAGGTGTCTGCCACATCTATGTTATTTATGTCAGTAAAGACATCGAATTTAAAACTAGAAAGGTGTTTTTGGGCTTGGATAGCAAAATCACCGGCATCGCTCCGAGAATAGGAAATAAATATTCTCACCTTGATATTGTATCATCAATGTTATATATATTAAATTTATTGCATAAGCAGTATATTTATGATTAAAGAACTGATTAATTGCTTTTTTATTATTAGCTTTAAAAATAAGACAGGTATAATTATTTATTGTAAAGGCGAGTCACTTAAATGATATCCCCATGAAATTTTCTATTTGTATTTGTTTGCCAACAAATATGTTGATACCTCTTTTTGAAAATCTATTGTAAAACACAGAAAATAACATAGATATACTCTCCCATTCAATTTATAAATAAATCTCCTTTTTGCAAAATAATAGGTTTCAAATCGATATTATCGACAGTAACATGAATAGCCATAAAATCTGTTTGTATTTGAAAAGGGCTAATACCCATCGTCCTAAATTTCTAATAATATTATTGGCGCTTGTTCTTATCCCATCGGTAGATATGATAATATTTTCTGATTTTTTTAATACGACTCCATTCAGATCAGATGTTAATCCTCCATACTTCCGAATTTTTGCAGGCCAATTATAAATTTAGCTACTCATTTTTGGTTTTATGTCTACTTATTTACTATTAAAAACGTCTCCTCGTCGATGGCTGTTATTGATCCAACAGTTGAATCCAGTAACCAAATTTTATTTGAATCATGATCCAATGCAATATCGTCTATGCTATTCATATGTTTCAAGCTTAAAGGACCTGCGATTGGTCTTTGTTCAATATTCGTGGTATTGTAGACAGAGAGATAATGCTCAGGCAATTCTTTTGATATCACACCATCAGGTTCATATTTGAGGTTTGGTTTTGTAACCATATATAACTTGGATGAATTTTCATCTATTACTATTTTTTCTATAATTTGATTATTCTGAGTGGAGTCATATACTATTTTGGAGCTCCCTGTATCATTGTATAACGTAATCGAGGTATCGTTATATATAAGAATATTGTTGGTAACAGGGATCATTTTATATTTGGTGTTTGTTTTAAGTTGATCCGAAATTGTTTGCATTACAGATAATGGTTTAATAGATTTAATCGAGCCATCAAATATTTCATAGTTTTTCCATCCATTACTACCATCGTTTGCCGCTAAATAAACAGTGCGGGTTGTAGGATCGACTCTAAAGACAGGTTCAGCAGATGAGTATATATTTGTATTCTCGAGTTTGGTGGGTGATGTAGAGTTACGGTTTAGTGTGTAGATGTCCCAGTTGTTAGAGTAGAAGTTTTCTTTAGTAGAGAAATATACAGTACCTGTTGTAGGATCGACTCCATAAGAGGGGGGAGAGATTGAGGAGGAAGATGGTATGCTACCAAGTTTGGTGGGTGATGTGGAATTACTGTTTATTGTGTAG
>JANWKP010000185.1 GCA_025451315.1 Nitrososphaerales archaeon | reverse complement strand
TTGATCGCACTACCACAGGAAATGCAGAACTTAGACCTAAGGCTATTCTCTTCACCACAGGATTCACAAGATACCTCCTTTCCCAACCCATAGATTTCCTCATATAGAGATCGATCAACTATCATGTCTCCTCTATTATCTATATTATAGATGCAAAACTCATACACCAACCCATCATCTATTTTTATCCCTAATCTAATGTATTTCTTGGCTTTAAGGAAGTGATTTTGTTCCTCCTCGATTCTCTGACAATATGCAATTTGACTAACCCCAATAACGAAACTTTCCTCATTATCTAAATTATCCATCACATTAGACATTTGTTCATTGTCCAAACTTTCAAAGCTCTTTTTGATTCCATACTCCGTAAGATCAGCAGCTATCGATACCAATCCGAATGTAAAATTGTCCAAAATGGATGTCGTCAGGTCTGTGGCTATTTTTAACCCTTTTGTAGGTAACGTAGAACGGCCTTCCTTGATACTAATATAAAAAAACCTCTTATTTGTTAATCTAACTATACCTTGAGGGGCGCCTTCACCGGTTCTAGAGGTAGGTTCATTCCCATTTTCAAAAGAAACATATCTCATCAATAGATCTCTTTCACCATCTGAGAGGGTCAGATCATTTTTTACTAAAGTCATATAATGTTATATTCTAAAGGTAATTATTAAATTTTTTGTTATTGGCAACCAACAACAATGTATTGCAATATACTTCTTATTTTATTTGATTGAGTGTCAATTGGTAATAAATAACAAACACAATGTTCAATATAGAAGATGTCAAATAACAATATTTGCATTTATACTGAATCCGATTTTCAAATCATTACTGATAGAAATTTGATATATCGATCCAATAACACTAACTCCAATAGAAAATCTGGGAATTATATAAAATTTAGCTGGGTGTGAAGAAATAATTTGCATTGAGAATCATATAGATTAGAGACTCAAAATAATTCCATTATTATATTGTTTGGGGCTTAAATCTACCTATCAACATTGTGATTGATGGATAGTATGTCATTCCATATTCATCTGTCAACTTTGTCGACCATAGATTGTATTCAACCTTGAACCGTATCCCCACGGATGAGAACTGTTCTCTAATAATTTACAGTCTTTTTAGATGTAGTTCAAATCTAGTTTTGAATTGCTTTGACTACATCCATAAAACTGAATTGTTTAATTCATTACTTTTTGTAGTCATATGCATACTGTGTTTTTGTTTTAGGCGAACTAGACTGTGTCTTCCCTTTCTCTTTAGACTGGACAATGTCTTCCTTTTGTAAGGCATGATAAAATTCATAAACTTGATTCAAAAGAGAAATAGAAAATCCTTCCAATAGTGTTTTATTGGATTTTCCTGATTCATCGGCATTAACATCTATATCAAATTCTGCAATTACAGGAGATTTTCTCTTCTTTGATTCATACCATAAACTATATTGAAGCCTGACCTCACTTTCATCACTAAATTTTAGATTACCCAGTGTATAAGAGGTTTCGTGAGCAACAAATCCATTCACTACTAACAATTTTTTCTCTGGAGGAATATCCAGGTTTAGATTAGGAAACATTAATTCCAAGTCTTGATATTTATCTAACGTTGGTAACCTCTTATAATCAAGTTTAACTGAGGTTGAAAATTTACTAATAAAAGGTGTTATTATATCCTCCTCAAATTTTCTTTCTCTTTTTGGAGAGTCTGGATTGGAATTTTCAGTAGGATTTGAAACATCATATGAAACTGCCAAAAGTCGGTCAGGATGTCTATTTTTAAAGGTAATGTCATAGCCTTTTACATTATTGCTTTTTTCATCGAATTCCTCTCTTATCCTAAGTAAAAACATGTTTTTATAATAGAGATCCTTTTTCTTTGTGTCCAAGTACCACGTCTTTCTTACCTTTTCTTCCTGCAATGTTGCTTCAAATACTGCGTGTTGTCCTTTAACAAGGTTATTTATGATACAGACAAGTCTGTCTTTGCCTTTCTCATTATCTTTAAAAACACTCGGTCTGAGTATTATTTTGTATTCTCGAGAATCTAGTGATAGTTTATTATTATTCGTATATCTTCATAGATTGATTCTAGTCAAATGTTAATTAAGTTTTAGGCAAGATTAGTAACTTAACGCACTCAAATTTTTATGAATGTAAAGTGTGGGGTTGGGTCTTGGGTATCCCTTAGTGTTATGGAATCATACTCCCACAAGGAACTTAATCTCTACGGTGGAGGACCAATTTTGCCGTCGTTATTTGAAAAAAATGATAGGTGACTTTACCAGCATTTTGGGGGATATGGTTTACACATGGGTACATGAGCTAGTGCCTGATTATCTAACATTGTTATTGTCATTCCAATAACAAATGTAATTGCTAGTCCCATTCCCATAATTGAAAGTTTTGGATGGCTTGTCATTATATTCATGAGCTTGCTTTTTAAGGACATCTTATCCATATTATATCGTCGTAGATATTTAAAGATATTGGTGATGAATAACAATAACATACATTGTCTAGATAAGATAGAACTAAATAACTCCTTTCTTTGAGTAAAAGGATGTATAATTACAATTAAAGTCGTATTCTTGAAGCAATCGGTTATTTTCTTCACTCGGATCAATGGCCCGAATTCGACTCATGCCTTAGCTGTAATTAGTCTTAGTGTTAGATGAATAACAGAAGAGATCATACAGACTCTTAGCCGCTTTACAGAGGAGGAATTGACGTGTGGTAAATCACAAAATAATTTGATTCCTCAGAACGTTCCTGCTATTGAATGAATCAAGACTGAAAAAGATACAACGGATATTAGTGACAAAGGCCGCGATACACCTCTTGTGTTATTAAAACCGATTAATATAGTTCAATTTCCATCACCAAACCTCCATAAATTAGTAGTACTAATTCTGAATCCAAAGTTTGGTCAAATTTGTCAAATAACCGTCAAATTATTTGTACAAAGTCGATTAAACCTCCATAGGTCGTAATTTAAAAGTAATATCTATTCTGAAATATAAGAAAATTTTTAATGATAGGTAGACTACTTGATTGAAAATGGTTTTATTCTCATTATGCTTAACAAATTGACTACGGTTTGGAAGCGAATCCTTTCGAACTAAAAGCGATGGACTGGGCGGGAAATTAAAAAATTCGTGTTCAAAAATTATCTCAATATAAGATAGAGTGTGAATAACCTATGAATAAATATGGTTTTGATACTCTACAGCTATGTGAACTTATGAAAATGATATATTTTAAAAATATTCTATTTCAATATTTTCAGTAAAGAAACATAACACCTTCAACGCATGTATATTATTAGTTTGTATTTGTGCCTCTTGCATTGTCTCTTAGAAACACTACTGAGGCATTGTCCATTCTACATTCTATCTACAAAAGTCATGCTGCGATCTGGAACTGGGTTAAAAAGTACAATCCACTAAGATTTTATCAAGAAGAAAGAATATTTCAGATTTTATTGTTGATGAAAGATTGCTTTAGGCAGGTTCAGAAGAGCTTAATTTAAAGATGATATTCGCAAAAGCACATTCATTCAATCGGGGGATTGGCCCGGTGGGTTTAGTAATAGATATATTACGACTCCAAATTTCCAAATTAGTTATTCTGATATTGAAGGTTTCGGTCTGAACCGGGTCGAATTTATATTGTTAACCGTACAAATCGGTGGTTTGAGTTTCACTATATTATCTCTTCTTATACACAATTTTTGGCTACGGTTAATTGTTTAAAAGGATCAGACCTGCTGGGATTAAGTTCTTTGTGGTAATTAGTTCTTCAATACAAAGGGATACACAAAATCCAACACTAAACTCTACAATCATAAAAGTTTCTGTGTTATAACTTACCAATTTCACCAAAAACTTAATTAACATTTGCCTAGGATCAATTTCTGAAGATATACGAATAGTAACAAACTATCCCTAGATTCTCGAGAATACAAAATAATACTCAGACCAAGTGTTTTTAAAGACAATTAGAAAGGGAGAGATAAACTTGTCTGTATCATAAATAACCTTGTTAAAGAACAACACCTAGTATTTGAAGCGACAGGTAAGGAAGAAAAGATGAGAAAGACGTGGTACTTAGATACAAAGAAAAAGGATCTCTATCACAAAATATGTTTTTACTTAGAATAAAAACAGCTTAATCAATCAATTGGTGAAGTAAAAAAGTCAAAAATAAAGTCAAAGCTTTTTAGAATAGCAAAAGATGTGCTCAAAGTATTATCTAAAACTGCTGAGACTGTAGCGCTGTTTACGCCATTAGCACCATTTAGCAATTTGATAGGAGAAGGAACTAACTATTTGGTTGAAGCCATACAAAGAGAATTTTAGAAAAGATTATTTTTTATTAGATAGAGATTAAATTATCTTCAATTTTCTATACTTATATTCAAGGAATACTGTCTATCAAATTCATAGAAATTCATCTATTTTGGTTTTGTTTTTGTCGTCCATTTGAATGAAATCAAAAACAGAAATATAAATCCTTATTATATCTGTCTTATTTGGTTACCACACAAATTCTATTGTTTCAGATTTATAGTCAGTTTAAGTATCAAAATTTCCAACTAAAAAAAAAGTATGATCATTCATACTTATACTTTAAGTTATGATGGTTTAGAACCATCTCAATATTATTTCCATTGGTGCCCCAAGGTGTCATGTGGTCGTTTCTATTATGTCCATGTATAATGCTACCATCTGGAAAAGTAATCGTCCCATGAGGAGGATACCATTTTTGAGGTTCTGTTCTTCTGGATATATCGTTTTGCCATTCAACCCATATACGATCTATGTTAGAATGATGCAAGAAAAATAATGGATCATTGGGTGACGTGTTGGTTAACATATGTCCACCTACCCAAATATGAACTCCTCCATGTGGTCTATTCTCAAGCCGCATACGAAAACTTTGGCTTTGAGAACTGCTATCATCCCACGGACTACTATCGTATGGAGACGTAGCTAATGCGTTGTCTACATCTATAGATTTTGGTAACCCCGGATTTACACCGCCTGTACCTGCACATCTCGGTTCTAAATAGCAGAGGGTAAAGAAGCGAGTAAGAGATCCATTTGTATAATCAGACAGAGGAATATTTGGATTAGCGTTTAATTCTGTATTTCCTACAGGATTTCCATAGTCATTAGCTTCTATTGTTGGCCATTTTAATTGTTCAGATCCAAAAGGTCCTTTGAAAACGACATAATCATTGGCAGGGTTTCCGTTTCCTCCCATAAAATCGTCTCTCCAAATCGGTGACGCCATTGGATTCAGGACGTCTTCTGTCCAATCCCAGTAGGGCAATGCAACTCCTAAGTCAAGTTCAAACTTATGGAGAAATTCTCTATGCCATGGCAAAAATATTGGTCCCCAGTGAGCGGCATTGCGTCTTGTATCTTCACCAGTGATCTGCACCATTGTTCCCATAGTCTGCGCATGCCATATAACATACCTATCGTACTTTCCAGTTTCCTTCAATCTGATGAAAGCTTTGATAAGTTCGGATTTCTCCTTTTCATCTTTTAATATTTTCCTCACATTTTTTCTAACAAAAATTTCATCAGACATTTTTATTCTGACCTCCTATTTTGATCTGTCTTTGTTTTGTGTCTAAAATGTGGAATTATATCAATAATATTTTTTGCTAGGTCTGATATGGAAGGATAGGCAGTATAAGGTAAGTAGTGTGACCCGTAAAGTTTGTCTTTTGTTTTCATTACATGAATTTTTTCACCATCAATCGTTAACTCTGATCCCACATGGTGATGACCTCCTCCACCATGTCCATGACTCCCTGACGCTTCCGGTTTGTCCATTTCATCTGTCTCTATTATAATTTCTATTCCTTTATACAATTCTCTCTGTCTTGTCATAATCATAAAATATATGGCTCATATATAACGATTATGATAGATATAGTTGAAAAATGTTTAATAAACCCATATATTTACAATTTCGATTGTAGTATGTATTTCTTTACATGTTTAGAATAATCCTCACTTTTGCGTTGACTCGAGGTGCCAAGGTCATTTAGGTCCAGGTTATTATCTATCCCTCCATCTTACGATATCCTCAAGTTTTGTTTAATGTGTGAACTCTTCAAATAACATATCTAAATATCTAAATATTTAGATCAAATATGGATCAAATGGTTTACTACAGCTTGGTTGATCGTTTCCGACACAAATTAAGGTTTTTGTCATCTGCTAGCAAGTATGATATGGAATATTTAATATACATATCCTCCTAATAAGAACAATTGGCAATTGGGCGAATCAGGCAATCTATGATAATATGATTCCGAGTGCACACTAGTATGTATTACCAAGCTAACATCTGGAACTGACCAATATGAACCAAGTTGAACAGACCCCAGCTAATCTATAGTAAATAGTATTTGTGTTTTCATGTTAATGTACGGCCGCTGCGTTACTCGTTACATCCAAAACAACTGGTATAAATTTATCAAAGAAATTAGAATCTGCATAGAGACCACCAACATTGGGTGTTCCTAACATTATTAAGTTCGCGACATCAAAAGTAATGGTATGAGTCAAATAGACTCTTGCATCGCGTCCCTCTATACTATGAGTTATAGTATTTGCTTTCTCCTGTCCCATATCATATTTTGGACATTAAACGATGTAGTCTAGATCTTTAGCATGTTCTTCTGCAGCTCCCCACGCATAATAATTAACGAAAAAACTAAAATGATTTGAAAGATACTCAGTAAAATACAATATTATATTGTAAAAGTCATGATTTCCACATTGATCAAATACTTGAATTTTTTCTGTACCCATGAACAAGATTAGCGGGATGCGCAGGACTAGGTGATCTTGACCGTAATACTCTATCGTCACAAATTGTATTTATAGCTGCTGCTGAATCAAAAACCGATTGGATCTGTTGTGAGAGACCAAGTATGGCTACAAACAAAACAAAAGTTATAAAGACAATGTAGTCTTAGTGCAAGTGATCTTTAACACTTAGATTTTTGCTTTCAATAATTCATTAAACGTGTTAACCATAAATATTATACTGTTTTGACTAAATACGAAATGGGATATAGTTTTAGTTTTGAAAAATAAGATCGTGATGATAATTTGTGAAATGTTCATACCTTTGTTAGCGGATATAATTCTCAAACAATATGAAATTAATCATAGAACTATTAGTGTATTCAATATTTCCTGTAAATTGAACAGTGGTTTAGAATGAAAAAATTAATTTGAATGTATTCTAAATAATATCGATCATAAAAAAGGAGTTGCATAATTTTACTGTAAAGTAGATCATTAAATTTTTAATCCAACTATTTTGTTCAGTTTTACTTATCTAATGTTTATTCTATTCCTACGGATTACCATTTAAAAGGTATATCATGAAATAGTCACTAATAATATCAAGTTCATTCACATTTGGAGAGCACAATAAGTGTGCCTGATGATATCTTACCATTAACTTCATCTAATATCTGAATTTTATAGTATAATGTAAATAATTGGTGTTGTAATGCAAAAGCTTAAAATATAGTTATAGTATGTACTGTATTATGACAATCAATAAAAACTTTATATCAAGTGGACAGGCTCTGTTAACTTAACGATAAATCTATAGCTTAAAGATGGCCTATTTCCAGTATGTCCAGTACAAGAAATAGAACATCTTCATCATATAT
>JANWKP010000184.1 GCA_025451315.1 Nitrososphaerales archaeon | reverse complement strand
GGAACTTCTGGGGATCCCGTAGTTACTACCTCTGGTAATAATACCTACGTAGTATGGAGAGATGATATTGTTAGTAAAAATAAAAATCCTATTTTATTAAATTCAGGAATTTTTTTCTCCATTAGCTCAGATGGGGGTAAAACGTTTAGCAGTCCTAAAAATATAGGCGACGATAATAATGTAAATTCTCAAAGCCCGTCAATTGCTGCAACTGGCAATAACGTTTATGCTAGCTGGAATGAAGCAATGGACTGGACGGCCCCGCCTAATTTTGTTGTCCCACAAAATTATGAAATCTTATTCTCATTTAGTAATGATAGTGGTAAAACGTTTAGCAGTCCTAAAAATATAAGTAACGACAACGGAATTCAAGACAAGTACCCAGCAATTGCTGCAGCGGGTAATAACGTATATGCTAGCTGGATGTTAGATAATTATCCTCCTTTCCGTGAGATCTTCTTCTCATTTAGTAATGATAGTGGTAAAACGTTTAGCAGTCCCGACATTATAAGCAGTAATCAAACAGAAGCATCAGAAAATCCATCAATTGCTGCAGCGGGCAATAATACCTATGTTGTATGGCAGGATAATATACAAACAAATACTACAAGCAACAGTGATATTTTATATTCATTTAGTAATGATAGTGGTAAAACGTTTAGCAGTCCTAAAAATATAAGTAATAACGAGGAAAGATCTTCGTTTCCAACTATCGTTGTAGCTCCTGGAGGTCCTGTTAATTTAACTGATTCAGATTAGTCTATTCGGGTTAAGTTCAAATGCAATTCAAACGATGCGTCTAGCAGTAGAACATTGGTTAGTTACTCGGTTTATCCAGAAATCGTAAAATCTTTAGATAAGATCGTGAGTAATGTTGCACTGTTCTGTATGATATTCAGTAACGTTGCTTCAATGACACTATATTTGAAAACTCCAGGAGGCCCCATGCCATAGAGCAATATTAAGCCTTTTGCAATGAGCCAAGCACAAGTGAAAGTAACTTAAACAGGAGCAGGATGTTTGAAAAAACGAAGTCAAAAAAACGACGAAGAGAGCTCGACTCAGTTGATAGAATTATTACTTAATCCAAAATCCTAATCCGGCTTTGTACGTTTTGCATCTCTATAAGGATTAGTTTGTGATATAATTAGCACTAACTACACTCTGGGCTTCAGACTGTGTATTTAAAGTGCCATTTTCCTGAGTACCAGACATGACTTTGCCTGTTCCTATACTAACTCAAATAATTAACATTTCTTAAAATCAGAAGATCATTTTTTAAAATCTGAAAATACGGATAATCATCAGGAAACACTGGTTCGGTATCTTCGCTTGGTCCTAGAGTTACAGTTACCTGCAATAGCACGGGTAATAAGTAACTTCAGTCATATTCAGTAAATCTATTGGATCCGTTGAGTGCCATGCATTATTTGGTTTTCCTGGACCTAATCGGATTTCCGTTCTCGCCCGATATCAAGTGATGGCATATGAAATTTTAATATTCATAATATTCATAGCTTGCATCGCTGTTCTTCAGGGGGCTCATAGATGTTCTCCATCGTGGCGGGAATTTAGAATCGCATGCCTTAAATTGCATCATATCTTGGATGGAACAAAGATTTCTCCACGGGATATCCACTGGCAAAGACAATCCTTGAATCATGTGCTAATTTAAGTCGCCTTAATCTTTTCGCTTTTCCTTTCATTCAATCGTGAGCTCGTCTAACCAAATTATGAATAGCATAAGTTCATTAAGGCGGTGTCATTTGGGTGTTGTCTGAGTTGATAGATATGTTTTCGTGGAGAACATCAAGATTGGGAATATTAATATTCTCTTTTTTTTTGAATGCTTATTTGCCCATCCTATTTTTGAGAGAATAGCAGTTCAAACCTTATCTACAACTCTACAACAACAATGATACATACAGAAGAATTTAGGTTAAACCATAATTAATAGGCAAAGACTTGGTTGTCTTTAAAATACTTATAAGATACGACTCTATGCAAAATTCATGAGCGATGTATTTCAAAATATTCAAAATTCAACTATACTAAATAAATCGATCGTTGAGAATGCGTTCAATAGAGTGAAAAAGGAACATGACGAGGACACAAGCAAAGCTTTAGTAAAGATAGCTGAGTTTATCGAAAAATCAGGAGATCCTGCTGCTGGCGCGTTGTTTACTAACTTCACAGAGGAGTTGAACAAACCGACACCAGATAAATCTCGCCTCAAAAGTTTTTGGTCTGGAGTCGAAAAGGCGCTTCCTACGATAAACACCGTAGCAGAGGCGGTGGCTAAGATTGTGCCATTATTCATTTAACAAATATAGAACCCAGAACATTTGTAAAGAATACCACAGTACACCAATAATTTTAAGTTAAGTAATAATTTTAGAGATTTATGGTGATATGTTTCAAAATTTGAGTATGCAATTATAGTAGATAGATCAAAGGTCGAGAATAAGATACAAACAGAACGTGACGACGAAACAACGAAATCATTGGTAAAGATGGATGAGTCGGTCGAAAAATCGAATAGTGACGAGGCAGAAGACTTGCTCAATAAGTTTATGGAAGAACTAGGTACATCAGAACCAAATAAATGCAAGCTAAGAAAACTGTGGTAGGGAATGGAAATAGCTCTTCCAGCGATGAGTTCTATGCCAGAAGTGACAAGGAAAGGCGGTTGTTCAGTTAAGTAATTATAAATACAGGATGTTCAAAACAATAGGGACAACTTCTATGCTTTGGCTAATACTTCGAAAGATAATTGTCCAGTCATCATCCCAAGTTATTTTTAAACAAAAAGAATTACAAACAACATTTCTAATTGTCGATCGTAGGGAACAATGTTTGAATTGATCGAAGATTTAGTTTCGCATCTCAAAACACAGAAAGTTAGTAAGTGGTTCTGGCCCATGGTAATCTGAATTCTATTATCGAAAAAGACTTCATTGGGGGATAACGCCGAATCTGATACAAAATTTATAACGTTATAATCATCAAGACATAAAATTTATGGAGATTGATATTTCACCCGTTTCGGTAAATACTGGAACCCAATTTTGATATCGGGAAATAGAATCGACTGGGATAAAGATGAATGCATACACATTATGATTTCTATTCCCATTAGGAATTTCCTTGACAACTTCTGTCGCAGTACAATATTTCTGATTTACAATATTAATATCAGGTAGAATAATAATTAGCAAGAAATTTTAGATGAGATTCTTTTAGTTGTCTGGCTAATTTAGAAGATATAATAATTCCGTTAATCTACAGGAAATAAAGGCAAATCTCTAGGACTTGAATCATAACTTAGTTCTCATGTTTAGTATCAAGGCCCCGAGTTCTTTGGCCATCATACCTAAATCAGGTCCAGAATTTACTTTTAAATCTAACTCTTCTGGCTCCAACCATCTCTCTAAAAAGCCTCTCGGTGAGCTGTTGAAAGCCAAGGCACCTGTGGCTGCTTTTATATTTATAATAATTTTAAATGAATATTTCGTCTTATAAACTGCTGTACTAACAATATCAATGATTTTTACACTTTTTACTTGTATTGTATTATCGGTCCATACATACATTATCACTCTCTTATTTGTTACTACATAGTGTAGCTCACCATAATTTTGCTTTTCTGTACTGGCTACAAAATAGTCCTTAACAATTGTTTCGTCATCTGCTAATTTTATTAAATCTGTAATCAATTTATTATTGTCTGTATCGATATTCTCTTTTTCATCATCATTATTATTCTTGGTCACTCTTCCTTATTCCTCCTGCATGTTTAGTATCAAGGCCCCGAGTTCTTGAGCCATGATTTTTGCCTCTGGAACAGGTACCGCATTTAATTCAAGTTTATCGGGATCAATACCTCTCTGTACGGCATCCTTTGAATAACTGTAAAAGGTCAAAGCACCAGTAGCTGCTTTTATGTTTATAATCACTACAAATGAGTGACGGATTGTGACTATATAGTAGAGTCCAATTGCTAATAATGGTACAGAAATAATTAGTCCTATTATTACAAATGGATTCAATAATACATAAGCGATAACGGGTATAGTTAAAATGCTACCTATTACCATAAGAGCTATACCAAGAGATGTCCTTTTGCGTTTAGACCACGAAATATCGATTCCCCGAACATCTGCAATATCTGCACTGTTTATTTGTATAGTATCCTTTGTCCATGCATACATTATCATCCTCTTGCTTGTTACTGATAAATGCGCCTCACCATAATCTGGATCCTTTATAGTAGCAACATGATAATCCTTAACGAATGCTTCTTCATCTGCCAATTCCACGTAATGTTTTAACATATTCTCTGATATTTCGTCAGTATTGGACAATGTTGATAAATAAATTTGAAAATATAAAAACTTATACTGGAAATGTGGAATATTGCCATTAGATGCTACCGAATTTTCGTATCCCTTAAGACAGACTATGATAAGAATTAACAATCCTTGAAAGTATACTGCTCTGTTTTAGTAATTTATTTAGGTTTGTCTGCCATAATTTGAGAATTAAATAATCAAAATTAGCTACTCGATAGGAAACAATTACAATTAACTATGCAATTACCATTTTAGTAATAGAGAAGCTTACAAATAGAATGATAAAGAATAGTTGCCGTTTCTGTTCTATTCCACCGGCTGACGAAAATAATCAATTAATCAAATCACTAATAACGTTCGTAACAAGATCATATCCTAGCGCTTGGATCTAAAAAGGCACTGCAAATTTAGGGCAGATAAACACCTTAGCAAGTGAATATCAATATGATTTATAACGTTATATATTCAGGATTATGAAAAGATAGGTATTAAATTATGCCAAACATAGATGAAAAGGAAAAAAAGAGATTTCTATTTCTTAATATGCTTTATAAGGTGATAAACGGTAGGGAAAATCTACCTGTTAATATGTTTGTGATAGGTAAATTTCTTAACCTTGACCTGAATTATGTCATGAACATCGTGGAATATTTAGAAGGGGAAGGTCTTGTTAAATCAAAGGCATTTGGTGGTTTTATAGCAGGTAAAGTGGCAATAACTCACAAGGGAATTAAAGAAATCGAAGATGCATACAATATACCTAATAAAGCGACTCAAATTTTTCCTCCGAATATTATTTATGTCATGGGGGATTTTGTTGAGGGAAGAAAAGTAATGGGAGATAACTTTGAAAACATTAACAATTCTACCATTATAAATAAATCAAATGTTCAAAATGCATTCAATAAAGTAACGGATGAATTTGATGAAGCCACTGGAAATGCCTTATTAAGGGTGGCCAACGAGATCGAAAAATCAAAAGATCCCACGGCGAGTATCTTGTTTAATAGTTTTACAGAAGAATTGAGTAACCCACACCCGGATAAAGAGCGATTGAAAAGTTTTTGGAACGGAATAGATAAAGTACTTCCCACAATAAATTCCATAGCCGAGGTGGCAAATAAAATCATTCCACTGTTTATTCCAAATTGACTCGACCCTATAAATATATAAATATAAGAATGTTTAGAGCTAAGGTAGTTTTACTACAATTCTATCAAGTCCATTTATTGAACTGCTAGCCTTACTTGAAGCGGTATTACATCAAATCACTTCCGATTATAGAAGCCATAATTTTCGGTCTAAATTGCCATCTTAGTGTGGTCAAGTTGACATCGTTTCCACCTTTATCTGCCATTGTCTTCTCTTTGCTTAAAAGATCAACCATCTTAAAGTCCTTGTACTATGTCATGTGACTGTCAATTTATAGTGCATAGTTGGAAAATTAATCTCCTTCTTGATTGAAGACTTTCATTATATAAACCTGCAGAAAATGGTGAGGAATATGGTGGCGGCTTAATTTTAAACTTATACTACAGTCAGACTTTATGGCCCGATCTTAATGGTTTTTGTGGCAAAATGAATATCGTCTAGCCTCTATCACTATCGGCTTTATAGTAGCAACTTTTGGGCTCTTTAGCTTTGTACCAACAAGACTTTTTTCTGCGAGATGTCCGTCCTAAAATTCCTGGTTCAAAGCTATCCTTAGAGTCAATTTTCTCCTGTGTAGAATCGCCCGGACCTGACGATTCTCGGTATTTAAGTTTTGGACTTTTATTACAAGAGCGATCATAATATATGGTACCCTTCTCGGCTTGTTTCGCAGTCTGTTCATCTGGACTTTGACGATCTAATTGACATGACTTGCTATAATCAATGACGTGCTTCTGAACAACCGTTGCAGGTGGTTTAGTTTGGTATGGACACGACTTCTCTAATCTACGTAAGAATATTTCATGGCGAGGATCCGGTATTGGCGTATGCATAATTATATCCCCATCAAGTTCGGATGTAGGATCATTTTCCGGGTAATCTTGATTTTCTTGTTTGCATTCACTTTCAGACCCCAGGTATTGAACAACCGGGTCGATATCCTCTTGCTCATTAAGTATGCTTTCATCGAAAATGGTCACTTGAATACCCATCTGGAGCTGTAATTTTCTAATAATGTGTGCATACTCTCTCATTTTAAAATAGTCGTCGTTACTGTGGGCGATTTTGAAACCAAGCCAGGCTTTTCGTAATGCTCCCCATGATTGAGCAAGTGTCTTTCCACAAGGCAATTTGAAAGACTTTCGTTCTATGTGGCCCATAGTGCTTTCGTTTCTTATGTAGCGCGAAAATGCATTAGGATTGCTGGGACCAAAAGGAGAGTGAGATTTGACTGCCCTGTGCCATCGCTTTTGCAGCCCGGAACGTGAACTGTAGTAAACCGAAGGCCGAAGGTATTTTCTGAAATTATTGTGCATAATTTGTTACACTCTCGATGGCTTAACGTCATATTATTTTTTTACTAATTTTAAGGTTTCTATTTTTGACGCTTTGCAGTTAGGCATCTTTAATTTTCTAGCGTGAACTCATGACTATCCACAACATAGTCCACAAAATATCTCAGGAAAATAAGGCAAGAATTAAGACAATACAGAAAATATGGAATATTCCACACTTGCCCATATAACGAGAAGTTCGACTGTTTCAATTTTATGACCCAAAGAGTTCGTTAAATGGGTCAAGTAGAATATGTTAATAGATATAACATACAAACTATTCAAAGTTTAATAGTTACATAAGTTAATTATACCTAGTGCCCCGAAAAGTGCAGGGTAAGAAGTTGGAAAAGGTGGTGTCTACTACGCTCTCCAAGGACGATTTTATTCTGCTTGAAAAATATGCTAGAGACA
Source organism: Nitrososphaerales archaeon (assembly GCA_025451315.1). Taxonomy (GTDB): domain Archaea; phylum Thermoproteota; class Nitrososphaeria; order Nitrososphaerales; family Nitrososphaeraceae; genus TH1177. Next base: position 2,447 of record JANWKP010000184.1, on the reverse strand, counting down.
GGTATAACAGAAACTGGATAGCTCAACCTACTATTTCCCACATGCTTAGGTTTATAGTAGTAAACTGGGCAAAAAAAATTAGAGATTATGAGCAAAAAGTAAAATCGCCTGTTAACATCAATCCTTTTCAATCCCCCGAAAATGCCCTCCGAGGCCCCAGTACAAGTCTCTGAAAATATAGAAAAGCAATTTGCTAGATCAAAGCGACAACATTAGCCTCGATGTCACAGGTAGTCAGACCCACCAACTAGTAGGAGTAAGTATGTAGATTACCTAATCATATCCCATCTTTGTTTGGACCGTCCAAATCCCGAGATTGGTAGTATGATTATCTTAAATTATTGGCTAATGGCCCACATAAAGCTCGTGATTTTGCTTCCGGGTGCCCTAAGAGAGTATCGGCTTTAGGCTGGCTCCTGTCGGCTGCGGCCTTTATAATTTCCATAACCCTCAACTTTACGGTAACGTCTTCTTCGTCCATCTGATGGTGGTGATGATCATGCTCTGGCCAATAGAATGGATTTGAAACTTGAACCCATTTCCCTGGTTTGAACCACGAGATCCCTTGATAATCGAATCGCTCTATTTCTCCTGAGTGTGCAGCCTCATGCGCATTATACCAATCTTCTTTTCTATCGTTTAGCCAGCCATGAAGTCTCCAGAATATAGGGTTTACATGAGAAGAATGAAAGTCACCCAGATAGTCGTACGTTGGATCGTCCCATTTTTCATCAAAATCAAAATCGCCTCGGTTTGCTGGTTGGCCGCTTTTTGGATCACGGGAGATACTTGACCATCGCATATGCATCTGGTTGTGAATGGTAAATTCTAGTAGGTTTCCCAACGCGCCAAGTGAAAGGCCGCTAAGGTGACGTTGACTGGTGAATAAACTTTCGACTCGTGCCATAACTGACCAAAAGTAATCTGGGCTTTTCAAAAATTTTAGCCCGTTACTACCAGGATGCGCTGGCGGTACCATGAATCCGGAGTCCGAAATATTGAGACGAAAGACCTTTTTGCCTGGATTAGCTGCGTCGTCTTGCTCTGAATAAGAAAATTGAGGTGTATTTGGCCGCGGAAGTATTTTCCAGCTCTCTATTATAGGCACTGTCTTGGATGCATATTCGTCACGAACCATATAGATCATTTTTCTGTGCATAAAGAGAAAATCCTCTCCTGGGCCATTACCAAGATCCAAACCGCCCGCCGAGGTAAATGGCGGTGGTTTCGAAAGGGGAGAACGAAACCTCTAATCTAGAAATACCTCCAGTAGATTGGATCATTGTCTGACTATCCATTTAGTTCATAATGACAAGAAAAGGCGGCCTCGAAAAAAGTAAACCGTAAAGTATTTGTAAAATCGTTTCACTCCGTTCCAAAGCATAACCATCATATCAATCCATATAGCTTTCTTTTGGTCCTTCCAAATTTGCAAGAATATCTAGGTGTGACTATATAACATTAACTGATTCATCTTAAAATTCATTAATTTTTCTATTTCCTCTTTTTTCTTTATTCTCACTGTTTCTTTTTCTATAAAGATATAATCCTGATGTGATTACTGCTGTTGCAATAGGGGCAAAAATATACCATAGTTCGCCAATTGGTTTTAGCGTTTCTGTAAATTGATTGAGCCTTTCCATCGATGTGAAGGATGGCAATACTGTAAGAACTAAATTGGAATGTCTTAAAAGACTGATACTCTTATTATTATAAAAGGTCTCGCCATTTTTATTAATTATAGCTGTTGGTAAAGATATGTTTGCATCTATTGGAATGATTAAATGTTTTGATTTGTTCGTTTCTGAATTTGGGATTCCAATATGTAGAATTGAAGAACCATTTGCAAACGAGGAAATTACTGTTTCATTTGATAGAAACATTACATCTGCGTCCTTTTTATCGGTATTGTTAACACTCAATCTACCCTTTGATTGCACTTCGGTATTTCCACTTATCGTTACTGCTACATCCTTGTCCTCGCCTGGCCTCATAAAGATCGAGTTTGGTGACACAATAATGTTAAATTCTGGTGGAGGAGAGGGCGCCCAATTTGCTGAATCTACCATCCTACATAATTTACCATCTTTAACATACAGATCAGTTATATAAAATAATAATCTGTATTTTTGGGGATTGCTAATAGATTTTAAATCAATATTAAACTCTACAAAATTCTTGTCCTCATAGGGAAATCCATCATAGGTTTCATTAGATATTATTTTATTTGTGCCAGCTGCGGATATTTCATATACTTCTTTTTTCCATTGACCGTTGGTAGAGTTATTGGCCATTTCTCCACTCAAATCTACTCTATAATCAATTCCTTCATTAAAAATGGAGAATATGTCTATTGCCATTGTGAATTTGAGTTTGTGCCATAAAGGCAGAAAAGAGGATGAATTAAAATTCTTGTTATCAAGATCATTCTTTAGTAAAACACTATC
>JANWKP010000183.1 GCA_025451315.1 Nitrososphaerales archaeon | reverse complement strand
CGGGCCCGTCGGGAGTTGAACCCGAGACAGCCGGATTTCTTCCATTATAGTTAAAAGTCCGGTACTCTACCTGGCTGAGCTACGGGCCCATAAGGTAATTACAATTCAGTGTAGTGTGTATTACTCACTATAAATATTAATCTGATCATTGACTTTAATTAATCCATTTAAAAAATTGACATAGCTCTTTATAATCCTTGAAACTATTTTATATTTACAATATATAATGTAAAATAATTCTAACGAGGTTAAATAAAATATGAAAATAGGATATCCTTGTATAAATCACTCAATTGGAAAAAAAACTATATCCACATTTCGGCTATCCTCATATACTGAAGAAAAATTTATTCAATGTGTAAATTATAATCTTGCTACTCTTGTTGAAATCTTAAAATTTAATGTAGCAAATAATTTCATGTTCTTTAGAATAAGTTCAGATATAATTCCTTTTGCATCTCACCCAATTTGTAAATTTGACTGGAAAGAATACTTTAAATTGGATCTTATTAAAATTGGACAATTAATAAAAGAGCAAAATATAAGAATATCAATGCATCCAGATCAATTTGTTCTTATTAATGCTAAAAGTCAAGATATTGTTAATAATAGCATTAAAGAACTTGAATACCACACAGATTTTTTGAATTTAATGAGACTTGATTATTCAGCAAAGGTCCAGATACATATTGGAGGGATTTATGGGGATAAAGAAAAATCTAGAAAACAATTTATTTCTAATTATAAAACTTTATTATCAGAAAATATAAAAAAAAGATTAGTTATTGAAAATGATGATCATCTCTACAATTTAAAAGATTGTATTGAAATACATAAATCTACAGAGATACCAATTCTTTTCGATGTATTTCATCATATATGTTTCGACAATAATTTACCTCTAAACAGTGCTTTACAAATATCTAATAATACATGGAATCATGATAAAGATGGTATAATGATGATTGATTATAGCAATCAACAACTTAATCAAAGAAAAGGGAAGCATTCTTATACTTTAGATATAAAAGAATTTGAGAAATTTATTCTCTCAGTTTCTGATCTGGATTTTGATATTATTTTAGAAATAAAGGATAAAGAAAAAAGTGTTAAAAAAGCAATTGAGATAATGAACAAAATTAATCTCAGTTTAAAGAGCAATAGTTAATTTGAATTTATTTTATCACTATCAATAATATTTATAATTCCTATTTTTTGCATTTTTCTTAAAATTTGATTCCTATTATAAAGATTCGATATATTTTTAATTGTCCATATTCAATCTTAAACATTTTTCAATTAGATTAAGAAATCATGTAGTTTGTTAATTTATTATTAATTTTACCCTTGATTAAGGCGGTATCTTGCTACATAGTATAGACTATATAATGCAATGTAAAGTATTATTTTAATTTACAAATTGGAGGCATATTTTGTTTATGTTCATTCTTTTCAAGCAGAGATTTTACTTTAGAGATATTATTTTCATTTAGTTTTGTATGCTTGGAAAAACCATTGATATTATTATGTTCTATATGTAACAGTATTTTATCTATTTCTTCATATTTCATACCTATTTCTCCCTCTGCAGTTTGACCTTTCCATAAGCGAGCGCTACTCTTCTTATCTATTATTTTGACAGGAATTCCTAAATATTGAGCGAGAGATCTTACCTCAGTTTTATAAAGATCAGCAATAGGGAAAAGGTCTGCTCCTCCGTCTCCATATTTAGTAAAATAGCCCAACATTATTTCACTTTTATCACCTGTTCCTAACACCAATAGATTCATTGCGGTTGCATAATAATATAGTAAAGACATTCTTAATCGAACTAAAAGGTTTGCTCTTGCCATTTTATTTTTAGGAAGACTAGTTACTATCTGTTTCTTTATCTTGTTTAATTCTATTACTTTGTATTTGATTTTTAAGGATTTGACTAAATCAATGGCATCTTTAGTATCAGTTTTTGGAGTTAGAGATGAATCTGGAAGTATTAATCCAAATACTTGTTGGTTCCCTAATGCTTTAACCGCCAATACTGCGGTTAAAGAGGAATCTATTCCTCCACTCATACCAATTACTACTCCTTGAGCTTCTCTTTTTTCAATTTCTTGCTTTATGAAGTTTGATATAATATTATAAACAGTTTCATTATGATTATTATAATTATTACTTTTTTCCATGAGATTAAATCAAATCATGATAAATCTATTGATATAATTTAACTTTTGTCATAATCTTTATTTGTTTGAATGAATGGTGGTTTATTAAATTCTTAACAATACTAATAGTTTGCATCATTTTTTTAGTGACTACATTTTATATTATTTCAAGTTAAAGAATTCTATGGTATCAAATACCTCTGAAAGCTCTTTTGAAACATGATTTGAAAATATATCAAGAATCTCAAAATCAGAGGCTTGAAGTTTTTTAGTACTAAACATAGCTATTACACCAATACCTCTATCCTTATGTGTAAGTGGAAATCCTGCAAATGATTGCAATTTTTCTTGCTTTGCCCAATCAGGATATCTTATTCGCTTATCATTTACAATATCATTTGTAATAGTAGGTTTTTTTGTTTTTACAATTGGTCCAATCTTATTCTCATCAATAGATACAATAGCAAATTCTCCATTAATATTCGTGTATTTCCCAGCACTGAATTTTAATACAAGATTTTTTTGTTCTTTATCTAATATCCATAGTCTTGCAAACTTTGCATCAAAATATTTTACTATACTTTCTACAATAAATTGAAGTTTATCATTTAGATTATCATATTTTCTAAGTAAATTTAAGATTTTATAAACTTGACATTTTTTTTCTCTGATTTCATAATCATCGAATATAGTATATGACATAGATTTTATAATTTTTGATTCATAAGAGCGATAATCTTGTATAAGTTCAATAAACCTGTTCATAAAATTATTACTTTCTAGTTCAGATTGGTCAACTGAGTCAAATACAAAATGACATACCCAATCAAAATCACCGGTAGTTTTAGCTGCATATATACAGAATTGCGATTCTTCACAATATTTTTCAAGTCTTTTTATTAATGAGGAAGTATTTAATGAATATTTGAATTTAAGTAACACAGTTCGATTTATTTTATCATGTATAATCTCAGGATTTAAAATTGATGAATAGCCTAAAATTACATTCGATGTTTCTAATCTTTTTAATCTATTTCTTATAGTTCTATCGGTTATATCATAACCTAAATCATTAAGGTGTTTAGCAATATCATATGATGAAATACGTGCATTTTTTCCTAAATGTACTAGAATAGATTTATCTATTTCATCAAGCAATAAGCTAGATACGTCAAATTCATTTTTATTTATTTCCATTTAGGAAAACAATCATTATAATTCTTACACATAATTATCAAAGTCTTAGATAAAACAAATACCTATTTTCCAAAGTGGAAAATAAATACAAAAAATTCTTCCGCAGAGAATATTATTACAAATGACGTAATATAGTTATGAATCAATTAAAAAATATAGATTTCTTTGAACTAGATAGAGTATTAGAAGATGTTGCCAAAACATATGCTGCACCATCAGCTACTATATGGTTTAAAGTAAATAATAATAGCAAACCCACACAAGAAGAATATCATGCAAAGGTTGTTGAATTTATAAAGAAATTTGAAGATTTGATAAAATCTAATTTTCCATCAGAAAATGAATATTCAGATTACTTGAGAGAGTATATTTCCAAAAGTATAAGATATGGAATTTCTTCAATTAACGCTGGAAATAACAAAGAAGTAGAAAGAAGATATCGATATTACGTAGATTACAATTAAAAGGTAAGGATGAATACAAGAAATGGCTTTAAGTTTATATAAACTTGCATTTCCTGGCATAGTCGCATTATTAGCAGTCGGAACAGCAGGTTTTTTCCTTGCATTCAGTTACTATCCTGAAAAACATGTGAATGTAGATATTGATGGAAAATGTTATGAATTATTGGATGTATCAAATGAAAAACATAAAATTCTCAGAGCTGAAGATGAAATTAATGTAAAACAAATGCAGTTAAACATGATTGAACACAAAGATACCAGTTTGCCAATAGTTTTTAGTGGGTTTAAAAAAGATCTAGATGATTTTATAAATCAATACGATATTAGAAACATTTTATCAGTACAAAAAGTTTCCGACAATCCAACATTTGATAAATATATAATAAAAGCAACATTATCAAAGAATGAGCTCCAAAAAATAGTAAATGATCTTACAATAAGTGACTTTTATCCAATGTTATCAGTAAAAGGAAGTGTTGGATTGGGACCAAATAAATACATTAGTATTGAGGAAGGAAAAGTAATTTCGGCAGAATCTAAAAAATTTATGCAAAACGGTATTAAAAATATTGTTGAATCAAATATAGAAGTTGAAGGAATAAAATTAGCTGAATGTCGAAATATTTAGTTAAAGTTAGTAATCAAATTCCTTTTTTATTATTACATTTTATCGAAAGGTTTCTAAACATACTTTTTTTCTTATAATATTCAATCTTTTTATTCTATGATGTATATATCATGCACAGTAGTTAGGTAATATGATAGATGGGTCATTGATTTGATTTTCAAGTCATAGAAAGAATGAATCTCTAATATCCATATCAGCATCTTAATATTAGAATGTATAAAAAGATACGATGTGAAAATATTGAATGCTGGACCAGGTTTCAGTCAACCAATGACAGAGGATGAAACTATATCATTTCTTACTTCTGGAAGAAGAAATATCTATATTGCAAGTTTAGATGAAAAGAATGAACCAAATATTCATCCTGTCTGGTATTATTTTGATTCATCAAATCAAAAATTCTACATTGAAACCTCTAAATATTCAAAGAAAAAAAAGAATTTAGAAAATAATGAAATGATCTATTTTTTAGTAGATGAGCCTCATCCTCCATATAAAGGAGTTAGAGGTAAAGCAAAGATAAAGATACATAATGATATTGATACTGTTGTACGCATATGTGAAACCAATATGAAAAAATATTTAGGAAGTTTAGATCATCCAATGGCTAAAGAATTGATCAATCTTGCTAAAAAAAGCGAATCGGTCGCTATTGAGATATCCCCATTGTATTTCTCTACATGGGGATGATAATAAAATAAATTATAATAAATAAATTTTTAATGGATCTTAACGAAGATATCAAAAAATTCGTTCTGAAATTGATTTCAAATATAACAGTGAGTTAAAAGCAATTTTATTAAATTAAGAATATCAATTTGGAAGCTGATAAATGTGACCATCATCAATCTTACGTATATATGAATAAGTTTATGAGTAAGTAGGTAAAGTTGATAAGAATAAGAATCTGATTATACTATAGAAAAAGTCTATTTATGATTAAAATGCTTGAAGAAAGATATCTGGTGACGTTTTGTGATTATGGAATTACATACGGGCAAAAATTGTGTTTTACTTCGCACGAGTAGATGCTGGTATATCCTGGTATGATTTGAAAAAAAAGAGAAAACTGAAGTTACAAAAATATAGAATAGTATGTAGATAAATATGATTTGTACATAGTGATATTCGTAGGAAAAATATCTATTAATGCTCAAGTATTAATACTCTTATCATCCGACATCGATTTTGATATAGCTTCGTTCACAACGCTAACCAATTTAGCTATTGATATAGGTTTATGTAAAAAAGTGAACGTTGGATTATCACGTTCTAACAGTTCATAAGCACTGATTAAAATTACTTTAAGATCAGATTTAAGATTTATAAGCTTCTTACATAGTTCATAACCATTCATTTGAGGCATACGATAATCTGAAATTACAAGTCCAAATTCCTCGGCATTTTCTTGTATATGGTTTAATGCTGTGATTGAATCATTGAAGGCAACAACAGTATACCCGTCATCTTCTAGTACATCCTTGAATAAATCAGCAATATCAACGTCATCATCTATGATGGCTATAGACTTTGCTAACAATCTGTTATTACGATAGGGTCGAAAATTATTTAAATATATTTATTTCAGTATCATTTAAGGAAAAGTTATTTTTAGAGTCAATTAATGATATCAATTTTCGTTATTTTATTTATACTGCATATTAGTAATTCTATATTTCTTTATTGTTATAAATTTGAGGATGTAGTTGCACGATTCGAGTCCCACTCTCGGTATTGAATCCTAGGTTCTAGTCCTATTGTTTGAATTCATGATTAATTTTATTATAAACTAAGAAATCTTACTTTAATTGTTAGTCAATAATTTTTCGAATAAATGAGCTTTAATAATCTACTCTATGTTTATAATTTATTTAATAAATTTAAAGAAGGGTGTGTACCTTTATCTATTTTTGAAGTTTCAAATAATTTATATGTACTCAAGTAAGATTTTGATTACCTACTTAGTATGAAATTACTACCTATCTTAAATATCTTGGATTTTATAATATAGTATATCAAAAATAAATAATACAAAAATAATAAAAGATATGAAACGACAAAAAGCAATACCGTTAGAGTCAGATAATTCGTATAATAATTTCATTCGTTCAGTTTCCAAAATAATAAAGAGTGAAGCAACTCAAGATGGCGAAGGTGTAACATTAAATAGATCATTTCCCAATCAATACATCTCAGAATTTGATCCATTTTTGTTATTAGATGAAATCGGACCGATAAATATAAAACCTGGAAAACAAAGGGGTTTTCCTGATCATCCTCATAGAGGATTTGAAACAGTTACTTACCTTTTAGAAGGAAAATTTGAACATAAAGATTCTCAAGGTCATGCTGGAATTATTAATTCTGGAGATGTACAATGGATGACTGCTGGATCTGGTGTCATTCATTCAGAGATGCCTGAAAAGGAGTTTAGTAAAAATGGAGGTAAATTACATGGATTTCAATTATGGGTAAATCTTCCTAAAAGCAGTAAGATGATGAAACCAAGATATCAAGAAATACTTCAATCAAAAATTCCAACAGGTACTACTAAAGATGATAATATTACTGTAAAAGTTATAGCAGGTGAATCTTTAGGTGCAAAGGCAATAATTAATACAATCACTCCAATTATGTATTTGCATTTTAAATTAGAACCAGGATTTAGAATTGTACAGCCAATTCCAAAAGAATATAATGTTTTTGCTTATGTAATTCAAGGAAAAGGTGTATTTGATCCGAGTGATAGTAATAAAGTTGAAAGAGGAAACTTGGTAATATTTGATACAGATGGTAATGAAGTATATATCCAAGCTGTTGAAGATTCAAAAATTCCATTTGAAGTATTATTAATTGGAGGAGTTCCTATACGTGAGCCTATAACAAGATATGGGCCATTTGTAATGAATACACAACAAGAGATCTATAAAGCTATAGAAGATTACAGAAACGGAAAATTTGGATGATATTTCATCTCAATTTCTTACAATAAATGAGTATAATATCAATATAATAAAAGAAAACAAAAAGAAAAAAGTTGATCCTTTATATTTTCTTTTAGATTGTTACATTTAAAAGATTATTTATTTTATTTTCAATCATATATGTAAATAAAAATATGTCAAAAGACAATCTGGTAAGCAAATAAGTTCAACTTCTACTTGCAGGGCTTGAACTCAACTGCTAAGTACCTACTTGTGCAGTAATATTACTTAGGATAAACTAAAACTTTAGCAAAAAAAAATTAGATGTATAGTTAGAAAAATTTCACTACCTAGAACCAAAATTGTAGTTCTTCTAACTACATCGACTGGAAAAATCGTTATATACTTTTCTAGTAAAAACAATATAGTGAATTTTGAATCTATCTCTCCATCAAAATTGGCATTAATATTTGGTGTTGCAGCAGTTGTAATAATATTAGTCTTATTGGGATCGTCTCTACGTAACTTATTCAGTGGAAGCATTACAGATGATGCAATAGTAATAATTAAGGAAGGTAATAATTGCATAGTAGAAGGAGCTGATAAAATCCCTAGAATAATAACTAATTGCTCTTATAATCTAAATGATACAATTTCAATAACTTATAAAGCACAACAACCAACAGTAGAAAAACATGAAATTAGACAATAATAAATGATGATAACGTTGATTTACTTGTATAAGAGTACATAATAAAAATTTTATTTGCTGAAACAAGTGTTGCAGAATTGTAATTGCCTAACTTCTAAAGCAATGAATCAGGAATCTTTAATTTTTATGGTCGATAATACGAGCTTAATCTCAAATGATAAGGCAATTATATTAAAGAATCGTAATTTTACAGAAGAGATTGCTTATAATTATGTTAATATAATCAACGGATTCTAGGCGTAATACCTTAATTTTGGTTTGATTTATTCAAGTATTATTCTAGTATTAGAACAAAGGTGACCCTATTAGGGTCACTCATGGAATGAAACTACTAAACAACCGGAAAATTTATCCTTTTGTCTGTATTACTTTATTATTTGAATATTAATAATTTTGTGGTACATTCGATGAATGTACAATATGGAGTACATTATGGAGCACTTCGATTAATTTGTGAATACATAACTATTTTTCTCAAAAAAAGACTTTCCTTATATAAAAATAATTATATTATTATGAATAAATTAATAATAACATTAATAATGAAAAAAATACAATTAAGCCTTCTTGCTATTTGTCTTATATCTATTTGTACTCCTATAATTCCGATTCATTTTATACCATTGGAAGACATTAAATGGATCACTTGAATTGATCCTCAGCATATATTTACATTACAATATCCCTCTTTAGATTATTGGCAAATAATAGAAAGACATCAAAATAATAATAATTTGTCATAAAATCTCCGAGGCATTGATAAAAATATTGCTGATGATAGTTATTACATTGCCATACTACATATTGATAATAATGTTACAAATGTTAAAATAGCATTTAATGCTATATCTCTTAAATACATCAATAATAGAAAGGGCTATCCATTTTCTAACTCTTCTTCTTATCCAGATTTATTAATAGAAGATTTTGAGTTAAATGGAAAAATCAATTCTCCTGGATATCAAGTAGTTGAAAAACACTCGGGCAAGTATCTAATAGATGAAAATAATGCATCTGGAATTTTATCTAGATATTCATCTTCTTTAGGAAATAGTTACGGTATATTGGTTCTATATGCTTTTGACAAGGACAATGATCTTGTATTGATATACAAGTATATCTCTGCTAATACTTTTATGACATATTTACCCCTGGCAGAAAAAATCTTGGATTCAATAAAAATATTAAATAACTAACTTTAGTTCCATCTATTTACTTTCATTTTCAATATTTATTTTATCAGTCTATCGTAAAACAACAATTAGTTACCGTCTAGTTAACTAGATTAAATATCAATATTATGATATCTATCAATTAAACTAATCAAGAGAAGTTTTTATAAGTGGGGGCTCAAACTGTTCTATAGTTTAAGTTTTTTGTTTGCTTTTTTCTAGAAGAACTAGCAAATCTAATAATCACTGCTAAAATAATTAAGCCATGTAAGAGTCCAGCATAAACATGGATTGTGAAACTGTATTATTCGCATTTATAGAATTTGATG
>JANWKP010000182.1 GCA_025451315.1 Nitrososphaerales archaeon | reverse complement strand
TGCAAGCGTTGCCACAATGTCAGAGGCAAAACGACCATAGACGAGTCCTTTTATTGTTCCAAAAATTATGGCTAATCCTCCTATTACCAATACGATGAACCAAATCAATTGTCCCAATTCTGCTTTATTAAATCCATAATGAGTGATTATCCCAAACAATAATCCAATAATTGCAAATATGGGTATTGGATATCTTTTACTAACTGATAGAGATATTCTACCCTTATGATAAATCCAAATCAGAGTATCCTTATTTAACACGAAATTATCCTGCATATTCTTTGCAATTATTCAAAATTTTCTTATTTTTACTTTGATTTAACCTTTTTTAGAATATGAATTCATTCAAATCTCATTTATTTCTATTTAGTCTTCCTCGCTATTCTTCTAATTCGTAGGCTAAAGAAATATGATAAAGTAACACAAAAGAACAATATCAAGCGAGGATCAAAAAATGCGGTTTCACTTTTAGACGATCATAATGACTATGAATTTGAACAAATAACGGAAAACGCGAGGAAATTAAATCAATTTATTTGATGTTATTACCGAGTCATTGTTCATATCAAAAAAAATAGATGTGATGGGAGGGTAAATGCAAATAAAAACTGAAAACTTTTGCTTATTTTACAATAGGTGCGATATCTTGACCTCGTAGAGGTGTTTAAATCTAATATGTGTATATCTTTTAATCATTGAGTATATAATATTCTAATTATGTGGGGGGATTTGGACAAAAATCAGATCGAAAATCTTCTAAAATCCGAAGTAATAGGAAGATTAGGATGTTTTGATGGTAACAAAGTATATGTTGTTCCTATAACTTATGCTTATAATAATGGATACATTTATGGGCATACAAAGGATGGATTGAAAATTCAAATGATGCGAAATAATCCAAATGTCTGTTTTGAAATTGATTGGATGAAAGACATGAGCAATTGGAAAAGTGTGATTATTTATGGAACCTTTGAGGAATTAAAAGGAGATGATGCTAATAATGGATTGAACATTTTAATGAAATCAATCATGTCTAATTTAGATAGAAAATCCTATCCGACTGAAGCCCCTGGTCATGAAAATCTGGGTAATGAAAATTTCGCATTTCAGCACTCATTCTTATCGCCATTTTTACACAATAAGAATAATGTAATTTTTGAAATAGTGGTATATAGAATTAAAGTAAATGAATATACAGGAAAATTTGGAGATAATAAAGAATCTACTGCTGACAACTAAGACAGGATTTTTGTTAGTTCCAGAATTTAATGTAGCAAATTTTCAAGTTTTAGGTTATCAATTACATTGGTATAAAGTCAGTGTTAAAACAAAGAAAAATATCAACTTGTAACTAAGATAACTTTCCTCTTAATTATCACAAGTACATTTCAATCATCATCATGAAGTCTATCAACAAGAACAGATTGAATTCTCCCGCTAGTAGACAATTGTGCTACTATAAGTTGAAAATATCCAAAGTTAGCCTTTTACATAAGCATGATATATAGTACAGATTGTTAGCGATATGGAAAAGTATTGCTGTAGAGAATTGTACCAACTAGAGGATGATTCTTAGGAGAGGATTCGGGGTCAACATAATTGAAAAAAACTTTGTAGAGATATTCTGCATGGATGATGCTGGTTACCCTAAGCGTATAGACGTATATACATTTAATTTCTGCCCTTTTTGTGGTACTAAACTATAATCAAATTATTCTGACAAATACCAAAATATCATGAAAGCTATCTTATTCCCCTAAGATATTTCAGAACGATTTAGAATCGATTCCTTGGGCTTCTAATTCTGAAATAAGAAGTCAAACGACCGCCGCTCTTAATGATCTTTTGATATCTATCCTTGCAAAATCTTACTATTTTTCTTACCCGTGTGAATGTAAAATGAACAGAAAAACTTACAATATTGATTACTCCAATTTATCTCTCTACAATCATGATGTATGAAAAAAGCAATTGACGGCCTCTGAATCAACCGAATGCTTCAGATAGTAAATTAATCAATTTCTAAATCGGTGCAAATTATACGATGGTAGTGACAAATGATTATACAGAGATTAGTCCTTTTATTTAGAAGACATAAAACTTACCTTCAAGCAGTCTAAAGCGTTTGAAATTCAAGATATATGGTTCATCCCCTTCGACCAAAAGTTCAAAAAATTCTAGAGTCACCAGATATGCAGATTTCAGAAACAAATCCTGATATAGGATTAATGATAGATGGCGATGGGATATTTTCCTACTTTGGAAGGAAATGGTCTATTCCTATGTTGTTTATTGGGACCCCACCAATGAAATTTTAGGGAGTAAAAGCAGATTGGCCGAATTCTTTTTACAAAATACTATAAAGACCATAGAAAGCCTCATGAGAGGAAAGTATGGAGTAACCGAAAAAAGAATGTTGGAAATAAGATATGGTAAATCACCAAGGATTAATATATTAACAGATGTTTGTTTAGAGCACGAACTTTTTGTTGATGTATTAGATATTCAATTACAGTTACCAAGAAGAATAGGAACAAGAAAGACAATAATCTTGATAAAAATATATTTACTGATTATGTTATCGGTAATGGAGTTATCATAAGTATTTCATTTGGGTCTAGCGGTTATTATTCTTTTATCGATCGATTATTGAATTCTCAAAAAAAGTCGATAGAATTATTTGATGAAACTAAATTAGGTATATGTCACATCTTACCAACGTTTGCTGTAAAGCGCATGAATAATAAAGGTAATTATGAACGAATTACTAAGATAAGTTATCAGTCCTGTTGAATGCGTTATGACATAATAATCATAAAAGAAGTAAATATCCATTTGTGCGGTACAACCATCCACTCTGAAGGAGTCAAAATCAAATGGAACAATCCCATTACCGTGACCTAATTAACAAAAACTGCAAAGATCATTAATTTAGTGTAACATGTCAAAAGTCTTTATTATTACATTAAAACTAGGTAAAACTGTTCCGATTTTGTTAATTAAAGTATTTCGTTAATAATCCACTTAAACTAAAAATCAAGGATCATTCTTAAGGATTACACCGATTAGAATTGCTAGTTAAATGGACTAAAGTGGTAGTATAGGGACAAGTAGAATCATATTGGTAGATATTTCCGGAATTTACTTAGTTTTTATACTATCATTTATCTAGTTAGAAGATAGAGAGTATTTAGACAGACCATGACTTTCGATAAAAAAGTCAAGCAATTGGAATTTTGGAGTTACCCTTTAATCGAATTAGAGCAAAAATTTCAAACTTCATTGGAAAAAGGTTTGACGTCTAAAAATGCGGAAGGTCGATTGTCGAGGTATGGTAAAAACATTCTTAAATCCAAAAAGAAGTCCAATTTGTTATTCCTGTGGGCATCACAATTCAAAAGTCCAATTATTTTAATTTTTATCTTCACGTCTTTACTATCGCTATTTTTAGGTGAATTAGAAGATGCTACATTGATCATTACGATTATTATCATTAGCGGAATTCTAGGATTTTGGCAAGAGAGAGGTGCAATTAATGCAGTAGATAAACTTTTAGAATTTGTTCAGTCAAGAATTTTAGTTTTACGGGATGGGATTAATGTATTAATACCTTCTGTAGATATCGTTCCAGGCGATATAATCACACTAATCGCTGGAGACAGTATTCCTGCTGATTCAATTATAGCTGAATCAAATGATCTCTGTAAATGAGGCAACTTTAACAGGCGAAAGTTATCCTGTAGAAAAATCTTTTAAAATTCTTCATAGAGACACCCCATTACGAGATAGAGCTAATTCCGTTTTTATGGGTACTTTTGTGGTGAGTGGCAAAGCAAAAGCATTGGTAATTCGAACTGGAATTGATAGTGAATTTGGGGAGATATCGAACAGTCTAAAGTTTAAAAATCCAGAGACAGATTTTGAACATGGTGTTAGAAAATTTGGATACTTTCTCATAGAAGTAACATTGCTGTTGGTGATTTCAATCGTTTTGATCAATATTTATTTCGGCAGGCCTATTTTAGAATCGTTCATATTTTCTTTGGCATTGGCCATCGGACTTACACCACAACTGTTGCCTGCAATTATTAGTGTAAATCTATCTCATGGTGCAAGAAGGATGGTAAGAAATAAAGTAATTGTGAAAAGACTGGCAGCCTTAGAAAATCTCGGAAGCATGAATATCCTCTGTTCGGATAAAACTGGAACATTAACCATTGGTAATGTACAGTTAGAATCGGCGATTGATATAGACGGTAACTCAAGCGATAAAGTCTTATTATATTCATATATTAATTCAGCATATGAAACTGCATTCACAAATCCCATAGACAAAGCTATTAAGGACTATTGTTCCAACAAGTTTGATCTGAAAGATTATGGTAAGATTGATGAAATCCCATACGATTTCATTAGGAAAAGACTTTCGGTACTTGTTTCATATGATAATAAATGCTCCACTGACTCCATTGACAATAACAAATATTCATTCATAGTAACTAAAGGGGCGCTCAATAATATTCTTGAAGTTTGTTCAACTGCAGAGAGATGCGGAAAAATCGTGGACTTGTCAGAGGTGAGACAGGAAATCATTCAACGGTATGAAGAATTAGGAAAACAAGGGCTACGCATCTTAGGGTTGTGCTCTAAGAACTTCGATGTTAGGTTAGAGACAGATAACGTTCGGATAGATAAAAAAGATGAATCTGAAATGACTTTTTTGGGTTATATTGTCTTTTTTGACCCCCTCAAAACTGATGTCATCGAATCTATAACTAAGCTTCGAAACCTAGGTATTTCGGTTAAGATAATAAGCGGTGATAACAAATACGTGGTTGCTAATCTATCTAACCAAATAGGAATGTTTAATTCAACGGTTCTTGTCGGCCAGGAGATACATAAAATTAGCTTCGATGCACTAGTAAATAAGGTTAACGAAATTGATATTTTTGCAGAGATCGAACCCAACCAGAAAGAACAAATAATTTTGGCATTACGGATTACTGAAAAAAATTTAGTGGGGTATTTGGGAGACGGCATTAATGATGCTACAGCAATTCATGCGGCAGATGTAGGTATATCTGTGAACACTGCTCCCAATGTTACCAAAGAAGCTTCAGATTTTGTGCTTCTGGAAAAGGATCTAAGTGTGTTAGCAGAAGGAGTGATTGAAGGAAGGATAACTTTTGCAAATACTCTAAAATACGTATTCATGGCCACCAGCGCCAACTTTGGTAATATGTTTAGCATGGCAATAGCCTCAATATTTTTGCCATTTCTTCCCTTGTTACCTAAGCAGATTCTACTAATGAATCTATTAACAGACTTACCCGAAATGACAATATCCACTGACAACGTTGATCCTGAAACTATCGCCAAACCACGACGCTGGGATATAAAATTTATTAGAAAGTTTATGATTGTCTTTGGCTTGCTCAGCACCTTATTTGATCTAATCACTTTTGGGATTCTACTGTACTTTTTACACCCCACGTCTATTGAGCAATTTAGAACTACTTGGTTCATAGAATCAATTATTTCAGCTTGTATTATCGTCCTTGTTATTAGGACTACAAGACCAATTTTCAAAAGCAAGCCAAAAAGATATTTGATAATATCTACATTAATTACAATCAGCTTAGTGATGATCTTACCTTATACGCCTATTGGAAAGGTTTTTGGTTTAACAGAAATCCCTATCTCATATCTCATTGTCATCGGGTTAATTGTTTCTGCCTATGCAATTTCTGCAGAAATAATAAAAAGAATATTTTACAAATCAATTAATCATCAGAAAAAACATTTACCCTCATGATAGAATAATGTTTTATATCTTAGATGCAATTAGGGTAGGTATAAAACTTACACATAAACAGTATCAACTACATAACTGCAGATCAACTTATAGCATTGTGAACTAAATAGAGTATCCATCACCAACCTTTCGTATATTTTTAACAAGGGATTTGCTATTAAAAACAAAACAAATGATTATTAAATTGAGAATTTCTTTTACTATATTTCTATAAACGCCTTATGATATTAAACCCGGTAAATCAAATATTATAGTGATATACTCTCATTATCTCTTTTACCTCTTTGTCACTAACCTGATTAAAGCTGTCATAAAATTGTCCTACGGCACTGAATTCTTCTGGAGAATTCAATATAATTACTTTGTCTGCGATAGTGCTTAGCCTATCTATAACTTCGGATCCCGCAGGTGCAACTGGTACAGCAACAACAAGTTTCTTGTAGAAATGATTATTCTTGAGCCATTGTGCAGCTGCGACAATTGTAGCTCCTGTTGCTATTCCATCATCTACCAATATCACAATTTTGTCTTTTAATTTATTGGCATACGAAATAGTCCCTCTAAACTCAATTAGTCTGCGTGCAATTTCCTTCTTTTGGATCTCAATTTCCTGTTCCAAATACTTTTGAGAGATTGGAAGTACTCTAGCGATTTTATCGCTTATAAAGAAAGATCCATCTGGCATCACTGCACCTACTGCCAATTCTTCGTTCAATTCGTACCTAATTTTTCTTGAGACCAATATATCCAATTCACATTCAAGATAAGAAGCAATAATATTTGCGAGAATAATGCTTCCCCGTGGTATAGCCAACACTATCAATTCATTTTTTGAAACAGTAATATTTGGTAGTTCTTCATTTAGATACCATGTTATTCTTGTAGCAAGCTGATGTCCAGCATCCACACGATCTCGGAATAAGGTATGCATGTTTGACAAAGAAGATACCGATATTAAAATAAACTAAAAAAGTCAAAGGTGTTAAAAATTGCTCGATATAAGGCTTAAAATAAATAATATGAAACTAGTTCTATGATAGGGTACTAATACCTTCAATAAGATACGACATTTGAGTTTGGATTGGATACATTGAGCATTGAGCATTGAGCATTGAGCATGGGAGAAACTAGGCATTAACTCGTTAATTAATTTAAAATTGTAAAAGAATAAAGACGGTACTAGCCATACTTAATTGTCGTATTGATGTTCTTAGGTAAAAATCGGTGTTGGTTAATCAATATGTTCAGTTCATTAAAATCCAATCGGCAACTTCCGGCCACAATTGACCATGTGCAGATCCGCTTATACACAACCCAACATGGCCACCTTTGAATTTAATCATTTTTTTTGTGTTACTAGAGACATAATTCTCTATTTCCATTGTTGACTCGGGAGACACAAGATCATCATTTTTAGCTACAATTGTTTGAATAGGTACATCTATTTTACGTAGGTTAATTACCTCATGATTTAGTCCTATATTGTTTTTTACAAGTGAGTTATTCTTGTAGCACCCATTTACGATATCCTTAAAAAGTTTACCTGGAATATTCGGTGTATTGTAAAGCCAACCTTCAACAGATCTGAAAATATCCATAAATTCTGTGTCGTTATACTTTTTAACCATTGTAAGATATTTATCTGCAGTATATCTCATCGGATTGCGCATTATAAATCCTATATCTAGGACTTGTCCGTTTAGGTGACCGAACTCGTCAATTATTTTGTCAGTATCAAGATTCTTAGCCCATGTTGAGAGAATAGTTTGATCTTTGCTTGAATCAACAGGGACTGCTAGAAGAGTTAAATTTCGAATGCTATTATTATGCAAAGAAGCATAACATAGTACTATGATTCCTCCCCAACAATATCCAAGGATTGATATTTTCTTTTCGGAATACTTAGAATTTTGATCAATTCTATCACTGCTGCTATTTTCTGATCTAGTTTTGTCAAACAAATTATTTTTCGTATCTGCTATTTCTAGGTTCATTTGATTCGTAACCTTGCTCGTCTTGTCTCCTAGCACATTTACCGATGTAGATACCGAGCTCTGTTTTTGAATGAATTGTGCAGCATCTTTTACATACGTTATATAATCATACAGGGAAAGCTCATTATATTTTGAAGTCGGATAGCCCCAATCAAGTAGGTAGACGTCTATTCCTTTGGATAAAAGTGATTTAACAACGCTTCTGACTGGGTTAATATCCATAATATGAAACTGATTAATTGGAGCATATACTATTAAGAGAGGATTTTTGCCTTCATTAACCGTAGACTTATCGTCGCCTATAAAGTGCATTAGTCTTACATTGTCTTTTTTATATGCTATTCTAAACTCTGATACTACCTTATCCTTTCTGCTTGTATAATAGGAATTCCAATTGTTTGTAATGTATTCATAAATATCTTCAAAGTGTTGGATAGGATATCCTTGTACTTTCAACAACCTATGTAACTCTAGATAAGACTTTACGTACTTTGATAATAAAGATGAAAATTCTTCTGATTTTAATAAGTCATTCAATTTTGTATCAGTGTTTTTTAGCCATTCTTCATACAATTCTTCAGATGGTAACAAGAATCTTAGATTATTCAAAACTTCAAAATTTTTATATTCGGCAGCCTGTTTCTGGTTATCTTTTAATGCGTTGAAATAACTCTCCGCGTATGCTAGATTATACTTTGACAGTATTTCGATACCTGAGGTAAATGCTTCAAAGGCATTTGTTAGTATATCAAAGTATGTAAAGAATGGATTCATTGTCTAAGTTGTGATTCCATTGAAAACCATTTAAAGATTAATGAAAAATGTGGTGTTGACCTCTATAAAACACGTCAATAGAGTTATTTCATTAATTATCAGCAATTAAACATATTATTTATTCAATGAACGTATTTAAAAACCAAAAATGTGAAATTTCATCTTTCATTTGGTTCTCTGGGATTGGAAGATTGCTTGCTATAACAGTCGAGAGCAAATCTTTGTTTTCAACTAAAGCTCTAAAAATATCTTTATCTGTTAAAATTCCTGCCAATTTATCCTTCTCTAAGATGATAACTCTCCTTATTTTCCTTTCATACATCAATTTCATAGCATCTGAAACGGTTGCGTTTGATGAAAGTGTGATTAAAGGATGGCTCATATGCTCTCTAATAGGAACTACCATCTGATGTGGTTGTAACATGCCAATAGTTCTAATGACGTCTCTTTCGGTAATAATTCCAATGGGTTTTCGTGTATCAAGGTCATCTACAATGACCACACAGCCAATATTATTATTAGACATTATTCTCGATACCCCGATTATATTTAAATCCTGCTCAGCAACTATAATATTTTTATTCATTAATTTTGTGATTCCGATGGAATCGAGACTCATATAATCCTGATATAATTGGTGTATATAAAAATACATACCCTTTGAATTGGTTACATTCTGCTATAATTATTTAACCACCACGTTAATGTAAACGGTATCAATAAGCCAATTTAAGTCAACCAAATTTCTTGATTAACAAAATTTTTCTATGCTGAAGATAAATGATATGAATGGATGGACACATTAGATCAGCAAGAATTCATGAGTATAAGAAACCATTGAAATTGGATAATATTTCCAGACCCGTCATAAGCCGTGATGAAGAAGTGCTTGTAAAGGTAGGAGCTTGCGGATTATGCCATAGTGACCTTCATCTTATTAGTGGCGAATGGAAAGATATTATCCCAATAAATCTACCAAAGACACCAGGGCACGAGATAGCAGGATGGGTTGAAGAAGTTGGTAAATCAGTACCTGAAAATATAATGAAACCTGGTGACCTAGTTGCAGTTTTTGGGGGCTGGGGCTGTGGTTGGTGTATATATTGTAAGTCAGGAGAGGAACAACTTTGCGCTTTTGCCAAATGGCCTGGATTATCGTCTTCTGATGGAGGATTTTCAGAATATGTATTGATCCCTTCATACAGATTTTTAGTGAATGTCCCTAATTCGGTAGCTAGGCCAGAGGATCTGGCGCCACTGACTGATGCAGGTTTGACGCCGTATAGGGCAATCAAAAAGGTGAGGAGTATGCTTGGACCCGGAAGAAATATTGGGATACTTGGAATAGGGGGTTTAGGCTCATATGGTGTACAATATGCAAAAATCTTGACAGGTGGGTCCAAAGTGTTTGCCATGGATAGATCTGACAACAAGTTAGAATTAGCGAGCCAATGTGGCGCGGATTATCTAGTTAATCTACGCTCCAGTGACAATCTGGTTGATGGAATTAGGACAGAAACAGGGGGCAAGATGCTAGACGTCATCATTGATTGCGTAGGGACAGACAAAACATTTCACGACTCTATAAGTATATTAGCTAAAGGGGGTTCCATAGTAATAGTAGGTCTATTTGGAACAGCCGCTAAAATCCCAATAGCAATGACTGTGTTGAATGAATATAATATATTCGGATCCTTATGGGGCAATTATAATGAACTAAGAGAGGTGATCGAATTATTAAATGAAGGAAAAATTAAGAATAATATAACCAAATTTAAATTGGATGATGTCAACGAAGTCATCGGTTTTTTGAAAGATGGTCAGATAACTGGAAGAGGCGTATTAATTCCATAATATTTTAATGTTCATCATCTGTGAAGGTTGTTGCGACTAATTGGGGGCTAGGTTACTCAATGATTGCTACCAACAAAGATATACCAGACGAAAATTAATTTAACGTGATGAAAATCTTGGTATTGGTTGACGGTTCTGAACATTCACTGAAGGCATTAGATTATTCAATATACCTACTAAATGGATTTGGTATAAGAGAAAATACCTCGAAGAATAATACTAAAAATAATCACGAGTTAATAATTCTGACCGTGTTACCAACGATACATACATCACGTGGAATTTTGACACCGATCAAATTAATCAAAGACGTTAAAAGTATTTCATTGGATCAATATACTAACCAAGTTAATAAAATAATAGAATCGGAATGGGTTACGAAACTTGAAGAGCTCAAAGCAAAATACGAGAAATCCGGAGTGAGTATAAGTACGAAAATTCTCAAAGGAAGTCATTCTAGTCGCTATATTGCTTACAGTGTAATCAAATTTGTAGATGACGAACAGGTGGACCTTATAGTTCTAGGGAGTGTTGGTTTAGGAGGGATCTCTAAAAATAAAGCACTTGGTAGCGTCACTAGAAATATATCAGAAATCTCTACATCTCCAGTTTTGATCGTGCCCTGATATAAAAAATAATCCTTTTGTTTTTTACAATTCAATTACTATGATTGGCCAAATGAACCGGTTTGTTAATTTCAATTTAGACACACATATTTTTAGAAAATTTTTAGATCTCTTATTATGTTCATTGCTGATTTGCCGAAAAGTCTTTTATCCATCTCTTTTATTTCTGTAGCCATTTGAGGCTTAAATTCCATTTTCTCTAAAATATCTTTGTCAATGTCAATACCCGGTGCAGTTTCTACCAAAACTAATTCGGTTCCATTGAGCTTGAATACGGCTCTTTCTGTAACGTAGATAATCTCTTGTCCATATTTAGATGCTTGATGTGAACTGAACGAAATTTTATAAACATCTTGAACAAACTTTGTAATTGGCCCATCTTGTATTATTTTGATTTCGTTCTCTTTTACATTAATAATGTTTTTTCCTCCCCTAAATGATCCTGCAAAATAAATCTTAGATACTCCCCCTGCAATAACTGGGAATCCACCGGTGCCAAATAATCGATTAGGCAGCATCGAGGGATTTACGTTTCCGAATCTGTCAATTTGTAAAAAACCTAGCGATGCTGCATCAATGATTCCGCCCTCAAAGTTAGAAAACATGTCTGGCATTGTAGAGAGGGCAAACGCCCCCATGGCTAATCCAAAGTCATTTCCTGATAAGGCCACTCCCCCCCATGGTCCCGATTCAATAACCGTTATTATAAAATTCATAATGTTTTCTTCGACAGCAACTGATGAAATTAACGCGGGGATCCCAATCCCTAAATTCACTAATACAGGGGCCTGTTTTTTCGTAAAAAGATTAATGAATTCAAGGGCCACTCTTCTAGCAATTACACGTTCATATTGCTTTGGTTGCTCTAAAGGAATACTAGCATCTAAATTATTATACATAGGAGAAACAATTTCATTGGATAGTCTCGGGTCGTATGCAACCGATCCTGTTTGCCAATGGTATTCTAATGGAGAAATTACAATGTGATCAACAAGTGGAAAAGGTACATCAACATGTCTTGGATTTATGGTCCCTGCCTTTGTTATCCAGCGTACTTGTGAGATTACTTTTCCTTGATTTGGTCGTGCTTTGGTAGCCTGGGCAATACTAAGTACGGTCCCTCTGATTCCTTCCTCTTGCGTTGACAAATTACCCATTTCATCAGCAATAGAAGTCCTTATTAGAGCACAATTTGGTTTTGGCGCTTTATATAAAAGATAGTCCTCGTTGTCGATACTTAATAATTCAATATTGCACGATAATTTACTTTTTCCCGATTCATTGAGGGCTGCATCATCCTTTCTAGGATCTAAAAATGTATTCAAACCTATTTTGGTCAATAGACCGGGTCTTCCAGAGGCTATTTCTCTAAACCAATAAGCCGTGATTCCAATTGGCCAACCATAACACTCAATCCTGTTATCTATAACCAGTTTCTGAAGCCAAGGAGAAAATCCTAAAAAAGGCATCAAAGAACCCCTCAAGAAATCCTGATTGGGATCTTGGTATAAATTTTCTGCAACATAGTCTAAAGCTTTGCCCGGAACCGCTGGTAAAGCG
>JANWKP010000181.1 GCA_025451315.1 Nitrososphaerales archaeon | reverse complement strand
TATCTAATTACTACTCCAATTTCAAGAATCTCAAATATACAATAACAAGATATTATAGAACCAAAAGATTCTGACTAGATATAACAAAATATCTCTTAAGGTCTACGAACTAATGTTATTGAGTATATATATGAAATATTTGTCCAATGGCAGTTACATATGAAACCGGCAGTATAAAATACGGTTCCCAAACTTCCTGTAACCACAGGCAATTACCATTAGGTAATCTTAAGTAATAGAATTGGGAATTGTAAAAATGTAAAGCAAATTGGAAAAAGCAAAACAAAAACAACCTAATATTCTTGTTATCTGGGGTGATGATATTGGAATCACTAATCTCAGTTGTTATTCACACGGATTGATGGGGTACCAAACACCCAACATTGACCGTATTGCGAAAGAAGGTATGATGTTTACAGACGCCTATGGCGAACAGTCCTGTACAGCGGGTCGCTCGTCTTTCATTACAGGGCAAAGCGTCTACCGCACCGGCTTGTCCAAAGTAGGTATACCGGGTGCACCGGTCGGGATGAATGAAAAGATTGTGACTATCGCCGCATTGTTAAAGGAAGAAGGTTATGCTACAGGACAATTCGGGAAGAACCATTTGGGCGATCTCAACTCTATGTTGCCCACCAATCATGGATTCGATGAGTTCTTTGGCAATCTTTATCATCTCAACGCCGAGGAAGAGCCTGAAATGGACAACTATCCTTCAAAAAAAGAATTTCCCCAATTCTTTGAAACATTTGGTCCTCGTGGTGTGATCCATTCCTGGGCCACAGACACGGATGATCCCACAGAAATGCCGCGATGGGGAAAAGTTGGCAAGCAAAAAATTGAGGATACAGGACCTCTAACCTCAAAACGGATGGAAACCTGCGATGATGAATTTGTTTCTGCAGCCAAAGATTTTATCCACCGCCAGTATAAAGATGGAAAACCATTTTTTGTATGGCTAAATACTACACATATGCATTTTATTACGCATACCAAAGCATCCAGCAAAGGCCAGGCAGGTCGCTGGCAGTCTACATATCATGACACGATGATCGACCATGATAAAAATGTTGGACAAATGCTTGATCTGCTTGACGAGATGGGAATTGCCCAAGATACCTTCGTCGTGTATTCCACTGATAATGGGCCGCACAGCAATACCTGGCCTGATGGAGCCACGACTCCATTCCGTAGTGAAAAGAATACCAACTGGGAAGGGGCATTCCGTGTTCCGTTGCTTGTGCGCTGGCCTGGAAAGATCAAGGCAGGTTCAATTTCAAATGGCATCGTTCAGCACCATGACTGGCTGCCAACCTTCCTAGCCATGGCAGGTGATATAGAAATAGTGGAGAAACTGAAGAAGGGATACAAAGCCATCGGGCGAACGTATAAGAATCATATTGACGGTTTTAACCTACTTCCCTACCTGACTGGCGAAGTAACACAAAGTCCCCGCAATATCTATTTCTATTTCAGTGACGATGGTGATGTGCTTGGCATACGTTTCGATAATTGGAAGTTCGTATTCATGGAACAGCGTTGCCCAGGAACCCTGCAAGTATGGGCTGATCCTTTCATCCGCCTTCGTGTCCCAAAGATTTTCAACCTCCGTACCGATCCATATGAATTCGCGGATACCACTTCTAATTCGTATTGGGAATGGATGATTCACAATGTTTATTTTGTATACCTAGCCCAGTATGCAGCAGGAAAGTTTGCAGAAACCTTTAAGGAGTTCCCAGCCATCCAGAAGCCAAACACGTTCACAATAAATGATGCAATGTCGAAAATGTCCGAAACTACTGCGAGCCAATAATAACTACAAAGCCTATTTAACATGTTAGACACAACAGAAGAAATCAATAAAAAAAGAAGAGCGCTTAACCAGGAAAATATGGTGTTTATAGCTGGTGGAAGTTTTATGATGGGTTCAGATAAATTTTACTCTGAAGAAAAACCAGTTCATAAAGTTACAGTGGACAGTTTTTGGATGGATAAATGCCCGGTGACTAATAAAGAATTTAGTGATTTTGTTTCGGTAACTAATTATATTACGATAGCAGAAAGTCCGTTGAATCCGGCTGATTTTCCTACTGTATCTAAAGAGGATCTTGTTCCAGGTTCCATGGTTTTTAAAAAAAGGAATGAATCTGTCAATCTGAAAAACTATGAAAACTGGTGGCAATGGATGAAGGGCGCCAGCTGGAAACACCCACAGGGACCTGGCAGCAGCATTATTGAATTGGATGATCATCCTGTTGTTCAGATAGCTTATGAAGATGCAGAAGCCTATGCTAAATGGGCAGGTAAAGAATTGCCCACGGAAGCAGAATGGGAGTTTGCAGCAAGAGGTGGATTAGACGGGATGGATTTTACATGGGGAAATGAAGATACACAGCTTACCAAACCAATGGCCAATACCTGGCAGGGAGAATTCCCTTACCAGAATTTATTAATAGATAAATATGAAGGCACTTCTCCTGTTGGTTCATTTGATCCAAATGGATACGGTTTGTTTGATATGGCAGGTAATGTTTGGGAATGGACATCGGACTGGTATGTCCCACATTTAGATGAATCTGCTAATAAGGTCAAAACTTGCTGCACAACTTGTGTCAATCCACGAGTAACATCACCCGAATACAGTTACGATCCGAGACAACCACAGTTTAAGATCCCAAGAAAAGTAGTGAAAGGCGGTTCGCATATCTGTGCTCCGAATTATTGTTTACGATACCGACCTGCTGCTCGACAACCACAGATGATCGATACAGGGATGACCCATATCGGGTTTAGGTGTATTATCAGAAGAACATAAAATAATATACATAAAGTTGATTTTTTTTAAATCTCATCTATTTGTAGTGACTATGTCATCAGCATATCGATTCATTTTTGGAAGACCTCTAAATTTTCCTCTATGGAATAGTGACAATTCTAATACTATGTGAATTGCTTTTGAAAGATTCCTCTATTAATGAACAAGCCAAGGCAGCAATCAATACTCCACTACCAAATGCCATTTAATGTTGCATCATAGTCATAGATTCTTTCTCATCAGTACCATTTGTTGCAGCAGTATCATGGTGCATCATTGTTTTATGAATAGAAAAATCATCATCAGCGGATTTATTCAATCCTATTCCACTGATCAATGTTCCGAACATTTCATTTGAGCTAGAAAAATGTCCTTTCGTTTTACCAACATCTATAGTAAGTCCTAAAACTTTCTTACCCATAAGATGTATGGTTAAAGGTACATTCTTGTATTCGTTATTATTATTATTATCAGAATAGATATCGGCTATTCCCATTACAACTATATCTTTATCAGTAAGTATGATATCATCTGAAACAAAATTTTGAATATTATGGTTATGAGAAAGACTCCCGTCTGGTTTTATCATTGTAAAATTAGCAATAAAATTTGCTTTACTACTACTATGGTTATTGATTAATTGAGTGTTATTATTATTACTATTACTGTGTGTTGTATCATTTATTTTTAATTCCCAAAATCCTCCCTGAATCCATGTAACAATTCCATCTTTTATCTGGTTATTTGCAAAATGTCCAAAGGCTTTTATTATTTTAGATTTATTTTGTTCCCCTGAATTGTTATTTATTATTAGTGAGGTGTTTGTAGATGATGCTGATTGTGCTAATGCCTCTTCTATAATGCTATTATTTGCTAAAAAATGGTCTAGTTGTATTGATAATGGTGATTCTATTGCTATTATAAATACAAATCCAATGGATATTACAGCGAAAATATATTTGTGAAAGTACAGGGTAAAATTATTCATTTGTAATTTGTATATGAATATATTATAAATTCCTATTCTTAAAAATACTTTATCTGAAAATATAAAATTAATACTATTAGTCATCAATTTATCAGTTTATTCTAATTGAATAGCATTTAAGAGGTTTCTGTTAAATCAAGACGGATTAATAATTCTGTCAAAAATATCATATTCATTGCTTAAATAATTCTATAACACTTAAACTTAACGCATTTTACTAGCTTTCTCATATGTTGTATGCTTAAGTTTTGCTTGGGCTTCAATTACATGGATGTTAGATTTATCCCTACATCCATTTCCCAATTGAAAAGTCATTTTAAGACCAAATAACTTTTTTCTTAATTTAGTAAATTGAATGAAGAATAACGGATGCCAATAGAACATAATTTAAAATGCACTAACTTTGCTTATTTTATTTGTTTAAATTTTATAGACTATTATTGTTATATTCATTATATTAGCCCTATTACAATAATGGAATACCAGAAGGAGAATCTTCCATGTAGTAGAGTTCTACTAATTTCTATCATAATACTCAACTTTTATTTATCTTTATTTAGACTATTGAACCTGCAAAGTCAATTTTTTCCTTCGTGTAATATTCTCCAAACATATTGTTGAAAAATTAAATGTTTCTCATATCGAAATGAAAATATAGCATTATGGCGTATCTTTAAAAGTGTTATATATTAGTTCCAACATATTTTGGCTAATGAAATCTTATAACGTTGAAAGATTTGGAATATTTACAATTATATTATTATCAATGATGGTAGTAGTAACATCTATAGCTTTATCGATACCTCAAAATATTTATGCACAGTCAACAACTAATAATGATTCAACAATCTCTACATTGGACGATTTAGTGAATAAATTAGTTACTGGTGTTAAACTTGAAAATATAATTACAGTTCCTAATGAAGTCCACGTAGGTGATACGTTCGAGGTGAATGCTACTGTGATAAATACATTACCATTAAATATTACATTTATTGCAGGTAATTGCAATTCTGACTTTTCTACAAACTTGAATAATATCGTAGAAGAATTAATGACTCCTAAATGTATGAATAGAGTTTTACCAACAGTACTTGAACCTGGAGATAAAACTACAGTTCAGGAACTTAGTGGAACAGGGAAGCAATATAAAGCAGTAGCAGAAGGTGAAGCAAACGGAAATGCCGTCTTGTTATATAGTATAGAAGTCAAACCAAAAGGCTCTATGCTTACAACATCATTGAATAGCCAAGTAATTAATCCATTCAACGTTACTATACTTCAATAACCTTTTTATGAGAATTTTTGTTAAAAGACAAGATAAAATTACACTTTTGATGATATTTTACTGTTAACAACAAATTACAAATCACAAAACGGAAACGCCAACTTACTGCTACATCAAAAATCTAAAAGATTTTATTGATATAGTTGAGGCTATAAGAAACTGTATTAATTACTGATAATTTATATAGCCATGTTATTAAAAATTTTAATTATTTATAATCTATAAATTTCTAATTTACAATACAATTTTTATTACTCTCTCTTTGTTTTATATTGTCTGTGCTTAATGCAAAATAGATGGTAACAGTGATAATTAATTGATAATATATAACAACAACAATAGTATTTAATAACGTCTTTTTTTAGAGCTTGTTATATAAATGACCCAAATTATTTTAAACAAATTTGAAAAAGAGAAAAGAGTAATAGAATTACATTTACAAGGAAAAATAAGATAAATTGCAAAAGAAGTTCATATGTCTTTTAGAGATATTGGAAGAATAAAAAACATATGAAAAAAACAAAACATAGCATTAAAGGAAAAACTCAAAACTGGTTCTTCTCATATAAAGAAAAAACTATCTAAAAGTAGTCAAGCATTTAAATTATTTCGTGATGGCAAAAAACTTACTGGGGTAGCCATTCATTTACAAATTCCAGCCGAGAAAGTAGAGAAATTATGGTCACTATTCATGATATTGGAAAGAATGTATGAATGTTATGAATTTAATCAGGATTATCAATATGATATACCAACTTTATTATCAATAAATAATTTTATAAAAAGAAATAACATATCGGGCAACAATATCTTAAATGTTTTAAGAATAATTAAGAATATTATTAACCTGAATCAGAGCTATTCCAATCTAAAAAAAGAAATAAATGACTTGGAACAGAAAAAAATGAGTTTATTGTATTATTCTCATTCAAGATATTGTTTACAACATTTACCCTTGAACAACCCAAATTATAATTACTTACATTACTAAATTTATTATTCGTCATACATATTTTAGGAATATTCTTCCAAATTTTATTTATTAAAATTGATAAAATAAGATGCTAGACTCTATCAGATTAATAGTGTTGTCAAAAAGATCTCATAGAGATAACAAATCTTGTTTAATAACTTTATCTAAAGTAAAATATGGCTTAAAATCACAAAAAAATTATTCATTTATAAACAAAGTTTAATGGTAAAAGTAGATTATAATTATAAATACTATAAACAAAATAAGAATATTGATTATTATCCGATAAATTGCTTTTAATGTTAATAAAGAAATTATTAGAAACTTCTAAAAATGAAAAGAAGAAGAATTAAACAAAAAATTATTTAAATTTACTTTGCTAAATCTTGTAGTTTTTCTCCAATATTTTCAGCTAGATTTTTTACTCTTTCTGTGATATTAGTTCCAAGTTCTTTTGCTCCTTGACTAATATTGGCTCCAAAAACACTGGCATTTTATTGAATTGATTCACCTGTCAGATTGGCTGACTGGCCCATCTCTTAATGTCTGGTTTGATTCTTGATTCATATTTTTCGTTGTTTGATTTGTTGAGACACCAACATTGTTCATTGAATCATTCATATTTTCTGTTTGTGTAAATGCTGAAATAGTTACTTTAGGAAAGAAAAATATAGTTGCAATAAATATTGCAGTTATTGCTGCTGCTGGTGTTGATGATTGAATCAATACCATCAATCAATAAATCAATCAACTACTCTTTCTTTTGCCTTTTCTGCTTCGTATTCTGCACCAGTATCTTTATCAGGGTCTTCAATCTTTTTACCCAATGCTCTTGCTCCTGCCTTTATTTTATCATCTAACCCTACTTCTTCATCTGTTTCAATTTTTATATCTTTATCGTTTTCCATTGTAATTTGTGTTATCCAAAATAATTTATAGCAATTAGATGAAGATTATACAGAATAATCTTATGTATTACTATTATGAATAATAATAGATAATGTTATTATAGAATTTATGGAATATCATTGGCTAAATGACTTTATTTGTTAACTTCATAAAAAGTCAACAAATTTATTCAAGTTTCCTTTACGACTCACTATATAATAGCTTTCTTTTACTTTACAAGAATATTAAAATAAGTTATTGTATCTATAAAAAATATGAAATATAGAAGCAGCACAGAAATAGTAGCAATGATACTTGATGCTGCAAATGGAGGAGAAACCAAGACAAAAATTATGTATAAAGCTTATCTAAGTTATCTTCAATTAAAGGAATACCTTTCTGTTTTGATAGAAAATAACTTACTAGAATATATTGATAGAACTCAAACATTCAAGACTACAGAAAAAGGATTATTCTTTCTTAAAATGCATAATGCAATCGAAGAACTATTACCAAGTAGAATGAAAAACAATTAATCATTTTTGGTAGTTATTACTACTATAGTATCTTTGAGTGAAAAATTTCTTGCAAACAAATTAAAATTAGTTACAAAACCGGATATTTCTTATTATAATTTAAAAAAAATTTAGTGAGTTATCCTTTTGAATTGGAATCAAAAAGTAGTGTTGCTAATTGTTGGAGCAGCTTTTTCAAAATATCTTGCTAGAGTATGTTGAATTATACCAGCAATTACTTCGTAGGGTGCGGTAAATGGTTTTCCATTCTTTGTTCTAACTTAACGTACCACAGAAGGAAGATGTCGAGAAGTAGAGAAATGAGCCTGCTCTATAATCAGGTATAATATACATGCATAATAACATATCTCCAAGCTATGGCATGTGACTTGTCAGTGACTGGTTATTTGTCTATATTATAGAATTGAGATTTTGATTTAGTTTTTTATAAATTATATTTATTAATTATTATTATTCATATCCTACTTGAAGATGATATTTAAAATATAAAAATTGTGTATAATTATTAAATACTTTTAATATCCTATTAAAGAGAAGAAGGGAAAATAATATAGAATCTGAAAATAAAGATGAGTTGACACAAAATAATATTAACCAATACAGAAAGCAACAACCAAAGATTGAGATATTTAGTTGTTTTAATTGTGGTCATCCTTATAAAGCATATCCACCAGATAGTAGTTTCAATTTTGCATACATTAGTCCTTGTTCAGAAACTCATAATTTAGAGGATAATCATAATCATAGACAACCATATGAATGTGTAAATTGTACCCATCGGAATTATCTCTATTGGTGTCAAGGGCATTCCTTCACTTATGAGTAATTTTTCAATTGAATACTTGTTAGATTTTCTTTATTGTAATGATAAAAAAGCAAATGATAATGGTGGTATGATGATAGAGAATAAATATTATATGATAACTAATTTTTTAGTTAAAAGTTAAAGCCATAACCCACTACTATTGAGAGTAAACCAATAATAATAGGCTATGGTGGACTCCAATCTTATAAGCGGATTATAAAATTGTATGAATCAATTGGTATTATATTATTTAATGATTGGAGAGAATTTAGTTATTATTTTAAACCCATAGCCCTCCTCTTGT
>JANWKP010000180.1 GCA_025451315.1 Nitrososphaerales archaeon | reverse complement strand
TATCGTGTTACTGTCAGTATTTCTGTACCAGATACTTGTTTATTACAACTGTAAGATACTAAAGAATGATAATCCAAGAAGAGATATCAAGTACATGATAGGATGTTAATCTGTTTGTCACTGATGGTTGGCTGATAATTTATGACCCAGCCTCAAATATCTCAGTAAGTGCACGGAAATAACTGGGTAGAATTCTGATGTCTTCCTCATAAATAAAAGATAAAATCATTTATGCTAGTTTATTTGATAATTGCAATTGCATCGAAAATTTTTATCTGTTTGACAAATATTTTTTTTATATTAACTCATCTAGCGATTAAACACATTTTCGATTATATGAGTACATAGGGTTAATTATTTAGTAAACGTTTTGGTTAGTTGACTAGAACACTGTATTTCAATTAGACATGTTATGACATTTATCGATTTAAATCATAAGTCAAAATGACTCAAATAAAAGTCACTGGTAACCACTCGATGACTTGCTGGTAAAATTGCATTTATATACACCATCTAATTTACTTTTTATATAATTTGTACTCAATGATAACTCTTTTATACATTATGATATTGGTTTAATAAGCGGATGATTTCCAAAAAAAAGGGTTTAGTAGATCAAGACAATGAAATAATTGTTAAGAACATTAACCATTGTGCTTATATCTTTAAATCTAATCCAGGCATGTCTATATTATTTTTTAGTCAATATATGCAATGTGAGGTAGGATCAAAATGACATTGATAAATGAGATATCATCAATCTGTAAAAGACTTGAATCTTTCGGATGGAAACAACTGTTACTTAAACACGGATTAGATATCAGTACAAATTATTTAAAAGAAGAGCTTCAAAAGGAGTTAACTAACATTGATAGATCCCTTCCGGGATTTGAAGATTTTTCACTTGAGGGAAGAAGAGGCATTGAACCAGGCAATCCGAGTAGAAGTTTGTTATTTCATGCATTAGCCTCGCCAAATGTCGTCGGCGATTCAAATCAAAATATTATTTCCGAATTTCCGACCTTAGCTGAAATTGAGACTATTGAAAATTATGTTTATGGATCAAATCCACTGTCCATCCTAGATTTAAAAGCAAGAGCTGATGGTAGAAATATTGCTATATGCGTTTTTGCATCAGAATATAGGCCGGCACCAGAGACAGTGCATAAAAAACACGCTGATATGTGTTACTCAAGAACCGGAGTATCTAGAGTTGGTACTACATCTGCACTGTACGATCCTATGATACGAGGGTTTCTACCATTTGTTGATGATGATGCTCATAACATCAGAGTATTGCCTGCAAAATATTCTGTTTTTGTAGCAGTACAAATGAAAGGCTCCAAGGATATCTTTGGTCCAATGAGATTTGATGCTCTTTTAGAGGATAATTTAGAAGATAATTTGGTTTCAGACAAAGAACAAGACTTTTGGGTCCCTATTTACAAGCTCTTTAGCGGCAAGGATTGTATAGAAGGACTAGATCTTGATGTAAAGTTGATTTGTAATCATATCAATGAAAAGATAAGAAGAATACACAAGGTACTTAACGACCCCGATTTTATTACAGGATGGGGCGAACCTGATATTAGTAACCCGCCTTTCATTTTTAGTGAAGGTATAGCAGAATTTTCTAATGATGAAAGTTTCGGTTCGGGTCTTTTGGTTCCAGTAGCACACAATCGATTAGTTGAAGAAGCTAAATACCAAGGGAAATACCTTAGTTTTAGAGTTCCATCAAATAATAGTACCTTGTCTTCAAGTCTTTCCATACCATCAGATGGGCCTCGACGTGCCCCCGAATACGTTCACGTTAGGACCAAGGTAGAAAATGAAAATCATTTAGATCTAAACAATGAAATTGATGTAAGTAATATCGTTGCGGAAGGCAATTATGATGCATTACACTACGTTGATTATACCGGAGATGGGTGGGTCAAAGCCGTTTGTCCGCAAGTAAAAAATTTCATAGAGCGACAAGTCCCAGCATACTCTTTAGTAACGGCACCTGATTTCTTCCCCAACACCGATCAAAGAGAATTAATGGAGACATTCAAAGTAGCAGTACCATCCGATTTGAAGGATAGATTATGGGTGATAACACCTAATGCGTTGTGTGACCAAAGGTTACCTCCTAACCTTCAGTTAAAGAATGTGGATTTTAGAGAAGAAGACAAAACTGTTACGGCTATCGTATCTATGGCTTTGGAAGGTCCTATTGGCCAAGTAAATCTGCATACACCTTTGACAAATCGACATTCTTTTCTACCTGATGCTGCCTCGGGCGTTTTTGCACCTGGCTGGGATATTAGTTTTGATAATAATTCTAGTGGAGTTGAACATCTTGCAGCATATGGTCTAGGAAGTCCATTTCCTGAGGATTCAAAATTATGTGCTGCGTTAAGTACTTTTTGGCCTGCTGTTGCACCTGATGCTTCAAGGTCCTTTCAGCCAAACGCTACAAATGCACCTTGGCCTACTGTTAGTCCGCTAACTGACACAGAAATCGGTATAGAGGGAGAATTACCTTGGGATGGGGTATCGGGACCTCACTACGTTCGAGATGATAACGAAGTTGAATATCCAGAATATGATCATGCGGATTATACTTTAAACGCATTAAACAACAAGTTTTCTTTAACTCTTACAGGAAAAGTGGATGTTGTTGAATATCAAACTCGAGTAGTTTCAATGGCAAGGGCGTATAGAGTATTAGGAAGTCGTAGTAGACAGGAAAGAGCTCGTTGGGGTATCATTTCTTTCAAACAAATTTTCCCGCAAGATTCAGAGTTAGATTCCGTAAATAACGAGATTCGAAATTCTTTGACTTCTCCTATATACAGATTCGAGGTATATCAACATGGAACACGCAAACCCTCACCGGATAACAATCCAAAAAAAATACGAGTTTCTATAATAGGTAAACGTAGAATATTGATAGTTAGTCCAAACATTATTTTGATGAAAATTGGGGAAGGTGAATGGGAAGTAAAAAATGAATGAACCCAAACTTTGATGTTTTAGTAATAGGTGGGGGTCCTGCTGGCACTTCAGCAGCGATCACTTGTGCTCAGAATGGATTGGATGTTTGCATTCTTGAAGATAGAAAATTTCCAAGATATCATGTGGGTGAAACTGTTCATCCTGGAATTGAAGGATTACTGCAACAACTGGATATTAGAGAACAAATTCTAAATGCCGATTTCTTAAGACACATCGGTAATTGGGTGAGTTGGCAAAAAAAAGAGATTTTCGTGCCATTTGGACAAACTCGTCAAGAACTTTGGAGAGGATTCCAATTAGTTAGATCTGAGTTTGACAAGATCTTACTAGATCATGCCCGTGATAGGGGAGTTCATATAGAACAGCCTTGCCAGGCATTTAGGCCATTGATGAATAAAGATGGCAAAATCATCGGTGTTAACACATCGAAAGGAGTATTCAAGTCATCATATCTGATTGACGCTGCAGGCAGTCAAAACTGGGTTACTCATAAACTAGGTCTAAAAATGATAAAACATTCTCCCACCTTGATTGCATACTATGGTTATGCAAAAGGGGAATTTGCGAATTGTAATAAAACACCTTTGCTGGTTGCCGATAATGAAGGATGGACATGGATAGCACAAGTCAAACCACGATTATATCAATGGACAAGATTATTCTTCTATTACAAAAATTTGGACAAGAATTATGTACCCAAACCTTTACTAAGTATGGAAAAAATAGGAAATACCTCTTGCTCAGATGTTACGTGGAGAATATCATCCTTACCATCAGGTAGAGGATTTTTTTTGGTAGGAGATGCTGCCTCAGTATTTGATCCGTCATCTTCTCATGGTATTTTAAAGGCTATCATGTCAGGCATTTTATCAGGCCACCTGATTTCAAAAACAGAAAAAAAACAAATAACAGCCAATTCCTCAATAGCAAATTACAATAAATGGATGAATGATTGGTTTGTGCATGATAAGAATAACATTACAAAGTTGTATAAAGAACTATTAAATCCTCCACGATGGATTCTATAAGTTAGTAACAATATCTCTGAGAATTTGCTAGATATCGGCTACGATAAAATAAATCCTTAGACCACTCGAAAAGTATTTGACATTTTTTTTTGATTTGTATAGATGATATATTTTTCTTGGGACTTGAAAAAAATCTCATGATTGTAGGCTAATCCATATTGTTAAATTCGCCTCTCGAGTGTATGTGATCTGTTATATATAACCGTCGATCTGGGAATTTCCATTTATCCATTTTCTAGGTTATGTAAGCACCGTTTGTAAGTCGGCCGATAGGGATCCAAATCTACTTGGGATGTGATCGATTGATTGTCATCAAGAATCTCGGCACAGAAATAGATATATGCGTGACTTATTATTTTGATCAAGCTCCCTGATTAAACATAATAGGAACTTTTATACGAATTCCGATGTTCATTGATAACTTGGATACGTCCTAAAATCCATAAAGTATTTGATTAATTCACATTTACAATCAATGACTTGATGAAACAGTTAGGGGCAAGCAGTTCATGAATTTTATATAGAAAAAAGGAGCAAGATTGTCTAATACAATGGATACTGAGATATTATTACACCTAAAATGGATTTAATCTGTAGTTCATCGAATAGATTTGATTGGTATATCTGATAATATGATTTTTTTATTTTACTATTATTATTAGTATCATTTTTTCCTAAAGAATATGGCAACTATTTATCTACATCCACGAACAAAATAGGAAGTTCAAAAGACCTTTTGTCGCTTTCAATAATTATGAAGTTTATCTACAACATTGGATACCTTAGTTATTTTTAAAATCATTTCACTAGATTTTCGATATCGAAAAATCCCTGCCCTTACACACTCATCATTATTTAACTTGCAAACATTGTTAGACAAATGATAAATTCATAGTCAAGTTGATTCTAATCATTTAATACTCAATAATCAAGATAAGGGAAAAATCTTAAGTACCATACTCTTAATGTCTTTCTATGTTGAGTAATAAAATTCAGTTGATTGGACTTATCGTAGCAGTACTTATGCTCACATCAATATTTCAGTCAACATCAGTAAATGCCCAATATCAAGACTTGGATAATAATACTATATTGATCTCAAACCTTACAACTGTGCCTTCCACGGTACGAGTAGGAGATGAATTTGAAATTAATGCTACAATAAGTAACAATTCAACAGAACCAATAGTATACAGAGGAGATATGTGTAATGGATCACCTTTGGATATAGCCTTTGATAAAAAAGTACAACTTGAATCCATTGTTACTTGCAGAGCAATAAGCTTTGAGAATTTGAACCCAGGACAAAATGCTACGGTTTCCGGACCCGACAATGGAATTGTTGCGATTGCACTAGAAGAAGGAAAGACTACTGCTAATGTGACATTCCATTATACCATAGGGGAGGTATTTGAGGAGCAAAGGAATGTAAGTGAGTCTTTTACATTTGACATAACTGAGTAGATCAAATAAACAGTACATTCCGAGAATAGATTTTCTTATTTCTTCATTTGTTATAAACATAAAGCTATCATTTTATCCGTCAGTGCGATAAAGAATTAGTTTTCAATAAATAAGCTTCTATGATACTCTAGGTCTATCCAAATTTTTGTTTAGCAATGCAACCTCACAGCAGTTTATGCTATATCTGATTATTATTAGCAAAAAGCAAAATTAATCGAGGTTAGAAAACAGCTGCATATTTACAACAAATATCGATTGCTTTACTAATAAAAATTAGAAACCACTTGAATTTTTTTTGGCAGCATATGCTTTATATTACTTAAAACAGGTAACCTACCTTGTAAAATTTCCTTCCATTAATTCTGTTTTGAACTAAATAACGGCATTGACCGCATTCGCCCGAAATAATTGTAATGTTAGGTATATTGCGACTTGAGCATTCTGTGGCTTCATGCATGTTATAAAGCAGATTATATTGGTTTGGCATTGACACCTCGTTTATGTAAATAACGGGCCCTGAATTATTAAAACTGCTTTCGAAAGTGGCACATGATCCATCAAGACTAAATGGGTCTTCATATTCTCCAAATGCAGAAAAACGTATTGTTGCGTTATCGACCTTACCTGGTATATACAATTGATTTTTCCTTCGCCGTTACCAATATATCCTGTACCTGCTGCTGAATTCATGAATGTGTATGGGACAATAGCGGTTATTGTTAAGACTAAAACCGTGAATAATGATATTGACATGAGGATATCATGATATTTGAACTTGTTAAATATGATGGCCTGCATAATTCACCTTTAATTCAGCAGATAAAAATTTCTATTTGAAGTATCCCGCCAGGTGAGCCATCTATAAATAAACAACGACTTATTCCGGATCAAACTAATAGTGCTACTAGTATTATCGTGGATTTGTACATTAGCAATTACGACGAATTCTGACTCTTTGGTACATCTTTTGGTAAGTATGCATTTACGAAATATCTTCTCTTCATATAAAAAAGCCATATGAAAAACCGGGTTAACCAATACTTACCAGTATGAATTCCATTATTTATGCGAGCCTTTAAGAAATACGGGAATTGAAATATTATATCCGCGATATCATAAAAAAATCTGAGAATATGGGCCCATATCAACTAATATATCATTTTACTATTCACGATCTTGCATTTAATTAGAAAAAATATTAATATAACTTTGTATTGCATCATTTACAGGATAAAAAAGAACCTTATAGCGAATTAGAAAACTCCATTCAAAATCTTGAAAATCATTGTAAGAAATTCGACCACTGTTGCGCAAAGAATGTCGTTATTGTATTAAAAGATCAACGGGTACAGGAATAATTTCACAAACACATAACTTAGGATGAAGACTTTAGGACTATTGTGTGACGGTTTTGGCAGAGATAGTATTGAAATAGTATTTAGGTTTCAATGTAGAGTCCCGAGAATCTGTTTTATATCTCCAGCATTTGCAGTGCAGTACGATCCAATGACAAATACCATTATTGAAATATTGAATTCATATGTTGGACAAGATTTGTTACCTGTGTTATCTTGACAAAGAACAACAGCTTTATTTATTCTTTTTCCTAAAAATAATACAGACTCGAACTTGAATTAATTTGAAACTAGATCAATTGAATATTTTCATCATTAGTAAATCAATATTAACGAAGACCGAACGTAATCCTACAATATTCATAATTACTCTCAATGTATCCTATACCCTTTAGCTTTTTTGTAATAATGGAAGCTATTGTTTAAAAAACCCATAAATAAGAAATACTTAATAATGATTTTGTCAGTCGTCATTTATTGTCTAGTAAAACAGATCCTACTATTTATGGAGAATGGGAACCATTAAAATATCGTTTTAGACACCTACCTGTTCATATCGCCATGCTTCACACTGGAAGGGTTTTAGCCTTTGGAGGGTCAGGTAACGACCCGAATTATTTAGAACATCCTCATCCTGCAGAGATATTCGAACCAGACGAAATTGGAGGGGCTGAGGGACAAGTTAAAGAAATTTCAAATGAGGGAATAGAAGGAGATCTTTTTTGTGCAGGTCATGCCTTTTTGGAAGATGGTAGGCTCCTTGTTGCTGGCGGGACACACAAATATGATAATTCGTTTCTAGGTATTCCCATCCCACCTTTTCGTGGATCGGATCATTCTTATGTTTTCCATACAGCGGATTTAAAATGGGAACGACTTCCTAATATGAAAAATTCCCGATGGTATCCCACCTGCATAATGACTGCTGATACAACTGTTGTAGTGATGGCCGGATTAACCAAAGACTTTCCATGGGTCTTTTTGAATAAAATAGAGGTGCTAGATAATAACAAAAACTGGCAACACTATCCTAGTTTAGATAGATGGCTTCCTTTGTATCCTCGATTACATTTACTGCCAAATGGAGAAATATTTTACGCTGGATCATTTAATACTCACTACACCTTTCCTTTTTCTGTAAAAGGTTTTCCAAGTGCGACTCTTGATCTAACCACCCAAAAATGGAAGACGATAGGTAATCCAAAGAATGTTAATAGAGAAGAAGGAACAACTGTGTTGTTACCTCTAATACCTCCAAATTATAAACCAAAGGTTTTGTTAATAGCGGGGGGAACACCTCAAGGGAAAAACGCCATTAGAGATGTTGAAATAATCGATTTTTCCAGCAATAACCCTAGTTACGAACGTTTTACTTCTTTAAATCATGAAAGGTACTATGTATATCCTGTGATCCTTCCAGATAGAAGCATATTGGTGTTGGGTGGTAAATCTGGAGCCAAGGGTCATTTACATACAGATCCAAGTCATGACCATGCTGCTAATCATGACCATGGACCAAATGAAATACCTCATCACCCAGATGCAGTGATGGAGCCTGAACTATTAGAGTTTGAATCAAGGGAATGGAAACCGATGGCCGATATGAAAGTAGATAGATTATACCATGCAAATGCGTTGTTACTGCCTGATGGACGCGTGATGACTGCGGGAAGCAATCCTGATAGAAATAGTCAGGAGTTGCGGATAGAACTTTTTAGACCCCCCTACCTATTTAGAGGAGAAAGACCTATAATAGAAAAATGTGATGAGGAAACCAGTTACAACAAAACCATAGAAATTGAGACTCTAAATTCAGAGACAATCGACAAGATCTGCCTAATTCGTCCCACTTGTACTACTCATTGTGTTAATCCTGAACAAAGGTATATCGGTCTGGAATTTGAAA
This sequence comes from Nitrososphaerales archaeon, assembly GCA_025451315.1. Lineage (GTDB taxonomy): Archaea > Thermoproteota > Nitrososphaeria > Nitrososphaerales > Nitrososphaeraceae > TH1177. Next base: position 6,682 of record JANWKP010000180.1, on the reverse strand, counting down.
GAAAAAATGATACAATTCTGCAGGTCAGCTTACCGAGAAATGTCAACCTTGCACCGCCAGGTTATTATATGCTCTTTATATTGAATACTAAAGATGTTCCTTCAATTGCCCACTTTGTGAAGCTGAGTCTAGAACTTTAAATCTTAACACCATCGTTGCAAACAAATAACGTAGATCTGTAGGTTTCAAACTTTCTAATAACATGGAGATTGTTACTTTATTTTAGCAATTTGAATTTGCATACTATCTAACAAACAAATTGATTACTACATTTCGACGAAAATGACAATCAAATCTTTGAGTTAAGAAGATGATCAATCAACTATCAACCACACCATCCCATTCTAATTGGATCCTGTCTCACAATTAGGGTTTAGCATTAAACAGTATCCTGAAGGTTTTATCTAACAAGTATATATTACGGTATAATTTATTAAATTGAATTTCATTAGTTACCGGTTAATTTACTACTTTGTATCAAATTGTTCTGAAATACATTGTAAAGTTTTCTTAAAGTTTACAAACATATGAGTTTAGGAGTGCAAGGCAGCTTGGTTTCAGTTCGAAAAAATCACTATGGTTCGCCACTTAAAGAATGTAAATATCTATTGGCACGTCAGTTTTTGTTGGTAATAATCAGCGATTGAGGCCATTATAGAATGAACTCTTGTAAGGATCAACTATGTAACAAAATGATTTAAATGATTTTCCCGCTTAGCGAGGCATTCAAATCACTTTTGTTGGTATGGTCTGCTAAATCTTATATTTGGATTTATTTGCCGTGGATCAAAATATATACGCGATTCTAAACAATATCATCAATTAATCTTATATCCATCTTTTTGCGAATACCCACAATTTTGAATGCAAGTTTTATCCATCATAAACAGAATTTAAAAAAGGAAAATTATGATGTTTTAGGTAAGAAAGGCTCTATACTCTTGTCTGCTTTTAATTTTTCCAATAGCGCTTTCTCTACTTCAGTTTTATCAGCCTTTTCCTCAAGTTCTTTGATTCTGTTTAACTTTTTAAATTTGCTGTATCCTTCTACAGTATCTCTTACAAATTCTACTGCTGATTTTCCACTATTACCCTTGCCACCCAATTCTGATAGCAGTTTGGCGACTTTTTGATCTGTTTCCCATTCAGGTTCTTGAGCTTCTTCTGCCATTATAGAATAGACTACATAGTCGCATTCTTTGAATAGTTCATTGCTCTTATTATTTCTGTCTAATACTTGTAAAGTTGGATTGAGTTTCAACCCTTCGTCCTGAGGTTTATTAAAATATATCCAGTGGCCGGTCTGTAAGATTTTTGCACCTGTATTTTCCTCAGAGATTGATAATTGCAAATTACTGTCTATTATGCTTTCATGATCATCTAGTGAATCGATCATGTTGACAATACCTTTAATAGCAGGTAATGCTACGGCCGCAAAAGGAGCTATTACCGGAAAAGTTACAGAGATACTTCCACTCGCTTCACTTACTGATGTTAAAGTTTCCTTATATTTATCAAAATCATCTATATCATGAACGCGAGTTCTGATTGTTACATTAGATGACTTGAAATCACTAAAGGAACACACAAGGGATTTGAAAAAATCTCCTACCCATTGTCCGTATTCCAATTTGGGTTGATACAGATGGATGCGGTCAACAGTAGGATCTGTACCAGTTTGAAAACTAGTCAACACTAAAAGATCATTAGTGTTTCTGCGCTTTTTTAAAAATCCTTCGCCATCATCATAGCTCTTACTTACAAAAACGCCGTTCATCCTTATGTTGAAAGACATTGCTTTTGTGATTAGTTCCGACCCGATTACTAACTTGGTAGGACTTAAGATTAATTCAGTAACGGTATCATTAAGTTTATAGGGTGCAAAAAACCAGTTACTTTGCATAAATAACATAATTCCGGGCTACATAAAAACTTTCTATAGTTAACCACTGAAATTATTGTCTGTGGACGCATGCTATCAGGTTAATTATAACTAAGCAGGGCACGGTAATCCCCGAGTCATAATAGTTTTACCCAAATGGATTAATACCCTGTTTGTTGTGAGGAGATGGGGTCTGTTAATCGATTAGTTTAAAATCTCATCTAGCATAACAGTGGTGTTAATATCTTTTAAAAAAAGATAATATGTATTATATCTATTTACAAAGAATGATTGTAAATTTTAAAAGTATTGTGATTTTGAATCCATAATTATTATATTATAAATTAGTAACCGATTGCTTCTTTTGTTTATCCATTTATCTACAAAGGGTTAAAAGCTAATAGTGTAATCTGGTTGTCGATTAAACATCAAAATATTAAAAATGCTTCATTAAATTGGAAAGGTTCGTAACGTTAGAATAAATTCAAGAACTTGTAGGAAATAGGAATAGTAATTCGGTTTGCCAAGTCATCTCGAATAACTGCATCAACTGCTGTATACCTCCAAATTAGGAAGAATAATTCTCATCACGTCCATTGATAACCTCAGTTTTATTTTCAAAGTTTGTTTATTAAATCAATTCTAGGAATGGATAAGTTTGGATCTTTTCAAAAATGTTGATTCAAAAAATTACAACAATCAAACCATTGACCTAATGTTTCCCGACGGGATCATCCTTTCCGGGATCTATGACACCGAATTGTAGTTGATCATATTCTCCTTATTTCTACGGATTTTCCCCTCAATTATTTCCATCTCATCTTCATCCTCTATATTGATTAATTGATCTTGGAGTTTACCAATTTCTTCGAGTAGTTGTTTACAACGTTTTGTGGCATCCATTACCATGATTGTCTTACAATCTGTTCTCTATGTGTGAAAATATCCTCCAACAAGGAATATGTGTTTATCGATACCCCTGACAATCTGTTTACTAAACCAGTATTTTCAAAATGACGTCATTCGTTCATGAAATAATTATACCACTAGCTCTAATATTTTTTCCTTCTTGATTTGAAAATTATAACTAACTTTCCATTTTAAAATGTCAATAATGATCGCGTTGGATTAATATTTGACATTAATAATCGACAGTGTGATGTTCAATGCCATTGTAGTTCTACGATTTAAATAATCAAGAACTAGGTTTATTCTTTGTGATCAATTTATTCTACCTGTAATAGCCAAATCAGTCGTTTAAGACTGGATTGCTGTATAACGCTCGTTTCAGATTAAATTTTTTTACGAAACTTCTCTTTGTTGATAATTTGTATCTTGTTTGAACAGTTTAAACCACAAAGCTAAAAGAAAGGTCATATCATAAATTGTCTTCGATCATAACTTTTTTTCGATGTCGAAATATATTCAAATTGATATTCGGTGATGGAGTATTACTGATAAGAATTGTAATCCATTTACATTCATTAAAATGATTGTATTTGTGTTATCAAAAGAATCTAGATTCTAGAATTCACCTCACTCACATATGCATTAAATCCCTGACATCGGAGTTGTCAAACACCAGATCTAATTGATCAAAAGAGGAGTTCTTAAATGATGATATTAGCTCTTGAGCAAGTTCAGGATGTTCCTGATTGTTGGGATTTTGACCATTTCTTGATTGCTTGGGATCAAGTTCCTTGTGCAAATTATATGCTAGCGCAACTAGCCTGCTTAAGTTTAGCCAGAACTCTTCATTCTCTCCTGCTATTACGGCTGCACGACTGAATACGTACCATCTGGGATAACCAAAGTGCAACGCATCCATCATATGAACTCTTTCGGAATCTGGTCGTCTAGGTAAAGATGTTGTGGGATCTATTATGTCATCAAATAAAACACCTTGGCCAAAATACTCAAAAGCCTTTTCTAACAATTCACTCCCTTTGGGAAGGTTTACTATCTCGTTGTATTTAGTAATCTGATGACTACAAAGCATCTTAATCACAGATGTCAACTCATTGCTACTTTTAATCCGGTCTGTAAAATTAGCCGGATAATTTTGTATATTGGCTTCGTTTCGATCGATAAGCCAATTTGGGAGTAGTGGAAATTCAAGCAGATATGCGTCCTGGATTTCAGTTGGAACTTTGCCAAAACCTGGATTGAATAGTAAATCAAAGTTATACCAAAAATTCATAAGTATATCCCTGTCCATTTCCTAACAATCTGACAATAATAAAATGACTATTTAATAGTTTTGGTAGTTCTTGGCAACCATTGAATAAAATTCATAGCATTATTACGTTCGATCCAAATAATTTACTATTGCAATTGGTATAATGAATATCAATCCTAATACAAATTCATACAAAGAATGTTAAGCTATTACTGTCTAACCATAATGAAAGCAAATTTGGTTTTAAACAAATGGTATGAACAGTTTTTATGATTGTGCATATATATTTAAATCATTGATTATATAATTCTCTGCTTTGTATCCTAATTCCTTTTCCTTTGATCTAATTATTCTTGTTACCCTATATTCTTCTAAACAGATTACATAGCGATACTTTTATCATTATCTCTTTTACCATGTTATCAAATTTGGTAGCACAGGTATGCTCACCGAAAATTCTTTTTATTGTCGAGAAAATCGTCTCAGCAATCCATTTATGGCCGTATTTTCTTTTCTTCTTCCATTTGAGATAATCTTTTAATTGTAACCTTGTTTCCTTGTTCCTCAATCTATTGCTTCTACTTGAGATTATGGAATTATTCCTTACCTTTATTCCCAGTGTGATCTTTTTATCCTTGAGATATCTGAAATTAGCATTGGAATCATAAGCGCCATCTGCCAAAACCGATTTTATTTTCCTTTTATCCGAGTTATCCAATACATGATTAACCAGTTTCCTCAACACTTCCTTTCATGCGTCTTCTCATCGGTTACTTCCAAGGCAAGAATTTCTTTGGTCTTTATGTTACTGCTATGTGAATCTTGAGATAGCCTTCTTCTTTTTCTTTTGTATATTCCTGTTCTCATCCATCCATTGACCTCTGTTGGTTATCTTGATACCAGTGCTGTCTATAGAAATTACGAAGCAGTCGTTATCATCATCATCTATATGCTCTCTTTTAATATTGATGTTCAGTTTGTTTATCCTCTTACAAATGTGACCGTAACTTGGAGAATTATTTGGTAACCTTTTTCTTGTAGCATTGATTATTCCTTCAGTTTGTCTGTAAGGTAGGTGAAATGAGTAACGAATATAACCAATGGCTAGGATGAAGGAACTTGGGAATGCAAAGGGTTTACCTTTCTTCCCTTCATTCATCTTGTTTAGTTCATAATCCCAACCATCGAGAAAATCGTATGCGAAAAGCATCTCACCACGCTTGACTAATGAGCGATTATAAGATGACCAGTCAATCACATAAAGGAGTAGTCCAATCTAAGCTAAATTTGTTGAGTTAGGCGACAGAGCATAATTCTCTTCTCATTGTCTTATAGATTCATGAAGTGAGACATTTTCTGCACTGAAAGGCAGTAAGAAATTCATATACTCTCCATTAATAGAAATGCTTTCATTCTAATAATGAACAAAATAATACTTTGATGTAAAAAGTTATATATGTACTTTATTTATAAACAGAACACAATGAAAGGAAAATTCCAAACTCAATTATTCGTGATAATACTGGTAATTAGTAGCATGGGCATGTTAGGTGCAATATCGTATGTTATCCCCAACGTGGCCAATTCACAATCAATTATACTTAGCAATCTAACAAGTGTTCCTAAGGTGCCAAGTACAGGATTAGGAAGTATAGTAATCAGCCCAGACAATCAAATAGTCAGTGAGACCTCAGCTGACCCCCTTTCTCTGATTACGATGAAGGAAGGGGCTTTTCTTAAAATCAAAACAAACGTGGAAGGTGCATGCTCTAACATAACTTCCTTCGATTGTAGAGACGAGTTTGGTTTTGATAGTACGATGTATACAAATATTCTCAATAACGTGCAGAAGACAACTTTGCCGGGGTCAGAACAAGGATGGACACTAACTTATTTTCCTAACACGCCAATGGAATATATAGTAAAGCCTTCTCAATTTGTACCAGGGAATATAACATATAGTATTTCAACATCAGATGAGTGCATCGGGGTACTGAAAATACAAGACAACAAGACATGTACAATTAAATATACTCCACTTGAGCTCATGTAAAGTAGTAATTCTCATCTGAAAATATTTGAAATATATTTTCATTTTACTAGTTTAATCTTGAAAATCATGGCATAAATCCATAGAAAGGCACACAAATAGATATTCATGATAAAATCCTGGAAATCTAGAATAAAATTTGTTTATCACTTGGGCAATAATGCAAATATGTTAGTACTAAAAAAAAAGAAAGTAACCATGAAAACCATGAAAGTATAATAAAAGCCATCGGAAGCCTTCCATATCTATCATAGGCAAAACTAAATTTAGAGATATAACCCTCTCTGTTGACTTATTGCTAAATCTATAGCTTAAGAAGTCATATTGGCGGTATGTGTAATACAAGAAGATAATACCTTTATCATATTTTGATCGCGCATTGTATTTGTACTTTCTAGGTTAATCTCCAAGAAACCTTGCCAAAGCAATTTTTCGTTTACTCATGGTTAACAGTCATGTAAATGCATCAATGCTTTCTTTCTGTAAACTGATTGTGATTGCATTGATTCCATGTTTTTTGTTGTAATCACATGTCCAATCAGATACAGCCTCGCCGATATCCTGTTCGTCT
>JANWKP010000179.1 GCA_025451315.1 Nitrososphaerales archaeon | reverse complement strand
TTCCTTTGTTGTCAAAACTACTTGGGAATAAAGATGGTTCTGTTGCGGACATTTCAACCCCTACAAAATTGGTGGACCCATCTAGTAAAGACAAAAGAAGTTTTAACCCGTCTAGTCAGCCATTGACTCCTAACAACAGCGCTACCAAATTTATTAATCTGCAAAAAAATGAATCCATATTTGAAAATGAGAAGCTTGTGGTTCGTGAGGGTGTCGAGGGTTCAAATGACTCTTCCCAACAGCAAGACATACAAGAAGCTACGAAATTTAGTAATAAGCAGACTAAACACGCTACCAGAAACAGTAATTCCGACGAAAAACAGCGCCGGGAGAGGGATTTGAACCTTTGGCTTATAGATGGGGGTTCTAATTGACATTAGCCGGATAGTGTCAAAAGGAAGAAAATCTGTGGATAATGAAACAGTAAAATGTGAACTTTTTTATTTTTTTTACTATAGGAATCTTGGTTGGATTAATCAAAGTCGTATTTATTATCACTCCTAAGTTCTTCAATTCTTTCCTTAAGCAATTCAAACTGAAGATCTTCAATCTAATATAGTAATAAATATGTGAAGATATTTCCAATTGGAATGGGATTCAAAGCCTTGTCATAAAAACAGGAAGTCTACTTCTTCATGCAGTTGTCGAATATTAAGAGTAAGGAGATTTGACGGTTCTGTTATGATTTTATAAAATAAAGGATGAATTTGCTAACCAAATTCTTATACTCAATTATATAACCAAAGGTGCGAGCCCGAAGGTTTCCGTTGCATTTTCACCACTAAAATAGGACTCGTTAACTATACAAATGGATCAAATAAACATTTGGTATTCCTTTAGGGAGATACAGCGCCGGGAGAGGGATTTGGACCATTAGGTCATAGATGAAGGATCCATAAAAAAAGCCTTCCACTCTTTCAATGGTTTGACCAATCAAGGTCCAGGCCGGTGGGAATATGATTCAAGGTTGAATCTAATCTAAATACTAAAAAATATCGAACTCTATTATAAGGACAATTTCACACTCATTAAACAAGAATTATTTTTTAGATATTCAAACGACAGTTTTACATGTTTAATGAATTATACAAGTGGCTAAATCCTATACTAACATGGCCAATCGATTTTTTAGAAAAGTGAATTAAAAAAGTCAGTAAATGGATTTAATAAATTTTCAGTTTCCGATGAGGGTGTGGGATGAGGTATCGCCAAATCAAATGAACTTACGGTAAAAGGTGTAATATTCTTATATAACTGCAAAATTATTCTATGTTCGCCATCATCTGGAAAAATATAATCAACTGAAAAGTGACCTCCAGATATAGGAATTAGTTTATTTTCAAATTTATACAATGGTCCATCATGATCTGTTAGAGTAACCTCTGTGTTCAGGTTATTAATTAGTGTAGAATCATTAAGGTTTCTTACCTCAAAGGAAAGTCTTGTGACTTGATCTATTATCGGCACTTGCGGTTCAAGTCTTAGACTTATGTTCAAATTATCTTGTTCGCTTATCCAGGAATTATTCTTGATAACTGACATATTTGCAATTGAAGAAAAAGCTTGACAAGGATGAATAAATAACACAATGATAAAGAGTATAGATAAAATCTTTATAAAGTCAGACGGTGCACTCACAGGTGAAGTTAGACTCAAAATTTACAAAAGTATTATGATTTATCTCACTAATAAAACATTTATTTTATTAACAGCCTATATTGGTAAATTATTTTAGGTAGTTTCATCCATATGGCGAATGTATTTAGAACTGAAGTCTTTTCTACCTTTGCCAGGCTTGAATAATCGATTTATTAACTTTGCAGGATCAGACCACATTAATCCAACTTCGTCACTATTTCGAATATTTAATTTTAGTTCCTTCCATAACCATGGTGGATTTGCGGCGCCTCCATGAAATTGTCCATTTTCTTGAAATGTTGAGTTAGGTCTATGATGCCACCATTTCCAAAATCCCTCTTCTGGATCCAGAATGTCAACTAATTCATAGTGAAAGGTAGGACTATATGCAGTGCCCCTTCCTTTCAAAATAGATTTGAGATCATAGTATTTTGGTTTATCACCTGGAGCATAAACAACTACATCTGGATAGATACTTAGTAAGGAACGAAGCCAATTTAAGATTTTGGTAAAAGGATTTATCTTGGTGCCTAGAGCATTTAGACCATGTTTTCCTACTTCTTGTTGGATTAGAGGTCTTATGAAATCTATACTTACGTCAACCTCGAGATTATAATCCTCAGGGAATTCTTTACCGGACGCTTGCTTGATGCTATTCTCATAAGCATATAGCCAGAAATCGTGATGTGCTACTGTTATCATTCCCAAAAGCACTTCATTAAGATCCATTTTCTCGAGGATCAGAAGACAGCCCTCCATGTCGTTTGGATGAGTATCATCATCTGCATGATAAAAAGCATAAAGAATAAAATAATGGGTTTCTGTTTCTGCAACTGAATAATAAACTACTGGTAAAAGAAATTCTAGGTCAATCTTTCGTAATCTTTCCCGAATGTTTTTAGTATCCCAACATAATTCCAGATTGTCCTTTTTTTGCTTATAGAAGTTCAATGTAATCGGAACAAGAAGATCTTTTTTTGTTTGATAATAGTTATTTGCTGAATAAAGTCTGATATGTTGATAGTTTATAGGAGCCCATTTAAAGGCCAAGTTTTTGTAAAATTCGTTGTTGTGTTTGATCATTGGTAATGTTGAGGATGCTAAGGTATAACGACTAGAGAATGTTTAATCATATTTTTTTGTCATTAGGGTTTAGGATTTGTATTTTCATTTTTTTCATTTGTATTTTCTATTGCATTGGCTGCTGCTGCTGAACTATGTTATTCTTTCACAAAAAGAAGAAGATGAGATTGTTAACAGATAGGATGTAGGATGTAAAGCCATATGCATTCATTATCTTGGAAAATATGTAATATTTGGTCCCACTGTAACAGGCTCTACGGGGAGATACTTTTGCTGTCCTCCTACTAGGTCTTCTGCGATTCTAAATGCCAGAGCAGAAATTGTTAATGACGAGTTGACTCCCAAAGAAGTAGGAACGATAGCACCATCTACAACACGTAAGTCATCGTAGATGTCTGTCAAGTTTGCCCCATCACCTTTGAATACTTTACCAAAATCGTCTACTACGCCTTCATCCCTATCATTACCCATAGAACAGCCACCAAGATTGTGTAATACTATTGTGCTATTTCCTGGAATATCTGCTGAATCCCAAAGAGGAGTTGAGAAACTTGAAACTCCATCCTTTCCAATAGTTTTTGCAATTCTTTCCATCTGATGAATCATTTTTGAGAAAAGAGGAGACAACTTGCTCAAGTCAAAATCCACGTCTAACACATCTAAAGCAGTCATGTCCCTGCTTGGATCATTTTTCCATGTGTCTTTGAGTTTTATAGTGCCATCTGATGAATCTGTCCCCATTCCTGAAAGGAGCAATACATTATCGAGATCATTTTCTGAGAACTGCAAAGGTATATTTCCTGCTACAATAGGAATCGGAGGAGGATTTTGAGAAATCATTGCCAAGACAGATTGAACCGAACCTGTTCCTGCAAATGTAAGCAACTTTCTAAATAAAGTTCCATTTGAAAGTAATTTTGATATTCCAGAAAACATTTTTGGTATACTGCTATCTTCTATAGTGTAAATGAAATTGGATCCTTCCTTAAACTTTATTGCAGAAGTAACTATAGGACCCCTTGTAGCATAGACATTTGTCTTTGTAGGATTTATTACTCCTAATAGATCTCCGTTAGTAGAATATCTATTTCCTAACTTCGTGCTAACTTTAAGTTTTAATCCTATAGTCCTAGTAGTATTAACTGATTTTAGTAGAATCTCCGTGCTTCCAATTGCTCCTGCTGCAAGAACCAGTTTTTTGCATTCGATCGTTCTCCTAGTTCCACCTTCAACGAAACTAAACATTTTTACATCTAAATTGTAGGTATCTGGACCTTGTGGCCAACTAAAGTTGTCTTGTTTCCACTGCCTTGATCCAAAATCGATGTAATGTATCTTGTATTTATGTGAAGATGCATTAGGTAACGGCTCGATATCAAATACCTCACAAAGGGGATAAACAAGAAGATGTTTCTTTTTGCTTTGGTTGTTCAAATAATCAAAGATTTTCTTGTTATTTGTATGACGAGCACCTGGGATACACCCTAAAGCACACCTGCCTTGACGCTCACAAATATTGGGCTCATCCATATATTTTCTAAGTAACAGAGATGCTTTTTCCTGTAAATTCGAGTTAGACTGCATGGAATTTTTTACAAAATCAAAAAGATTGTCAGGAATAGGAGCAGGAGATGGAGGCACTCCATAATTAGAGTTTCTTTTGTTAAAGAGGGTTCGTTCATCCTTTCTAAATGGAAAATCTGATATAGATAGGTCAACTGCAAAAATATCTTCTATGTATGGATGTTGATCTGGATCCTTATCAGGGCTTGCAGGATCAAAGCCAGGTGTCGTCTTGTTTGTTATTATTCCTGAACCTAATGCGTCTTCTTCTTCTTTGATTTTTCTTGCGGCATCCTGAAAAGCCTTTGTTTTAGGAAGTTTGACTGTACCCAATGCTGTGTTAGTTGAAATTCTATTGACACCAATAAAACCACGTGCCATGTCAAAATAGGTCTTTAAGTTAGCATAATTAATTCCCAAATTCAATTGGGAATCCCATGAATCTATCACATTTTCATTAGGTTCTTCAGTAACATTTGTATAAACTAGGGAGCCCCCTCCAACTCCGCTGGCAGCAAGCGTGTGAACCTTTTTTGAAATTCGATAATCGTAGAGACCTCGTCTATCGATAATCCTCGATGTGTTAAGAAATTGATTCATTCCATTAAGGTTATCGGGATGTGCCCATGTTCTATGAGGAATATCGTTTGTATCAAGGTATTCTCGTATTCCCTCATCAGGTGTAGCAGGTGGTTTCTTTTCAAATTCATGAGAACTGGGGCTCAGGGGCAATTCATGGCTGACCCACCATTGTCCGCGTTCAAGGATTACTAGTTTACGCTTGTCTGCGTCAGGCTTTAGTTTATCCTCATCAGTAAACTGATTAACAAAAGATAATGATACAATGGTTCCACCAAATCCTGAACCGATAACAACTACTTCGGTTTGACTAAGTTGGTTTGGATTTGTATAGGGAGAGAAGGGGCTGCTAAACTGAGGTGTTTCATGAATCTGCGTTCCATTATTATCAAAGACCTTCATGTAAACATTGGGTTCGGCATTTGAAGTTTCCCAAAACTCTGTGGGTTTTCTGAAATCTTCTTTTCTAAAAGTAATTTTAAAAGTTCCATCATCTAGTGTTACTGCCTCACCAATGGGATCGTCTCCTAATATATCAAATGGTGGATCCTTATCATATGCCTTTATTGTATAATAAGATAAAGGACTTCCACTACTGTTAGTTAGTTTTCCTTTGAGTTCATATGACATAATCTATAATGCTATGACAAGAATAAAAGTATTGCTTTTAATTAGCAATATCATACAAAAGCAATAATATCAGATTAATGCTTCACATTCAAACATGATTTTTAAATTCAAATAAATTTTTATTTTAAAAGAATATTTTGTTCGGATAATAATAAGACTTTGACAAAAGGCCCGGTGGGCTTCAGGACGATATTATCAGATTGTATAGTATTCCAGATTCATAACTTGAGAAAACGTTTGTTATTAGAACATTAATTCGAAATTGATTCTACAAGATATTAAAACCCCTTTGTCGATTTTTTCAATTCTTTATTGTAATTTCTATTTCGTAAAACGTAGACTGACTAAATTATATATTAATAGCATACATTTTTAATCATTAATTTTTAATACTCTAATTATGTGGGGGGATTTGGATATAGGTCAAATTGATGATCTTCTAAAGTCAGAATTAATAGGAAGAATAGGTTGCTTTGATGGTAACAAAGTGTATGTTGTTCCTGTCACATACGCCTATGATAATGGATATATTTATGGACATACAAAGAACGGGTTAAAAATTCGTATGATGCGAAAAAATCCGAATGTCTGTTTTGAAATTGATTGGATGAAAGATATGAGCAGTTGGAAAAGTGTTATTCTTTATGGAACCTTTGAGGAATTAAAAGGAGATGATGCAAACAATGGATTGGAAATTCTGATGAAATCAATTATGTCTAATTTGGATAGAAAATCTCCTCCTCCAACTGAAGCCTCTGATTATAATTTTCGGGGTATGGAAAATTTTGCATTTTTGCACTCATTCTTGTCACCGTTTTTACACAGCAAGAACAATGAAATTTTTGAAATCGTGGTATATCGCATCAAAGTAAACGAAGCTACAGGAAAATTTGGAGATAATAAAAAATCTAATTCATACTACTAGAACAGGATTTTTATTGGTTCTCTAATTTAATGAAAGTTTCATCTATTACTAATTATTTCATCCCGTATTTACATACTACCAACAGTATGTAAATACTATAACAGATATACAAGCCGTTTTAAAGTGCACATTAATGTCAGTTACATATGTTTTTTGTTCAGTTGCATTTAGTGTCTGTGCTTGTGCTTGGTTGATAGCTTGAGTGAGAATTGAACTATATGCTGAAATTATGGTGACTGTTAATACTACCATAATCCCAAACATTCCAATTGTCGTTTTCCAATTGTTTATTTTATTCGGTTTTTTCATTTTATATTGACAAGAAAATAATGTTACTCTTGTTTATACATTTTTATAATTATTCAATTAATAGCAAAAATCTCGTTTTAAAAATATTTAAAAGTAGGTAGGATAGGTTCGCTTTCTTCCTTGTCAGTATATCACTTTTTATTTGTTAGTTCAAATAATCAAGTAATTGAAAGAAAGATCTCTATTATTTCATCCACAGTCTCAGGATACTGTTGCATCACTCCATGACCTCCACCATATATCTGAATCAACCAAGCACTTGGTATTTTTTCTGCTATTTTTAATGAATTAGTAGGTGGAGATGTAATATCTTCGGTTCCAGTCATAACCAAAACAGGTTTATCGATATTTGATATGCTATTACAGGAGCCTTTCCATTTGCCCAATGCCTCACCATATTTTAAAAGATTTTCTTGAGAAACCTGAGGAAGAGCAAATGTTCTGTTTATCCGATCGCTATTTTCTCGTATCCATTTATCTGGAAATAGAGCATGTAAAAATAGTGATTTATTTGCCGTTCCAGTTTGCATGCTTTGTAGATCTTTTGGTGCTAATTGTGGAGCCAAAGATTCTCCTCCACCACAGGATGAGGCAATCACAATGAGATGCTTTATCTTTTCAGGATGTGACATGGCAAATTCTTGTGCGATCATTCCGCCAAGAGAAAGACCCAG
>JANWKP010000178.1 GCA_025451315.1 Nitrososphaerales archaeon | reverse complement strand
TAAAGATTGTTAATCAGAATCAAAAATTATTTTATTAGATGTGAATCAATCTGCTTTTGTTGAGAAAGAATCAGAGCCATAATAAAGGCGAAATGTCTGGAATGACAGGAATCTGAATTCTAGGCTATATAAAATGTCAGGAATAATCTTTATATCATGCTTTTTCTTAGATCATGTTATAATTTGAAATCCGCAATAGAAAGAGAAAATGTCCGGCCCTTCATGCTCTTTTCAAAATCAATAGATAACAAAACAACCCGAGAAGATTATATCAAGGTTCTAAAACAATTTCTAAAATTTTGTGGTTCTTCGAGTTATGAAGACATACTTTATACCGAAAAGGAATGTGAGAATAAGCTAATTGACTTTCTTATTTCTTTAAGTGAACGCGGTCTTTCAAAAAGTTATATCAATAGATGTTTCTGTGGCATACGCCGTTTCTATGAAATTAATGATTATGATTTAAAATGGACCAAAATCAGAAGATTTATTTCTTCAAATCAAAAACAAAAGAAAGACCGACCATATACTCGTGAAGAGCTACAGAAAATGATGGAACATGCCAACCTTCGAGAGAAAATAATTATAACGCTTTGTTCATCAAGTGGCATTAGGATAGGTGCCTTACCTTTTTTGAAGATAGGCGATCTCGAACCAACGACCGTCAATGGCCTTTTGATATATAAACTCCGTATATATGAAGGAGAAAAAGAAGAATACACCACTTACTCTACAGTAGAATGTAGGAAATACATTGAAGAGTATTTAGCATATAGACAAAGATATGGTGAAACAATTCATAAAAATTCACCTCTCCTTAGAGAAGAATTTAATACAAACAAAATGATGAAGGTTGATCTAGATACAAGACAAATGTCATATAGTTGGATCCGTAAAATTATGAGAAAGTTAAGAAAGCTATCTGGCGTTCTCCCATCTGAGATTATATATGAAAATCATGGACTGCGTAAATATTTCAATACCACCTGTACAAAGGCTGGTGTTAACCACCTATTTGTAGAGATGATGATGGGACATAAGTTACCAGGAATGATAAATCATTACTTTAAACCAACCGAGATGGACTTATTAGTAGGTAATGATAAGATGCTTGGTTATATTGCAGCAATAAATGATCTGACAATTTATGATGAAAATAGACTCAAAGGAGAATTGGGAAAATTAACCCTACAGAATAAGAACAGTGAGGCAATAATTGAAGGAAAACTAAAAGAGAAGGATGATGCATATATTACTTTGTCAGACCAAGTAATGAAACTCATGGAGGAAGTTCAGCAATTAAAAATGACCAAGGCTTAATAATTACTAATTGGAAGGGCAAATGAAATTGACTCTGAAGACTGCTATGAATTTTTTTCTAGAGTTACGAAGTTGATCATTTATTCCTAAATATTTTGTTTTATTGTAAATGATCATTCGAAAGATTAGCCTAAATGAAGGAAATGCATAATCCCCAACTGAAATAGAATTATCGAAAGTTAATACTCGAAATTAAATTTTTTCTAATATATCTAATCAGCAACGAGTTGCTTTCCTTTTCATTCCTTATTATGAAAACATAGATAGTAAATGAAACTAAAGTACGTTCAAGTTAATCTATACCATCCATGAAGGTGGTTTATTCAGCTAGAGTTTAAAGTTCCTTCATAGCAAAGTGTGATGTGATCTCACGGGAAGGTAAGGTTATGAATAATGAAATAAAGGTGATCAAGTTAAATTTAATGACGGTTCGAATACTTTGCCATATATAATAAATCGAATCATTCAAAAGCCTGCTCATTGCTCAGGGATATTAATAATGCTAATTATATCTTCTATTGCTTTTCTAAATTTCCTATCTTGAGATAATAATGTCTTAATTTGATTATTGGAACGGTATTCCCTATTCATAATCATGAATATTAAATTCGCTAATCTTTCAAGGACTGTTTTTTTGAAATCTTCTTTTATTTTCTCTATCAAGGCTTTAGCATTTGTTGTTTTTGAACTGATGTTAAGGGTATTATTAAAATTGTTTTCTTCTACTATAAAATCATACCTCAATTTATCAGCCTTTAAGTAGGACTTCATGTTCTCAATATCTACGACTATATATGGTTTAGAAGGATCCATATGAGTTTCAAAAGTTATTTTTCTATTATCATAATCTGGTAAAATTTTAGCATTTTTTATCCATTCCCATCTTAACTCTTCTATTAAGAAGGGTCTTAAACCCGAACGAAAGTTATCGAATTGCCTAAAAAAAATAGAATCTTTTTCAGGATTTGATAGTGGCCAGTGAAATAAATGAAGTTTGTTTGATTTATCATCATAACCAGAAATACGAAGACCACGAATAAGCCTCTTATTTTGTATTATCCTTTCACATATTTCTTTCAGATAAGACAAAATCCATAAAACTAAACCTGGATCCTCAGTAACAGAACTAACTATTGTTTTTTTATCAAAGTAAGGCAATACAAACAAAGTAAACAAAATGTTATCTATGTGGTTCTTTATTAAATCTTTAAAAAAATCAATATACATTATTTCACCAGTACCATAATTTTCAATGACATAAAACATTCCATTTAAAGATAATTGATAATAAGGAGATGGGTTACCAAAATTTGTAGCAATTTCTACCTTGGAGACTTTAAGAAGGCCCCATTTCAAAAGATCGTCAATATAGTTCTCAATCCTTCTCTTTAGATCTTCTTCATCAATATCGGGTAATTTCGTCATATACCTTTCTTCCTTTAAAAGGGTTTTAGCTGCCTCTGTTTTGTTCATTTCCTTATTTTTAATGAAAATTCTAATAATGTTGTTGTACCTTTTTTCCAAAAGCCAATCTGTGTTCCATAAAGCCGAAGTATTATAGGGGTCATCCTTACTCTTGAGAACTAACCTTAAAAATTTTTTGTCTCGTTTCCAAGTACCTTCACTAACCTCATCAAAATGATCAAGAAGTGAATCCTTCTGTTCAATAGCCATTTTCTATTATTTTTTTGGGGTTTGGCCTTTATAAATAATAAAAATTTATTAGTTTATGAATATTATGGAATTAAGGAATCCACAATATAGAAAAATTCAAGGACTAGTGGGAGAATCATCATTTTCAATCGTTCTCCCAAAATCCTATGCAGTAGAACTAGGAATTAGTAAAGGTGACTTTGTAAAAGTATATCGTAATGGCAATAAAATAATAGTAGAAAAGGCATAAGGAAGGAGAAATGAAATTTGATACCAGGTTTAAATACAAAGATTCGAATCCAAAATGATCCTATCGGTCCCTCAACCAGGATAGGATCAAATTGAATTTAAAGAAGGATTGTTGGAACATGATACATAGTCATTTAAACAAATATAAATATAGCGAAGTTTCTTCCCATCTATTAGATACTGTTGTACTTTTAGATCCAGATAATCAAACTATCCTTTGGGTGTCTATTGAATCGGATGGGAAATGCAGTGTCATAAATCTTTACATCAGGACGACAAACTGTCCACTAAGAATCGCAATCGGGGTACTGCTATTAAAAGTAACAACAATAGGTAAGTATTTTAGCATGAACAACAAAAAAGCCCGTAATTCTTTATCAAGAGAACAAGTGTTTGACACAGATAGATAACAGTAAAGTCGAGGATCAACTTTTGCTAAAAGAAAAAAGAAGACACTATACCAAGGAGAAAAGTATAGAATATCTTTGTAAAAAACTTTATGAATATAAAGGCAGAGGAATCACATTTGAGGACCTGATTACCTCTCAAGAATATACTAAGAGGAAAGCTCAACGCACCCTCAAACACTTTCATGATTCCAAAGTATTATTTACGGCAAAGGATTTAAAAAAAGAACAAATAATTCTTCCTGGCTTAAGAGACACAAATCCACAACAATATTATCTAGAAAGTATGAAACCAATAATAATTGAAAAATATAAAAAGAAGCCGAGAATAGGCAGTGATTCTTCCAAACCAATTGCTGAGGAAAAGAAGAACAATATTTTCCTAGAAATACTTCAAAAACTAGATTACAGCCCATTATTCATACATAAAATCCAGTTAAAAACAAGTTATAACAAGGAAGAATATGAATGGATTAAGAAGGGACTCGATGACCAGTACATATATCTGGGGGGATATGGACTTAAAAGAATTGTAGAGTTTGTTCCATACTCTAATGGAACATTGATGGCATTTATAAAATGCGACAAATATCCCATTAGAATAGATAATCAAAGAGATGTCGAAGATCTATACATTCTTCTAGGAGAGATTCAAGGTTATCTAAATAGGAGGTATAATATAGACATGCATACGGTAATTCCACCGATATTAGATTGGGAATTACTAAACTGTGACTTTAACAAAGATATAGAGATTGATTCTATATCTCAGGTCACTCTTCCTGCTCACATGCAGATGAAAGAGGCCGGGAAAGTTTTTAGATTGTATGTAAAGCCTATCGACGATAAAGTATATTACCGGGTTGAAGAATCTGCCAGTCCAAGATTGACATTACAAGATGCGTTGCGAAATTTTAGTAAACCATCGATTAAGAAAGAAGATGTCTAGTCGTTGATCCTAAACGTTTACGCACCGAACAATATTTCTTGTCATTAATCATAAAATCTAAAAGAACTTAAAGTGCATTAAATAAAGATCGTATTTTAATATAGATCATTAGGTCAAATTTCTCTATAATCTGACGGTATGGTGCACTTGGAATCCTTATTTTATCATTGTTTACGCACCGCACCAAAATCAATAGACTCTAATAGAAAATCACAAATATAATAACACAAATTCATCAACGATAATATATTTTAATTCCATGATCTTTTTCATTATCGATATGGGATATTATGCATTAAGAGTATATTACTAAAGTGATAAAATAACAGCATGGCATTCTTTTCAGAATACAGTTGTATTAAAGTAAATAACATACTTTGAGTATGTTATTTTAGCAATTTTCTTTTTTTGTCGATTTCCTAATCCTATCTTTTTATACGATTTAGTATAAAGTGAAGATTTGAAGAGAGTGTCAAAAGTGTGTAATATAGTATCGAGTGGAGTTAATACTACCAAGAATTATAGACTCAGGATTAGTTAATATTAGTTAATACCCCGTGGTATTTATTTGGACATTTTTTCAGCTTCTAGTGATCGGATGACCTTTTTTGAATGCACAATTTCAAAAGCGGGTTATTAAAATTATGAAAAATGTGCTTAATCAGAGGATGTGACCCTAGAAAATACATTATTTTTAGCTGTTTCTTTTATTGATTGTAAAACTATATAGGTGGACAACAATTATAGATGGACAATTTTTGAAATTGAAGTTGGACATTTTATCACCGAGTTTTTGACTAATTTGTTGCGTATTTGCAGTATGCATGGTAGATGTTTTTACCTTTGTAGGAACACCTCTATGATGGAGTAAGACCATTGATTCTACTATCTTTCATTTTCATTGTACGCTTTCCAGACAAGCAGATATCGTACCTTAGTGTAATATCTTTATCTATACTGGAACGTCTTTTAACGCTAGAAACTCAATTCTTACTGTCTTGTTATATGCTTCTATTATCTTTCCTTGCATCTGTGATGGATAGAAGTCAGGTATTCGCTTAGCTTTGATATCATTGCGTACATTAGTCTCAAATCACAGAGACATTTTAGCCAATGAGGGGTACTTGCTTTGGAAATTGAATCGGATCGATGATGTGGAAAGAGCTTTTGACCGTGTCGTAGCAATTGATCCC
>JANWKP010000177.1 GCA_025451315.1 Nitrososphaerales archaeon | reverse complement strand
GTTCCAGCAGATGATTCTCGAGATAGGTTATCTTACCTATTCATCTCCGCTTTACCAATACATTTTTTTAATCAATACATCCATCAATGATTTGACAGAATCGGAACAGTAGATCGTTAATCTGTATTGGTCTTAGATTTTATTTTATTCCTGTAATACTTTCCAGTCTTAAATGTTTCAGTAAAAAAACTTTCGGCCCTTTTTAGGTCAACATTGTCACTTTTTGAAATGTAATTGATGAGTTTTATCCTTAATTTAAAAATTCTTATGAAATTAACTGAATCTTGCAGAAAATTTACTGGATTAGGTGAAAGAAATGAGTCAGTGATCTGTCTCGAAAGGTATAGTGCTTTTGGAATTTCACTTAGGTCTGCAACTAATGATTCTAATTCTTCAAATGGTTTTCTAATTTTTTCTAAAATCTCGGACAATAAATCTTCATCCATATCAGAATTTAAAAGGTTTTTGTGTTTACCGGCATCGATACCAAGAGGCAATGAGCCTGTTCTCGATTTGTCTGGATGTTGGAGCACCCCCATGGCACTTTTACCCGTTATTTTATTGAATGCCAGCGCTCTGCCTTCATGAACAACCTTTATGTGCCTCTTTGCATTTGATCTTCGGCTAAATTTTTTATTGCAGCTATCGCATTGATAACTTATCTAGCATACAATATATCATAATAGACGTCTATAAGAGTTACTCAGAGTTACTCTTTTCTAGTCCATCCCGCAAAATTTCGGATATATCTACGGGTAGACAAAGCGATTCAAAATATAAATGGAAATAGTTTACAGCGATTTTAATCTAAATGTAGTAAAATTCTAAATTTTCAGTATTAAGGAGCAATTGGAAGAGTTAGCCAGAAATTCAATCTAGCAGTACGTTAACTAAATTAGAAATAGAATGACCTTGATTTTTCCAAGATAATGGAGTTATTCAACAAGAAGACTAATAATGAATTAGGTTGTAATTCAACCATTGTTTCAGTAAAGAGTAGAATAAAGTTCCTAATTGACGCAGATTATCTTGAAGGGATTTTAACTATACCAGAAAATGATATTGGCGGCCTAGTAATTTTTGTTCACGGCAGTGGTAGCTTTGGAAACAGCTCCAGGAATGAATACCTTTCTGAAATATTAAATGGATTTAGGATTTCTACACTCATGGTAGATTTGCTTTTTATCAAGGAAGCGTTGATTGACAACAATACAAATGAGTATAGGTTTGATATAGAATTATTGACTAAGAGGTTGCTCATGATAACGGATGCAATGTCAGAATGCGAGGCTACAAAATCATTAAAATTTGGTTATTTTGGATCCAGTACTGGTGCAGCAGTTGCTATCGAGGCTGCTGTGCAGAGGTCTAATAGAATAAATACAATAGTTTCTCGTTCTGGGAGACTTGATCTAGTTAATTTGGATTCTTTAAAGAAATTAAGAATCCCAATTTTGCTAATGGTAGGAGGTAATGATCTAGCAGTCGTTGACACTAGTATTAAAATTATGCAAAAACTTAACAAAGTTTTTTTAAAAAAAATTATCCTAATACCAGGGGCCACCCATCTTTTTCCGGAGACTGGAAAAATTGAACAGATCGCAAGGATAGCAGCAGGATGGTTTAATGATAATTTATAATCCCGAGACTAGCCCCAACCTACTTACATTTTTTCCATAATTTATTTCAAAAATTTTTATTTATTGATCTATCCTTTATTGACTTGATGACTTGGTCATCAGTTACTTGTACAAAATTTTGATGAAATTGTTCAATTGAACGAAAATTTCTTTGTAACGGATGAAATACTGTTACTACTTCAGCATGGCATTCATTGGATATTTGTTCTATAACGTTTTTCGGTGCTACGGGAACTGCAATTATTACTCTTTTTTGGTTAATATTTGAATTTCTATCAAACTGACGGACCCATTTAGCTGCTACCATCATTGTAGCACCCGTGGCTATTCCGTCATCTACCAACAGAATTATGTTATGTTTCTTAATTTTTTCAGATAAAAAACTACTTTGAAGATTTTGATTGTATTTTCTTTTTTTTTGATCTATTTCTTGGATTTGATAATTTATTTCGTTTTTCAAATATTCTTCGGTTATTTGAAAATTCTTTACCAAATCATGCATTATGAATGTGAAACCATTTTCCATGACGGCACCAATCGCTTGCTCTTTGTTGTCAGGATCAGTTAATTTTCTAGAGATAATAATATCAAAATTGGTTATTGATAGTTTTTTGCATATTACATCAGCAGTTAATATCCCCGCTCGAGGTATTCCAAGTACAAGAGTGTCTTTCCTTGCATTTTTCTTAACCGTACCTTTCAATATTTCACTTAAAGCAAGGGCAGCAGCAGTTCGATCATTAAACTTGAATTGTATAGGTCGAAAAATTTTGTTAAAGATCAATTTAAGTAAACTAGTCTAAGTATTCAAAAATTGAGAACTGTTCATTTCACCACTGAGATTCTCTTGATTATGTTGATAGGGTAACAATACGAATCCATTCTCATCACATATATGATTTACAATTGATAATGTTTTGTAATATAAACAGTTTTCATCTAAGCTTATTATTACTTTAGTTTCAACAATACTCGGTACATGGTAGTTGATAGCTTGTCGCTTAAAGAAAAGCATTTGATAAATAACGAATACTATAGTGGTAATATCCATTTTATGTCTGCCAAGAGTGGTTTTATCTTTATATCCTATTAACTTTTGACTCGAATCAATTTCATGGAAATTATTAGAAATCCCTATGTTGAATATGTGGTTAAGGACAGTAAGAAAGAAATTTAAACTTTTTGAAAAGATTTTGATGAGTTTATCCTTGAATCTGCAACCAGAGATAAGAAAGAAGAAATCGGATTCAACTTTCTTTTGTTTATAATGAGTAAATACGTCGGATCCATCATTAACTGGAGGTTCCATATTACCCAGGTATCGATTTGTGCATTTCCAGAAATTTAAGGTGTAGTATATAAAAAAAAACCATAGCGTTTCGAATTTGATAAACATTGCAATAAATGTGCAGAGATGAACGGTAATGTGAAAGGACAGATCACATACATAATTAGTGGTATGATAACTTATATTTTTTGAATGGACAGTTGGTTTCAAATTTCATATACATTCCCAAGGTTTTCAATAAAAGTATATAAATAAATACCGTATCATAGATATGAGAATAGTCTTAAACATATGCCATATCATGATCTTAAATCAAATAGTATTTATTTTAATCACATTTAGGAATACCCTCTCCAAATCATATTTTTTTGAGAATGCATACATTGTATGTAAGCACATATTTGTGAATGAAAGAAGTTATAATATAATGGAGTGTTTTACTATAGAAGACAGGTCCTATAGATTTAGGTTCCGAGAGCAGGCCACGAAATGGTGGAAATGTGCTTCGTCCTGGCGAAGTATGAAGCGGAGTAGAATCGAAATAGAGGAACATGAGGCATAGAGCGTTAGGATTAAACTAATCTAAAAAATCAGAGTGGCATTTCATTACTTAAATAAAGGTAATTGATCTATAGGACAATGGATAAGACTTTATAAAAAAGGCTTTTTTCAAAGACACCTTCTAATAGACTACGAGAGTTTAAATGTTTCAGTCCCTGCGAGTCACAACTAGGCTTTTTCTTTAGGCTCAATAGTACTAATCATATAAGGAAAATCATTCATGGTTTTGATGAAACTTAAACATAGGATAGTCTAGCAAGATAACCACCACATAGGTAACCGGATCCAATCATATGTTTTTAAAACACACGATAGAAAACGCTAGGAGGATACGTTGGAGAACAATTATCTCACAAACAGCAAAGATTAATGTTTGGAATATCAATTTATGGAATTCTTTAAACTTTATAAATTAATAATTTCTGTTCTCTACTCTTTTTTACTTATTGTTATCATGAATTGAGAATTTGTAGAAACGCTCTCTAAGCTTTTGATATCTTTGTAACCTTTTACAAAGGTCCAACCAGATTTACTCAATAGAGTAATTAATTCGTGCAATGAATACATTCTTAGATATATATCTAATTCTAATCTCAAATGAATGCAGTCATTGATTGAATCTTTTTCATAGAATTTAGAATTACTATGTGCTATTGAGGTAACCGGATTAAAGTCCCATATCTCGTTTATCAGCATCTTATCGAAATTACTGATATAGTGATTAGGGGTATTCATAACTGTCCAATCCCTATTTTCGCTCTGAATTATCAAAATACTTCCAGGGTTGGCAATTTCATAAAGATGTCTTAGGATTCTGACATCTTCTTCTTCCTCAGTAAAACCTAGGGAATTGAACATGATTATTATTGCTTTAAAATCGAATTTATTCTTCGAGAATACCTTCTTAGAAAGCTCGTTTATGAAGCCTTTATAGAAGACTGCATTATCTTTTTTATCCCCTAGTTCTTTATCTGCAGACTTTCTAGCCCTTTTGATATAAAAATCAGAAGGATCGTTACCAAATACCATATAATCTCTTTTAGCTAGTTCGATCATATGTCTACCTATTCCACATGAATAATCAAATATTTTATCTCCTGGTAAAATATTAAAATCTTTAAATATTTTAGTTAATCCATCAACTTCCAATTTTGCTTCTTCTATTAAACTTTCGAGGACTGGTAAAAAATATTCAGGATGTTCCAAAAACAGAATATCTGCCCATGTTTTATTATTTTTATTCTGGTATAATTTTGATTCTTTCATTGATCGACGAACTCTTCTCATATACTAAAATTTTACGTCATAAAGTGTTTTGGAAGATAATATTGAAAGGATCCCACGTACTCCTGAGATCAAATTTCGAGGCAGATAAGTTGTCAACTTTAAATAAGAGGGATTTCACACAGGCCTATGTATAAAAACAAGCCCCTACTGAAGGGTTTAGTTCAAAGACACGTTGTTATAGATAACGACAGTTTAATAGGCGCAGTCCCTGAGAGTCACAACTAAGCATATTCTTAGCCATGATGGAATATTATAAATAATATCGTTTTACCTTTATGTGATCAGAACTATTTAAATATTATAGTATATTATTAGGTTGTGAAATTATGTCATTACTACCCATATTCATATATCCAATCGAATCAAAACCATTTGGACTGACATATAGCGAATGGTCTGTAAAGTGGTGGCAATGGATATTATCTATTCCTAAATCCCAAAATCCTGCTTTTGATGATACAGGAGCTTTTGCTGGTGCACGTCAGGGCGACTTTAATATATTTTTTCTATGTCAGATTATCGAAACTGCTAAAACAATACCTTGGAGGACTATTACACTACCGGCTGGCAAATCAATTTTCATGCCAATTATCAATTGGATATCCATACAGGTAAATAATGAATCAGATGATGAAATGTTGAGGGATGCACAGATGCATGCGGATGAAATGTCGAACTTACAATTCACCCTTGATGATGCAAGAGTAGAAAATCTTAGAGATTATAGAGCTTTGTCTCCTTTTTTTGATGTAGACTTTCCAGTAGATAACGCTTTCGATGTTTCTCCAGGAAACCATCGGTGCGTATCTGATGGATTTTGGTTATTCTTCAGGCCATTGAAGAAGATTGCAAAGTTGTCTTCATATGGCTCTTGTTCCTCAGGGCAAACTGAGATAAGTGCAAATTACTATCTACAATATAGATTGACATAGAGATTTATTGGATTAACAAAAGTCAAATACTCAAAATTATCCGAATTTTCATATCTTGAATATAAGATAACGACTTAAATTAACTCGGGATAATAACGATAATATCTTTGCTTAAGGTATTCTCTCAAAGACAATTAATTATGAATTCGAATTTATCAGCTAATGATCTCCTTGGCAGTCACGACCAATATCAAATTCCTTTAGTAAATGCCATAGCAGGAATAATTTCTCTCAATCATCGTTATTAAGTAAGTGGGTTAGGGGCAGATCTGACCCTCTTTAGACTAGTATAAAAACCTGTTAATCAAATTCTTGAAGGTCCGGACAGTATAGGTTCTGGCTGGGACCATTAGTGACTAAAAAAGATTGCTCACAGAGTATGTTTTATTCCTATCAATCGGGCTAGTCTATTTCCTATAATAAATTAAATATACACTAGGGATCACTCATTAAATCAAATCACAATAATAGAGCATATCCAAAATGATAAAGAGGACATGGTTGTTTATAAGGCCACCAAAGACCGTTATTATGTTTCCATGTTATACAATGAAATCAGATCCTCATAGATTTAGCTTGACGGTACTGGAAAAAGGAATTATGTTTCAGTGCCGGAATTAATGATGCATCTGATGATTGTTATTGGGTATTTTTGGAGCCATTTGACAGTAGAGTGTATTAAGTAAATTTTTACGAAGCGTGAACAGGTGGAATAGGATTGCATTAGTACAATACAAGGTTACAGTCATGTATTACATGCTGCAATAAATATAAGTTAACTAATTTAGGGAAAAATCATGCTAATTAAAATGCGTAGCCGATACTCAAAAGAACACATTTAATTAAAAGTATATTAAGATGATACATATTTCGCATATTATGCATAAATTTGTAGTCATGCTCCATGCATTGATAACAGGACGCATTCTGATAGACGGAAATGAGATGATTGGTGGTGGCCATAACTAAAACTACACCACAGTATCATTCATTTTTTTCCTCTATACCTAGCCTTTCACTTGCTTCCTTTAAATCCTTACCCAATCCTTTCATGTCCTTACCCAATCCTTTCATATTATCTATGATATCATTTATACTATCTTCGTCATCACCTTCTATTCCGAGGATGTGCATGATTTCCATAAATTCTGTCCTAGTGAGCTGACCTTTGTTTCGCTTGTCCCGTGCCTTAATTGCCATATTCTTTCTCAGTCTGGTGGGTGGAGTTCGGGCTCCGCTCTTGGCTTTAGATTCGTTAACAATAATATGATATAGAAAGGACACGTGATAAGGCCCACGTGGTGTCGCCGCGCCTGTTGCT
>JANWKP010000176.1 GCA_025451315.1 Nitrososphaerales archaeon | reverse complement strand
TGTAAAAGAAGGTGACTTGGAAGAAAAAAATATAGATCATACACCTAAACTAAGGCAAAATGACAAAACTGAACTAACTGATGTCCGAAAGGATTCCAAATTAGAATTTGATGTGATTCAATCCCCGAATGAGACCAGATTTTTATCAAAGAAAGAAAAAATAATTGTTAATCCCAAAGAATCAAAGACTGATAGAGAAGCTACTATAACAACAGTAACTACCATACCGGCCGAGGGAGTAAATGTCGAAGCACAGACAGAATTCACGGTTCCTTTAAAAGACAAGGAAGAAAATATAGAGGTAGAAACTGACGTCAAAGTAAATCCATCTACTACTACTAGTTCAGTATCTAGATTAGAATCTAGAAACATTGAAAAACCTAATCTTTCTCTTACTGATGAATTAAGCCAAGAAAAGAACACGCCTCAATCAGAATTTGATAATGAAACCATCAATCCTAAATTATTGTTAGAAAAAGAAGAACATAGATTACAACAACAAAATACAAGTAATTTCTCATCCAATCCTTTTATAACATATTCGGCGTTTTGGCAACATATTATGTCTAATTGGGCGAGTTTCTATGACGAATATTTAAAGAATATGATAAAGTTTAATGAATTATGGTTTGATAAGTCTAGAAATATAAGATCTGGTTCACAACACGAACAATAATTTTTATTACTTTCATAAAAGAATCATTAAAATTTTTAATATTGAGGCACTTATAGCCTTCCTAAAGATTTAGAGCCTATCCCAAAATTATCCTTCTATAAACAATTATGCTATTTGCTAATTGTACAAGACAAAGATAGTTTTCATCTTTCTTTTCATACCTTGTAAATAATTTCCTGAATCTGTTATGTCATGAGTTTGTTCTCTCAACTACCCATCTTCTTGCTGCAGGATGTTTTCTATGAAATATTCTTTCTTCTTCTCTTCTGTGTCGTATATGTGGTATGTATCCCCTTTTGATAATTTCTTGTTCTACTTCTTTGGAATGATATGCTTTGTCAAGACATAGATTCTGTTTCTTTTGGTTATGCTTTGGTTTGGATAATGATGGTCTTTTGATAACTGTGCTGTCAACTGTATCAATTGCAACAGTAACATCATGAGTATTGGCAGATGTTATAACAGCAGACAAAGGAATACCATCTTTATCTGTAAGAATATGTCTTTTGCTTCCTAATTTGCTTCTATCTGTAGGATTATGGCCAGTCATCGCCCCCCTAAAGGTGATTTTATTGATATGCTATCAAGTGACTGCCAGTTCCATTTGATTCCTATTCTGTTATCATATATTTTTAGCAATCTAGACCATAATTTATCAAAAATACCTAATTCTCTCCATTCCTGAAACCTTCTATGGCATGTAGAAGAACCAGAACCATATTCTCTTGGTAACATTTTCCACTGAGATCCAGTTCTCAGGATAAACATGATACCATCAAACACTTTTCTATATGGAACAATTGGACGACCTATAGTGTTCTCTGGTTTTTCATCTGGTAAAATATTTTTGATTTCATTCCATAGATCATCTGGAATGCGTGTAATTGTCCTAACATATTTTTTACTCTTAAACATTATCAGATATGATAAGAAACAAACGAGCTATATTCCTATCTATTTTTGGGATAGGCTCTAAGTCAACCAATATATGATAAATATAAAATCCAATGTACTTCCTACAATAGAAAATAGATAATACCCGCAGAAATTGAATTTATTAGTTAATAATCAATTGTTGTTCGTTTGTTAATTTGGTGAAATAGTAAGGAAATTTCAAATTAGTTTTTCTATGAAATAAATGTAAATAGCAGGTACGATATTATTTGATTTCAATATAAAATAGAAAATAGAATTCCCTTTATAGAATTGATACTGCATACCTTGTAATAATATACAAAAACAATATTCGAACCTACCAATAATTTTCTACTTTATTACTATCTATATGCTAGAATGTTCTAATGATTAGTAACTAATATGTCAAATTATAAAAATGAAAATAGTAAAAGACAAAATAACAATGAAGATAAAAATGATGAATATGAGAAAATTTATATCATGAAAGACAAGAGATAGAAAATACCTCTTCTCATCTTTCAGATACTACAAGTAAAAGTTACGAATACAAGGAATGAGTATAAAAAAACAAATAATGAGATTATAAAAAAGTATTGATACCTCAAACAAATATCAACAACAAACCATTATCAGAGTACAAAGAATGTTAAGTAATTATATGGAAGTACAAAATAATATTTTGAATACTTGTCAATCAATATTTTCTAAATTTATAGATGATAATTACAAATCTTTGAATAATTTTATTATTGGAGAAAGATACGTTGGCGCATATAAAATGAATGACCATAATGAAAGTAATAATTCAAAAGATGTAACCAGAACAATTAATTATTATATGTTAAAGTATACAGACACTTTTAACAAATCCCTAGAATAGATCAAAAAATATTATAAAAAGGATATTCAAAACTACTTTAACATTATAAAAATTAGTGAGAAATCCTACAACCATTAATATTTTTTAATTTGCCGTTTTTCTGGGACTTAAAATAGGTTTAGGAGTACTTATTCTAAAATAGTTGGACATCAGGTTTAACTACGATGTACATTCTAGAGGCTTTAAAAAATAAATTTTAGAATTAATAGTAATATTACCCTCATTACATTCCATTTTACTAAATAGACCAATATTCAATTAGACAACTACTAATGGTTCCTGAATAACCAAAATAAAAGCATCTAAAAGTACAACAACATTACTATAGAATATAATTATTGAAGAGAAAGTATTTATCTAATAAAATAGTAATCCGTTAATATATAGCCAATTTTGGAATTATAGTTGTCAATATTAAATAAGATATTATTATATCATAATTGGTCAAAATAAAAAATAATAATGATTTATTGATTAAATTTTTAGATTAGAATTCTATGAGAGCAGGTATAGGTTCAATCATAGAATTATATCCAATGATAACGTCATTCTATAGTTAGAGGCAGTAAAAAAAGTATTAGGGCACTTCTTTTTTAGCGCATGTATCACAATATTTTTCTATGAGGGTAACACCGTCTCCCACGTCAAATAATGCTTCTTGTGTAGCCATCCCGCCACAAGTTATGCAGAATTTGGTCTTTCCATTATTATCAATGAATGATCTTAGCGTTGAAAATACTTTTTCCATTTTACTGTTTTCCTCTCCTTAGGAGTGAATCTGATGTTAATAGCAATACGGCAGTAATACCTATCACACCAACCATGAATCTACTATTATTATTCATATTATTATGTTGATTTTTATACTATATGAACTTGCCTAATATAATATCGGATATAGATATCGCTATTTCATCATAGATTACTTAAATTATCGTTTACAAGTTAAAGGTTTTGTATCTGTAAGTTGAATCTATATTGTTGGCTGAGAATTAGTTTTATAAATTGTTTATTTCGTTTTGATTTTGTAATCCCCATCAAATCTCAAATATGAATTTAATTATTACCATAAGAAATACTGCAAAAAAATAGAAAATATTGTTGAGATTTTAGAAGATAAAGGGTTTCAAGAAACATCATATCAAAATCATGAATGATATATAAAAAAGTTTTACTTTTATGAATGCTGTTACTCTCAAACCTCTAATAAATTTTTTAATAATTTACAATTTCTTTTGTATTATTTATAAAATATATCAGTAAAATTATCAATTCGGATAATGATATACTCACATTGCAGTTAGATATTTACTTGAATGATTGGCAATTTTTAAGTTTCAAAATGAGAATCATTGAGGTATATATTATAGTAATATTTTAACATCTTTTTGTTATGATTATGGCAGATAAGATAGTTTAATAATATTAATAATTACTTATATTATCTATGTACATTATTATTATAAATATGGCAATATCTCCATTACTACGATTTTAGATAATCTTATCTGTTAATTAGAATAGCCTCCTAGATATTTAACTAAATAGAAAATACTTTATTAATACAACTATTTAGGTCCTCATAATTATATGGACACATAAATTTGGCTCTAGTACTAAGAACATTTTGATTTAGTTTCTTATTGTACGATTTTCTTCAGATTCATCACTTGGAAATCTAGAATTAATTTTATATAACTTTAATACAAGGCGATGTAATATAATGATATGAGTTTTCCTAATGACATAGATCCATATAATTTCTTTCGAAATTTGTTTGGGGGTAGTGGTGTAGGACGTAGAAGACGCGAGGGAAGAGGTTTTGGTGGATGGAACTTTGATGATATGTTTAGAGAATTTGATGATATGAGAAGAGAAACAGAAAGAATATTTTCAGAACAGTTTAAAAATATCGAAAATAAAGTACCTAAAGATCTAATTAAAGAATACGATACACCAGAAGGAGGAAAAGTTAGAGAGTTCGGTCCGATAGTATATGGATACTCCATGACAATAGGTCCAGATGGCAAACCGAAAATACAAGAATTTGGTAATTTAAAATCTTTCTCTGGGAGGGGGTCCTTTGAACAACCCACACTTTCAGCAGAAAGGGAACCACTAATAGATATCTCAACTACCGAAAAGGAAGTAAAAATTGTAGCAGAGATGCCTGGTATAAGTAAAGACAAAATAAAAATAGAAGTATATGATAAATATGTAGAAATAAAAAGTGAAGAACCTAATAGAAAATATCATAAAAAAATAGAAGTACCAGAAGATATTGATATTGAAAGTGCCAAGTCGAATTATAATAATGGAGTTCTTGAAATAACATTTCAAAAGAGGGAAAAGCAAAAACCAAAAGGTAGACAAATAAATATAGAATAGCTAACCAACTTATACATTACCAAGCTTATTTTTTTACTGTTTTAAATTATTATTTACTTCAATAAATAAGAGTGTATAATCAATCTCTACAGTCTTTTATTTAATACAATAGTGGTAGTGACCATAGAAGAATTTGGAACTAGTACCGTTTTATTGTCGCTAGTTTTAAGCTTGGTTGAAATTAAGCCAATATCATATATTATTCCTGTGTTACTATATGCAGTAATTTCATCTCCTAATTTAAATGGCCTAAGTAAAGCCAAGTATAATCCTGCGATTATATTTCCGATTATATTTTGAGAAGCAAAACCTACTACTAAGCCTGAAATAGTTCCTATCGAGGCGGCTACTACTGGATCCTTACTTAAATAGGAAATGATAATTGCTATTACTATTATCGCACCTATAATTCTCATCAGAATTTTGATAGATTTTGAAGTATCTTTTAAATAATCATAAGTGAGATC
>JANWKP010000175.1 GCA_025451315.1 Nitrososphaerales archaeon | reverse complement strand
TTCTCTACCAGAAGATCTTCATAATATTCTAGTTGATATTTCAAAGTCTATTCCTGTTTGCATAGTTTCAAGTAAGGACTTTTCATTTTTAGAACCATGTTCTAATTTTGCTGTAATAATTTCTTCAATCATGGGTATTGAAACCTTTTTTTTACAAAAAAACAACAAAGATTTTAACAACGGCTTTGTCAATTACGAAATAACATCCGATCCGACTGACATAGATAAATTTAAATCTAATACGTTAGCTAGATATTGGATTAAACAAAAAGAGGAACTTATTCAGAATTCATCTATCCTAGAAGATTTATCTTCCATTATTTCACAAAATTTTCACGATATAAAGATCCTAAAAAAATATACTCACAAAGAAAAGTTACTTGCAGGAGTTTCTTTTGACTATAGGCATCTCTTAAAATGGGAAAGTTACAAAATAAATATCGAACCTCGAATAATAGATAAAATTTACGAATATATAAAAATAAATTTACCTCCAAACAATAATTTGTATATTCAAAAATATCTAACACATCCTTTTTTAGATATATATTCTATATATTGCAATAAGGGTGATATCGTAAATCAAATTCGTGCATTATTAAATTTAGATCTCACCAAAAATATTTTGTATTTAGGAGATTCAGAAAATGACAATTCCGCTTTTAGAAATGCAGATCTTTCAATAAATATAAAATCAGATGAAAGATTAAATACAAAATTGGATTCACATTATAGTCTGGAATTTAATCAATTAAGCTATTTTCTTATAAAGTTACACAAGGAAAATTTTAATTTTACTTCTATGTCGATTTAAACAGCGTATTCAATTAAGTTCATTTAAGAATTAAAATAAAGAACACTGTATTAATAAATCTATAAAAATAAAACAACTTTGAATTCATTAGAATATTATCTCCATCATCATCATAATCATATCCCCCTTCTTTGTTGGCATAGAAATTTTTTTTATTTACTATAGTATTATTATACATTAATGTAAATAGTTTTATAGAGTTATACACATGTTCTAAATTGAATTCTTTCTTTGAACAACCATAGGAATTATCAAAAGATTCACTTCGATCTTAAATACTGCATCCTCCTTTCAATCATACTTTTCTCGAAAGGAAAAAATAATATGTATGTTAGATATAAAAAGTTGAATGCTTGAAGATTTCCTGTACCACCATCTGGGTATGGGTATGTATGGTATATTTTCCATATCTAATTACTAAAGAATGAATAAAATTCTCTGCTGCAAATATGTTTCTCTCTTTTGAAATATAGACTCCAAGCCCAGGTTTGTCAATTTGTTCGAGACAAATCCATAACCAGAGTCCTAATCTTCTATCTAAATAATAGTTTCATCAATTATTAATCCAGAAATTCAATGACGTTTATATATAATATGAACCAAAATGTTGTATCCCATTCCAAACACAAGCATAACTTCACAGAAACATATTTCTTTTCTTATCCTCTAAAGATTACTAACGCTTTGGAGATATTCTCGAAACTTACCAAAAAATAAAAATACAAAGAGTATATTACAATAAAGATAGCTGTTTTATTTTTCTTAAATCTAATAGTCTTAGAGTAGAAGTAGGTTATCTATAACTATATATTTATCGTTAACTTCACAGAGCCAATAAAACAAACTAAAAAATATTACATCCGACGTTTTCTAAAGACTAACAGTAATTAAAATAATACTTATATCATACATATTTTGTTAATCAAATTACAGTTTTTACGGTACTTTAAATTTTATGTTAAAAAGCTTTAAACTTTAGTTGTCTAAAAACTTCGTTACTGTTTTAGTAAAAATTTCTATTTTTTCCAGATGAGGATAGTGTCCGCAATGGTCTATTATAACAATTCTACTATTAGGAATTTTAAATTTTTTTGCGTATCTTACTGGTATTAATTTATCGTATCTACCCCAAATAATTAAAGTAGGTATATCTATTTTTAATCGATCATTCAAATTTGGGTGGTCATTAAATCCCATCAATGTAGACATAAATACGTACTTGGAATTCTGTAGGTTCATTCGGTTGATAAAATCAAGAATAGATTCATCGGTGGCAATTGTTGAGTCATATACCATTTCTTTATATGCTCGTAAAACATTTTCATATGTTGGATATAATGCCGCAGAAATATAATGTTTTAAGGTAGGGGTAACATATCTCATCATTCCAGCAGGGGACACTAAAATTAGTTTTTTTACCGTGTCGTTATACTTTATAGCATATTCTAATGCCAGCAACCCTCCAAATGATGAACCTATTATAATAACATCAGATATGTTTAATGTATTGAGAAATTTTTTTAAGAAATTTATAAAAAAATCTACTGTATATTCCACATGTGGCTTTTCACTATAACCAAATCCAATAATATCTGGAATAATTAATCTATATTTTGATGACAGTGAAGGAATGATTTTGGTCCATCTCTCAGCGGATCCTCCCAAACCATGTAAAAAGAGAATGGAGGGTCGATTTGAACTATTATTAACGATATCATAATACCGAATTAAATATTTATCGACTTCTACATTCTTACTGTAATAAGCATTAACCAAATATCAAAGTTATTGATATGGACTCATATTTAATTCCAATGCCAAATAAATCATATCAAATTTTTATAGAGCATTTATTCCTGTTAGATATCATTAATGAATAAAAATCCATTCAAAAAAAAATGTTTTATAATAATATTAGAATTTAATTACCAAATATTGGATTAATAAATTTTACTATTCTTTTCGATAGTGGGTATCTTGTTTCTTTCAAAACTGATTTTCATAAAAATAAACAGGATATCCATAGCTATAAATTTATCCTTAACTTATCAGAGCCAAAAAATCTATTTATGAAGAATAAAATAGAGTAATACCGCTAAAGCATAAAGATGCTATTATTTTGTTTCTTTTCTCGTTTTTATTAAATGTATAAAAAGAATGTCTCACCTTAATTTATAATGTTATTTAAATAATATAAGAATATCAAATTGGCATGGAAGATTTCTTAACTTATTTAAAAAGCAAATATAATGAGCATACTGCAAAATGTTATCGTAGTTATTTTGAAATATATGGTTCACGTATTTTTTAGTTTAAATTCAGAAATAGATTGTTCAAACTAAAGCCTCATAAAAGATTTTGGATACTTCAATCAGAAAAAAGATTTGGTGATTTTTATTTTCGAAAATATAACGATGGATAAGTTATCTAACTAATAAGACAGATTATTAAAAGATACTACCTAAACAACAATCTTGAAATGAAAGACAAGATCTATCTTTTAAGTCGTAATTTTATTGAAGAAAAAGAAAAATAGATTTTTGAAATGCCTTATGGTATTGACTTTATAGCTCAATTCTGAGTATTATCAAGTGTAAGTGAATAAGAGATAATTTACAAACATAAAGGGATTTGTAGGAATGTTGTCGTTGTGACTATTATCCTAAATATTCTGGCCGATAATAATATATCAGAATAAATGCTTCTCATAATGAAATATAGTCTTTACCTTAAATCGTTAAAATAAAGGAAATTTAGAATAATATCTTTTAAAGCTAAAAGCTTTAACGAAAAAGAAGAAAAAAGATGAACGAATCTTTAGTTTAATCTATGTTAAAATAACATCATACATATCTAATAGATAATTGAATTTGACGCAAATACTGACTATTTGACGGCTTATTTGACGGAAATTTCTTTTAAATGACGGTAGTGGTTTGTGTTACAACAATAATAAAAACAAATACAACAAGTACAATAATTATATAACGACTTGATTGTTATATTTAGAATTTTACTAGTTATATTTGTCCTTTTCATAGAATCATAATAGATAAATACCGCTTTTGTGAATTACTAATATGTAATGCGAGAACAGGTTGCTGAACATATCAAATCAGCGGTTATAGATGCATGGATTAGTGGCAATACTCGAGATAACATAGCGTCACAATTTAATATTAGCACAGGTTCTGTTTCTAATATTAAAGAAGAATGGCAAAATAGAATTGGTGTTTTTGATGCAAATAATCTTAGAAAGTTAAGATTAGCATTAAAAAAGGCAGGAATGTCACCTATTCAATGTGTTAAAGGTTTAAGAATCAATAACATCATCAATCAACTAGGTATAGATGATGACCATCTCTTTGATTTTTTAAACAAACTATATAATGAAAGTAAAGAACAAAGATTATCACCAGCAGATATTGCCAGGCTGGTCAAAGTTATAAATTCCTATCCAGAAATAAATTCGTTAAATCAAATACCAAAAAATATCCATAAAAGACGGCAAGAAAAGGTCAGACTAGATGCAGACATCTCTTACAAAAAACTTGAAATCCAAAAACTGGATCATGAAAAAGAAAGAAAGAGAAAAGAGATTCAAGATTTAGATGATGATTTAGAATCTTCCAGAGAAAAGATACAAAATGAGAAAAAGGATTTCTTGTTATTCAAGAATGTAAAAGAGGAACTAAAGAAACATGGTATAGAAATTCACATCCTAGAGCCTTTAATAGATGTTATAAAGATTTTTATTGATATGAATTTTACGCCTCTTACAATCCTCAGTGAATTTTCAGATATAAAGGCATACCGAGAGCTACTTGAAAATAAAGATATGGAAATCAAGCAGCGTGAATCGCTTATCCAAGATTTAAAGGCTATAAGTGACAATTATGAAATAAAGATAACGTCAAATGAAGCAATAGTTCAATCCCTGAAACAATTGGAAAATCTTGGTTTTAATGCTTCTGATATTAAAAATTTATGTCTAACATTTTTAAAGATTTCTAAAAAATATGGTCTGAATAAAAAAGAAATCAAAATCAGATTCTTTAGGTGTATGAATTATTATTTTAATGACCTTCTACCTTTACAAAAAGACATCGTAGAGAAGAGAAACAAGATTTCCATCTTGGATGATGAAATAGCTTCAAACCGAAAAGTAATAGAAGAATCTCAACCAATCGTATTTTCTATTTTACAAAATTTGTTGAATGAAGGATTAAATGAACATGATATTCTAATGGCTTTTAATATATTTAAAACTGATTTGTGTCATAATATGCCTTATGGTGACAGAACTTATCTTGAGTGTCTGTCAAAAGATCTAAACAGATATCCAACGGTAAGAGATGCTTTGGAAGGTTTGAATAATAAAATATTGATAAAGAAATCCTATATAGACAAATTGGTAGTACTTGGTTCGAATTTAGAATCTTTTATTTTATCGCTAGCTAGTTATAACTACTATTTATTTTTACTCTACTATTTTTTTAAATGCAAAACAAATACAAATACAAAAAAATTTGAAAATTCTTTTAATCTTTAATTTTAATTATTTACCTCTTCTATGCATTATGTTTAAAGAACATAAAAAATATGGTAGATCAAAATTCATTCAAAATAGAAAAGAAGAACAACAAGAACAACAAAAAAGAGAAAGAAAAAACTGCAAAAAAAACAAAAACAAACAAACTAAATAAAGAATAGACATATGTTATTATCGATTAAATGCACAGAGGGTATATCTGACAGAATTTTTACCTATTTAAATTCACAATTATAAAGTACAGAAAACCATTACAGATATCGAAAGACATTACTTAAAGTTTTTCAATTTACCTTCTAAACTTCAATCAAAATTTGAATTTTTCTACTAGGAAAATGATACAGTATATTATTGGTAGCATAGGAAAACCAACTACACCTAGTAAAATAGAATGATGGTAGTGCACATATGATGCAGAGAGATCAAGATTCAAAAGATACGATCATTTCATTAAATATTATAATAATAAAGAGTACATATTTCATTGAACTATGTGTCATCAGCATATGTATAAAAGAGGTGTAACAGCTGCTGTAGGATAATATAAATATCATTTCTTATAGTAATTGTTTTATAGTTTAAATCCCTAAGATTATCATGAAAAATAGATGTAGAATAAACTATATTTTTCTCTTAATATCTTTTGGAATAGTATCTACTATTTTATCCACTCCAATATCAGCCCAAACACAGAACAATTCACAAGAAAAAACACCTGAAACAGGTGGTTCTAGTCCTTATACTTCAGGGAAGCCAGGTATTGAAAGTGCTAATGAGATTGAAAGTATAACTAATGACACTCAAACTAGCACTAGCAATGATACTATCCCTATGATGCAGGAATTAGGTAAAGAAACTCAAGCAGGGAACCAAACAGCAGGAGGACAACAAGGGAACCAAACAGCAGGAGGACAACAAGGGAACCA
>JANWKP010000174.1 GCA_025451315.1 Nitrososphaerales archaeon | reverse complement strand
TTTTCCATTGACATCCAGTTCTTAGGACAAACATTATTCCATCAATTACTTTTCTGTATGGAACAATTGGACGACCTATGGTGCTCTCCGGTTTCTCATCTGGTAAAATATTTTTAATTTCATTCCATAGATCATCTGGAATAAATGTAATTGTTCTAACATAACGTTTTGTCTTATTATTATTAAATTATTACTATTGTGATAAAGAAACTAAAGAGCTATATTCCTATCTATTTTTGGGATAGGCTCTAAGTATTCTTCTATTTTGATTTTACTCAACAATTTTATTTATGTACTTGTAAAACAGTAGCAATTCGTTCATATGTTGCTTTGATAAATAAATATTAGAATTGATAATCAAATTTACTATAGAAAATTTGTTTTATAAACAAATGTTTTTATAAAATAATGCAGTTTGAAAAAAGTAAAGAAATAGTAAAATCAGATTCAGATTTATCAATGATTATCAATAATGGTTTGGATCATCTTTATTCTTATTTAGAATAATAATTGTTGAATGACTAAATAAAAAATGTTGAATAAATCACGAAATTAATCTACCACTATTACTCTTAGAATTCATTAATCATATCTACATAATTATCGACAATCTTTTCTGTAAAACTACGTGTGTATTTAGATAGTAGGTCTTGCAATATCAATCTATTCATTCCAATCTCATAATAATTGAATTCATTCTGTTTACGTACTTTGACAATATTGGCAACTTTTAATCTTGCCATATGCCATGATATAGTAGAAGGAACTTTTTTCGTATGTATCATGATGTCGTTAAATCCACATGCTCCATTCTTTAATATGTACAGGATAATTTTTCGAGTAGTTTCTTGTTGCAATAGCCCAATTATATGAGATTCATGAGTAGAAACATCATAAGAGAAATATCTTGTAACTCTATTGTTAACTCGATTTACTCGTATCTTTCCAGAATTATCAAGGGATCTTAAATGATAGGATAAAACTCCGTTAGATAGTCCAGTCATTCTTAACAGTTCTCTATATCTTATTCCAGGAATTTCATCAACATATTTAACTATTTTATCTTGAGTTGAATGTGTTTCTCTATGATTATTAATTGTAGACATACTACTACTATACCTGCTTTACCTCGCCTGAGGACTTTTCAGAAAAGAGATACCAAAGAAGATAATCATTATCAGCAAGATGAAATGAGATGTCTCAATATTAGCTTGAGTAATAAAGAGTGAATGAATATCTTCAGTTGAATTTAATAAATATACATACTCAGCAATAACCAGTGTAATGAAGCCCAAAGTCATGAAAAATATACGACTGGTTTTACATTTGAGATAAGCCATTATAGATACAACAGCTAGAAATTGGGAGATTATCAAAGCAACAAGATGCATTAGAATATGGTATATCATGTGTTGATGAAATAAGTGAGGTAGAATAAACGGAACGACAGAAAGAGAAAGAACAATACTTGCGATTAATACCAATAATCTAGGTTTATTATAAAATGTTCCAGGACTATTGTCATTTCTTAACAACAGAGAAAAGTACCAATAGTTTACATAAATGTATTCTGGTACAACTTTAGAATGAATGAATGAATGAAAGTGAGTAAGTGAATAAAATTGTTAGTAATCTGTAATATAATAGATATAGAATGAACAAATAATCATTATTTGGAGTAATATTCGAATATTGTACTATTAAGTATAATAGTAAAAAACCTCAGAAAGATTCAATGCAAAATATTAAAAAATATAACATTATTGCAATCTTAACTATATCTGTGGTAGCAGGAATTTTTAATAATATTCCACTATCATATGCACAAGATAATTCAACCATGACTAATACTCCTATGACAAATCTTACTCAAACAGAAGAAGAAGAAGAGGAATATACTACTACTGAGGCAGGCCATTCAGCAGAAGAAGAAGAAAAAGAACATAATGAAACAAGTACTGTGAGAGATTCAGTTACAGAATTATTAGACGGTCAGATTATTCCTGGAGGAGATTTTATTCATCTTTATGATACAACACCATATCACATTTTGAATGGACATGTAGCTTTAAAGGCTCCTTGTGAAGATGATAGTATTACTCCAATTCAAATCTTGATTGGTTCTGCTCCAAACATGACAGCAGCAATCTTATTGTAAAATAATAATTATTTATTTAATATGTTTGTGGTCTTCATAGGAAGAAATCAATGTTAAAATATTATCATCTTGGTCTTTAATCTGTGACATTATTCCACCCCAATCCTGTTTTTTTGGTTCTGTGATATTTACTTCCTTCTCTTGCAATTCTTTGTATGTATCATCAATATTTTTGGTATAAAACCAGAGGTTTGTCATAGTTCCTATTTCTTTTTTTGCTTGTTCCATCTCTTCATTTGTCATCATATCTGGATGTGGTTCCATCAAACTTATCGTAGATGTAGAATTTTTAGGTGCCACTTCAATCCATTTTGTATTCTTATAAGGATATTCACCTTTAATGTCAAATCCAAGTTTTTGAGTATAAAATTCTATCGCCCTTGCTTGATTTGATACAAATATTACTATTCCTCCAATACTATCAATCATACAAATAAGAAAATCAATGATGATTATAATGTTTATCTATTTATTTTGTATACTAAACTCTCTGGTTGAGGAGTAGACTTGAGTATTTATTATTTCTAAATTTTTTATCAGATATGACATAATAATCATTATTATCTTTAGAATTGGATTTTGAGTCATATATATATTATATATAATGAATTAACTAACTATTGTTATTGTTATTAATTTTAAACAATTCTTCTGCAATTATTTTTAAACGTATATTTAGATCTTGTCAAACACAACTACTCTTTTAATACGATTACTTGAATTGTAAACTATTATGTAATTCTATATATAGCTTTAACATACAATAACCAAAATTTTATAATTGTAAGA
Organism: Nitrososphaerales archaeon; assembly: GCA_025451315.1. Taxonomy (GTDB): domain Archaea; phylum Thermoproteota; class Nitrososphaeria; order Nitrososphaerales; family Nitrososphaeraceae; genus TH1177. The sequence continues at coordinate 4,935 of JANWKP010000174.1, read as the reverse complement.
ATTAATGGTAAAAAAAGAAGTTGAAAGAAGATGAAGGTATCACCAATCTGATAAATGATTATGTTATCTAAAATATTAGCATATTGTACTATGATAGACTTGATCTTTCTTTGTCAGATCACTGTAAATATATTTTTATATATATTTTTAATAATTTTAGGACATTTTTTATTAGAAACTATGACTATAGTGACGAGTATATTTTATTTTGACAATTCACCATGAGATTATCCTTAAGATTCTTTTTTATTCTAATAATAGTAAAACAATTTTCTATCATTCAAATTCAAAAGTACAGAATGAGAATTTATAAAACTGATATATGATTGTTATCTATTATCATTACAATATACGCTATCAAGGCTTGTATAGACAGATAGGTAAATCATAGTCTGAATCACCTTGACTGACCTTCTACCAGTCCAGGTTATTACAATTCAAATTATTATAAATCGATTGTTAACCTTGTCCACTGATTTTTAAAATTTAATGTAATACTATTAATTTCATATAATAAAAGAAAGCGAATTACCAAAGATCTTACTTTCTGTTAGAATTCAGAGTATTTATTAAAATACCAAAGGGACATTTAAAAGATCAGCTGATTAATATGACGAATGATGATACTATTCAATCATCTTATGATGCTATAGTTATAGGTGCAGGACATAATGGTTTAACTTGTGCATGCTATTTAGCTAGGTATGGCCTCAAAGTATTGGTAATAGAAAAATATCATTCTATAGGTGGTATGACAATAACTGAGGAGATAACTCTACCCGGATTTTTGTCTGATGTACACGCATTTGGTTATCAACTAGCAAATTTATCTCCAGTGCCTATTGAATTAAATCTTGGTAATTATGGTTTTGAATTGATAAAACCAGAGATTTCGTACTCTCATATTTTTCCAGATGGTGGTTATATCACAATGTATCGAGATATACTTAAAACCGTGAAAAGTATAGAAAAATACTCCAATAAAGATGCAAAAACATGGACAAAATTATTTGAGACATATAAGAAAGAAAAGAAAGATATTATTTCTTCTATCAATTCATCTCCACAATTATTATCTTCTCAAATAAAAAAAATGGAAAAGAGTGTTAGTGAAAAGATATTATTAAACAAATTTCGGTCCAACATTCAATCAATGCGATCCTGGGGAAATGAATATTTTGAATCAGAAGAAATAAGAGTTTTATTTGGAACTTTTGCAGCATTTGTAGGACTTTCTCCAGATGATGCAGGAGGAGGATCATTCTCATATCTTTTTTCCAGTATAATACAAGATGAAGGTAACAATATAGTAAGAGGAGGTTTCATAAATCTACCTTTAGCGTTAGCGAAATATCTTAAAACAAATGGAGGTAGTATAATTACTAATTCTGGGGTTGAAAAAATAATTATAAAAAATGGGCGAGCAATAGGAGTAAGGCTTGAAAATGGCAAAATAATTGGTGTTAAAAAAGTAGTTGCTTCAAGTACCGATCCCTATACACTAATTATCAATCATATAGGAGAAGAAAATATAGACCCCATAATTGTAAAACAGATAAAAAAAATAGAATGGGGCGATTCTATTTTTGCTATATATATTGCACTAGAAAGTCCCATAAAATCTAAAACAAATTCAAAAGTGACATATTCGCCTCAACTCCATCTTTCACCTCCAAGTGTAGAGTACCTTTCAAAAATATTTTATGAATGTAGAAGTGGAAAACTTCCATCTGAACCCCTGCCAATAATGAGCAATGATTCTATGGTGGATGAGAGTAGAACTCCAAAAGGAAAACATTTACTTAAATTTCTTGTTTTAAGTGTTCCTTACAAAGTAGAACGTTATCTAAATAACGATAAAAAAAATGAACGAAATATAGATTTAGCAGATACTAAAAATTGGAGTGATTTTAAGGAAAAATATGCTGATTCAATTTTAACTATGATAGCAGAAAATTATTTACCAAATTTAAAAAAAGAGACTATAAAACGGGTAGTATTTTCACCACTAGATTTTGAAAATCGGCCAACAAATACAAGATTTGGAACACTTTTATGTGGTGCAGTGACTCCATATCAGTTATCTTCCATGAGACCAATTCCAGAATTGTCGAATTATAAAATTCCATCCATACAAAATGTTTACCTATGCGGATCTGGGAGTCATCCTGGACCTGGTGTATCAATGGCACCTGGTAGAAATGCGGCACATGTAATACTTTCCAATATAAACTGAATAGAAAGGTAATTTTAGTACATCGTTTTGTACATTTTCTATCATTTTTTATTTATTTTTGATTAGAAAAATTTAGAAGTTTTATATACCAACATTATTATTATTTAGTTAATTTAAGAAGTTCATATCGATATATCTTCATCTTATCTTTCCAAATTAAATTTAGTTTTTAGAATTTTCAAGTATAAGAGTAAATTCAAATGTTGCACCTTTTCCATCTGGATTATTATAACCACTTATAGTTCCACCATGAGCTTCGACAATATTTTTTGAAATATATAGACCAAGTCCAGTTCCTATCTCTGATTTTGTTGTAAACTTATGGAACAAAGTATGCAAAATTCCTTTATCTATTCCTTTACCATTATCTTGCACACTTATTTTTACTTGTTTATTACTATAGTCTTTTTTTATTTTGACAATAATTTTGCCATTTTCAGTGAATTGGTATGCATTATTGAGCATATTTGAAATTACTTGTTGTATTCTATTTTTATCTGCGTATACAAATAATTCTTTATCTCTAGTAGAATATTTTTGAGAACTTTCGTCTAAGCATATAAGTTTAAATTCATTTTTTTTCTCATTCCTAATTTTATTTGCTAATTCATCTATTGATTCTTTTATTATTTGATTGATGTCAAATTTTTCCTTGTTTAAATTTAAGTTATTGCTCTCAATTCTTGCTATATCTAGAATATCTTCTGTTAATCGATATAGTCTCTCTGAATTTCGCTCTAATGGTTCTAAATATTTTTTAAAATTTTCAGGAAAACTTTTGACCATTTCTAGATATCCAACAATTGATTGGACTGGTGTACGCAATTCATGTGCTGCTATATTTATGAACTCTTTTTGCATAATATCTTGTCTTTTGAGTTCCTCATTCAGTTGCTTCAAGGATATATTAGAATGTTGTAACGCTTTGGTTTTTTTATCTATCTCTATTTTTAACATCTTTGTAATTTGTTTATGCTTTATATCCAATTGCGAATATGTAAGAATTATAGCGACTGTAGTTATCGTAATTGAAATCACTATTCCTATAATATATATGAAAAGCAAATTTTGTCCATCGACGACTGATTGATTTGTTTTATTTTGAAGTATCTTTTCTTCTTCATTAATGATTAAGGAAATATTATTTCTAATCTGGTCCATTAATATTCTTCCTTCATCACTTAAGATCATTTCTGCCGAAGCATTAAATCCATGAGTTCTCATTGTATCTAATGATTTTTCCATCTGAGAAATTTTGCCTCGAAGAAGAGGATAAATATTGAGCTTAGCATTTTGTAATAGATCTGAATGTTCATCGTCAATTAATTTTTCAAGTCTTACAATTGTCGAATTTAAATTGTTTAATGAGTATGTATATGGTTCTAAATATGTCTCATTTCCAGTAATAATAAAACCACGCTGTCCAGTTTCAGCATTAATTATTAGAGTAAGTAAATTTTGTAATGATAGAATTACTTTATGTGTTTCTTCAATAAATTTTGTTTGTTGTTGAAAAGATATTATGTTTTCATAAGTTTTTGTACCTATAACCAAAAGAGTAACTAATGGTAAAGCAATTGCAATTAAAAGTAATTTATTACCTACTATCATTATAACATCCTCTTTACATTCTTGTAGTAAAACTAATTTTTAAATGTAAATATTACCAAATAAAGTAACTGTCATTCACTGTCTGTTTGTTTAATAATTATGAACGTATTAATAATAGTTTAGATATTAGAATAGTTTTACAATTAATATCTAGAGAAAATAGAGTCAATTCACACATAGATATTGACAAAATTTATTCATGGAAATATACTTTATTCAATCAATTAATCTAAAAGAAAAAGAAAATTTATTTTTTATTTATCTGTTATACGCTGGATGATCTTTCTATTTTTCTTGCGTAATTAAAGTTATTTTGTATGATATCATTGTAATATCTTTGTGTAAGTTCTAGTGACTTATTAAAATTCTCAACTCCACCTACAATGATTTCATTAATGGAATTTGTTGTATTAATTGTACAATTTTGTATATTTTTGTTTAATGTGTTGTATGTTTCAGAATATCTTTCTGGAATATTGAAATTTTCCCAGTATGATTTGTAGATGTTATTCCAAAATTGAGCGTATGATGATTGATATGTATTAAAAACATTTTTTTGCAACTCTATGGTGTTGTTTGATATTTCTTGTGTTGTTTTGTTGATCTGTTCTTGGTATCTCCTGAAAGTATCTGCATTCTTTTCAAAAACTCTTTTATTATCTGTTTGAAATTTATTTACATTTTCATTAATCTTTTCTGTCGTGTCTGATACATTAGATGCTGTATCCTTAATTTGTTGTTTCTGTTGGTCAACGTATCTGTCTGTAGATTCTTTAAATTGATTAGTATTATCTTTTATATCATCTTTTTTAGTTGAAGACATAATATTATATATCATTCAAAGATATTAAAGGTTAATACCATTGACTATGTATTTTTCATTTTTATAGAGACGCTTGTCTGTAGAATTTAGTAAAGTGGACCGTCCAGTAAACTCTATAAATCCCTCCTGATCTTTCTTATTTCAATCCTATAATATTTCGATTAAATTTTTTAATGAATTTATATAGAATACGATCGCTTTTTTCTAGATTTTTCCTTTTAACTGTTCTATATCATTAGAAGAATGATTAATTTGTATTTGTAAA
>JANWKP010000173.1 GCA_025451315.1 Nitrososphaerales archaeon | reverse complement strand
TTTATTATCGTGATAAAGCTAAACTCTTACTCAAGTTAGGAAGAGAACAAGAGGCATTGGACTTGTTTGATAAGGCAATAGAAAAGGATCCTCATTATTATCGTGATAAATCTAAACTCTTACTCAAGTTAGGAAGAGAACAAGAGACATTGGACTTGTTTGATAAGGCATTAGAAATAGATCCTTCTTCTTCTCTTTTTTATTATCGTGATAAAGCTAATTTCTTATTCGAAAAAGCTAATCTCTTATTCAAGTTAGGAAGAGAACGAGAAGCATTGGACTTGTTTGATAAGGCAATAGAAAAGGATCCTTCTTCTTATCATTATTATTGTGATAAAGCTGATTTCTTAGTTGCGATATTAGTCAAACCGTAGAAATTCCTGTCGTCCTCAAAACGATCAAATATTTATATTCATTTCAAATGCTAGTTATTTTATAAATAACCCTAATAAAAACAATTCAAGTATTAAATTTGTTTTAACAATAACAAATACCATATTGTCATTTGAAATTTTACTTGAGGTAATTGGGATCGATGCCGCGATAGATATCGCTAATAATTGGCAATTTAGATCCTGTCTCCTATCCAGTAAGGATCTAGGATGATGGAATTTAGTAATATACTAAATAGCCCTTATTGTAGTGAACTTTTTTCTTTTTGAAAATCACAATGAAAAGGAGGTTGATATCAAGCTAGTGTGAAATTTCACACTCGTCCCACATTTTGTTGTGCGATAATATTCAAAAATGGATATCACGTAAATTTGTAATTGTTAGATTAATCCAAAATTACTGTCTGACTCATTAGAAGTATTTTCTTGAGTGTTCGTTCCGTTTAATATTTCACCTATTGTTACGCTAGGATTATTTCGAGAAGTTAAATTTGAAGAGTTCTCTATTGACGATTGTGCTGCTGCTAGAATGAAAGTCTCGGTGTTAAGAGAAACCGCAATGCTAAGAATTCCCAGTAATATTAGGATGGTTGTTTTAGTCACGTAATCGTTTTGTTATAATGATATAAATAATTCCAAGACATACTTCTGATGGTTTGTTGATTTGGGCTAGATCACTAAAATATAATATAGAATTAAAATAATGGATCTCTTGCAAATCGCAGAACAAGATATTGGATTACTCACAGATCTGTGAGTCTTCCCACCGAACCCGCTTAGAAATACACACTAATATAGATGAATTGGACTACAGTAACTGTATAATTGCAAATAATTGAATCTACTCCTTATCAGAATTTTACGTATGCTCTGAAGTCTAAGGATGTAAAAAGGCAATATCCTGTAATGTTACTCAGATTTCTAAATTTTACCGATGTATCAGGAGAATCAATTGATGAAAAATGCGTATCGCTATATGAGTTCGCAAAAGAAATAGACAATCGTAAGGCTTTGGAATCAAAACTAATGGAATATGTTAGATTTCAAGAAGAGCGTATATTAAGGAATGAAATTAATGCTGGTACGCTTCGCAATTACATTAAAGCAGTCAAACATTTCTTTGTGATCAATGACATTTTGTTGAATTGGGATAAAATAAAGAAAGGTGTACCGACCTTTACCCAAACTTCAAATGATAGGAATCCTGATATCCTTGAAATTAAACCTCTTTTATCTTATAATGATATTCGAATAAAGCCCATTGTTTTGACAATGCTTTCCTCTGGTATCCGAGTTGGGGCGTGGAATTGGCTAAAGTGGAAAAATATTACTCCCGTCGAGAAAAATGGAGTAATAAAATGTGCCCGAATAACCGTATATTATGGAGAGCCCGACCAGTATTTTTCATACATTACCTCAGAAGCGTACCAGGCTTTGCAAGATTACATGAATTTTAGAAAACTACATGGTGAAAAAATTGATGGTGAAAGCTGGCTAATTCGAGACCAGTGGCAAAAGATAAGTAAAGCCCATGGTCATAGAATTGGTCAAGCCGGAAAACCGAAAAGATTTGATTCAGAAGGAATCAGGAGATTAATCTATGATTCGTGGAAAGTACAAGGCGTTCTAACAGTTCATGATTCGTCTTCAACAGAAAAACATCAACCATTCAAGTCGTCACATGGCTTTAGAAAGTTCTTTGAAACACAATGTGAAATGGTGATGAAATCAATAGATGTTGAAATTTTAATGGGGCATGGCTTTTCTAAAAGAGGGTTGAAGGCGAATTATTATAGACCCACAGAAAACTACCTTCTGGAACAATACCTAAAAGCAGTAGATTTACTTACAATTAATGAGGAAAATAAACTCAGTAACTATGTTAGAACTTTAGAAGATAAAGATAAACAAAACCAAGATATCATTTATGAGAAACTTCAGGAAAAGGATGATGCCTATATTGCTTTATCTGACCAGGTAATGAAGCTGATGGAAGAAATTCAACAACTAAAATCAACATCCGAAAAATATTCTTATGAGAACTAAATTTCCTTATGCATTGTCTTCGTTATTTTATTTAAATCATCCGCAATTCATTCCATAATTACTATATCTGGAAATTTTAACTTTAGTAAGTTTTCTCTTAAATCTCTTAAGAGGTAAGAGTGACGTCAGGTGATTTTATTATTGTAATATTAAAAGCCAAGGCAGCAGTAAGTCTATGACCTCATCATCTCTTATTGTTATCTCCTTAAAATCTTCATCCTTTAAGTAACATACTATTCTATTTTTGCACCGCCGCTGGATCATAGTGGGCAAAACATATCTTTGAATTTTTTATGAGAATAGTTGGAATTGGAAAATTGCATTTTAAGTTTATTAAAGGATTTTAAATACTGTTCTCTTTGGGTAATATGAGCTAAATTGGCTAGTTTACGGCGTCAATTAGAAGGGGAAATCTTTGTGCCGTAACTCAAAAGAAATAGGGTATGATATTCAGGAAAAGATAGTCATTTTGGTGGAAGACCGCGCAGCAACAGGGGACACCATCTTAATTCCCGCCAGATGGATAAGAAAGCAAAATCCCAAAAAACTTGTGATTGCAATCCCTATAACCACAAAGAATACTTTAAAGACCTTAAAGAAAGAATGCGACTTAATTTAAAGATCTTCGCAACCAAGATCATGTAAATATCAAATTAAGATTACAAAAAAGGATAAAGAATTAGAAAATTTACGACAACAAGAAATTATGAATAAAGATGCAATCATAAGTTTATCTGATCAAGTAAATTTCTTGATGAAAAGAAATTAGCAATCTGAAAAGGTAGAAAAGATTTCTATTTCTTTATTTCTTCTTGTAACAAACTCGTTATTTTATTTGTAAGATTAACAAACTTTTCATCTGTTGATAATATTTTGCTAAATATCTTAATATTATTGGTCATTATGTTGTTACCTTGAATATGCATATTAGTTAATAATAATACATGCTGCTTCAATAATCCATTCTTGAAGCTATCGCTTCTCAAGTCTTTTTCTTTAACAAATTTTTTTAAAATTCTAAACTCTCCGTATGATTCATCTACACCAAATATATTATAATTGACTCCATTGAATTTTAATATAGTTTTTTTTTCCTCTCGGTTTATAAAAATTATGGGTGATCCAGTAACTTCATTACTTTGTATACTTATAACGTTTTTGGAATAGTCAGGAATGATTCTTGCTTTATATATCCATTTCCAGCCCATTTCCTCATCTAAATATTCTTTAAGAGAACTCCAATTTTCTTGATGAATGGACGATGAAGGAACAGCTGTTCTCTTTTGACTTGCCCAAGTAAATACAGGGGTAGTTACATATCCTTCTACTAAATTCTCCACCTTGCCTATCCCTGATAGATGATATTTTATGAGGGGGCATACCTCTTTTAGGTAGTCTATGATAACAGGGTACAGAATTGATTCTTTTAGTGTGCTTTTATCAAAATATGGATACAAAAAATATTGAAATAATATATTGTCTGAATAATTTTTTAATAAATACTTAAGGACATACCATACATCTCTATATAATATGTAGTTCATTATTATATAAAAAATGCCGCATAGTGATAATCTAAATGGTACACTGTGGACCTTTTCAAAGTTGCCAACTTTTGTCTTTTTATCTGGTAACTTTTCTATAAACAGTAATTTTTGTAAATCTTCAATCTTTCTTCGGATTTTTTTATACTCGTTGTCATCGATCCATGGTTCCTCTTGATTTTCGTTCTTAATGTGCTTTTTTCCATTTTGTTTTTCTAAATATATGTCCATGATATTGAGTTCTGGTTTTTTAAGTAGGATATCTAGAATAATGTTATATTTTTCATATATTTTGAATGATCCATCATAAACTGTTTCTCCAAATGCAGGGGTATTTCTGATATTTAATGCAACCTTTTTATGGTATTTTGCCCATTTTCCTACTGAGTCGTCTATTTCAATAAATTCGTTATCAATAAAACTATAATCTTCAGTAGACAAATTTTATAATTCTATGGAAATTCTAACTTTTATATATGTATTAGTTTTGCTAATTTATGGAAAATATAAAATATACTGAAAAGAATCCTGAATTTCGTAAAGTACAGGGACTTGTAGGTGATGCCTCTTTCTATTGTACTTCCGAAATCATGTGCACTAAACCTTGGTATCAGTAAAGGTGAATTTCTCAAACTCACTTGTGAAAATCAGAGGATTATAATAGAGAAAATAAGATAGGGGATAGAAAATGTTAAATAAAAGTTTACTTAATAATATGGAATTTGAATCCTTGAAACTAGAATATGTTAAAATAGGAAATACAAAATCAAACAATGATTTCTTAATTCTTAAGACTTATAAAGCTAGCAAATCTAATTGCATCGGCTCTCCAACCATAACGCAATCAGATTAAACGTTGAGAGGGTTATAAATTGATTGAAGATAAGAGTGACAATTATTTAAATATTGAAATTCCAGATAAACTTAAAGATCATGTTTCAATCATCAAAGTGACCTCGGAATTTGATCTGATAATTGAAGTCAATGGGAGTCCAATCATAGGAAGTGTGGAATTTAAAAAAATTAATAAGAAGGAGATACTAGACTGGAAAAAAACTATAGAAAAAATAATGATAAAATTAAAAGAATCTGGCATAGAACTTGAAATACTCTCCAGAATTCATCTTTTGTTATCCA